>NZ_KB892172.1:0-163907 GCF_000373685.1 Streptomyces sp. PsTaAH-124 | reverse complement strand
GGGGAGGGGTTCCGGTTCTTCGTCGAGTCCAGTCCGCATCCGGTGCTGGGTGTGGCGGTGGGGGAGTCGGTGGAGGCGGCTGGTGTGGATGCCGCGGTGCTGGGGACGTTGCGGCGCGGAGAAGGCGGCCTGGAGCAGGTGTTGCGTGCGGTGGGTCGTGCGTGGGAGCGGGGTTTGGGGGTGGACTGGTCGGGGGCGTTCCCGGGGGCGCGGCGGGTGGAGTTGCCGACGTACGCCTTCCAGCGCAGCCGCTACTGGCCCGAGCCGGCGCCCACCACGGCGGCCGATGTGGGCTCGGCCGGGCTCGATCCGGCCGGCCACCCCGTCCTCGGAGCGGCCATCGAGCTGGCCGACACCGGTGAACTGCTGCTCAGCGGCCGGATCTCGCTGCGTACCCACCCCTGGCTCGCCGACCACGCCGTGGCCGGTACGGTCCTGCTGCCCGGCGCGGCCTTCGCGGAGCTCGCGGTACGTGCCGCGGACGAGGCCGGATGCCACACGGTGGAGGAACTGACGCTCCAGGCACCGCTGTTGATACCCGCCGACGCCGCCGTCCGCCTGCAAGTACGGGTCGGTGCCGCGGACGCGCACGGCACCCGCTCCCTGGGCCTGTTCTCCTGCCGTGAGGACGCGACGACCCCGCACTGGACCGCGCACGCCGCCGGCGTACTCACCGCCGACGCCACGACCCGCGAGCCGTCACCCGCACCCGCATCCGCACCGGACGACACCGGCTCCTGGCCCCCGCCCGGCGCCGTCCCGGTCCCCGTCGACGACCTGTACGAGCGGTTCCACGCCTCCGGCTACGGCTACGGAACCGCCTTCCGCGGGCTCACCCGTGCCTGGCGCCGGGGCGACGAGATCCTCACCGAGGTACACCTGCCCGAGGACCAGCACCGGTCCGCCGCCGCCTTCGGCGTGCACCCCGCCCTGCTGGACGCCGCCCTCCAGGGACTGTTCCTGCGCGCTCAGCCGGAGACCGGACCGGGCCCGGACCGGCCGTCCGCCGGACTGCCGTTCTCCTGGAACGGGGTCAGGCTGCACGCCGTCGGCGCCACCGCGCTCAGGGTACGGCTCGGCTTCCGGCCGGACGGATCGGTGTCGATCGACGCGACGGACCGGAACGGTCTCCCGGTCGTGTCGGTCGAGGCGCTCGCCGTCCGCCCGATCGACCTCGACGCCCTCCGCCCGGAGGGCGGCCCGGAATCCCTCTACCGGGTGCGGTGGTCGGCGGCGCCCGCCACCGCACCCGCCGGTCCCCCCGGCCGCTGGGCCGTCCTCGGCGGGGGGCAGTTCTTCCCGGACAGCCATCCGGACCTGGCCGCCCTCGGTGCCGCGCTGGACGGGGGAGCGCCGCCGCCCGCCGCGGTGCTGGCCTGGTGCGACCACACCCCGCACCTGCCGGGGCCGCCCGACGCCGCATCCGTGCACACCGCACTGGACGACGCCCTGCGGCTCGTCCAGAACTGGCTGGCCGACCCGCGTTGGGACGACGGCACCCGGCTCGTGCTCGTCACCCGGGGCGCGGTCTCCACGGCGGCCGGTGAGGAGGTCACCGACCTCACCGGCGCCGCGGTCCGCGGCCTCGTCCGCTCCGCCCAGTCCGAGCACCCGGACCGCTTCCTGCTGATCGACACCGATGACCCGGCCGCCGTGACCGGCCTGCTGCCCCGGGCACTGGCCGGAACGGAACCCCAACTGGCGATACGCGCCGGACAACTCCTCGCCGCCCGGCTCACCAGGGCCACCGTCACCACGGACCCGAAGCCGGACACGAACGCGCTCGCTGTCTGGGGCACGGACCTGGACCTGGACCTGGACCTGGACCTGGACCCGGTCCCGGTCCCGGTCCGGGTCCCGGACCTGGACACACCGTCCGGTGTCGCTCCGCCCGGGGGAACCGTCCTCGTCACCGGGGCCGGCGGTGCGCTCGGCGGTCTGGTGGCACAGCACCTCGTGACCGCGCACGGCGTACGGAACCTGCTGCTCGTCGGCAGGCGCGGCGCGGACGCCCCGGGCCTGGCCGGCCTCGCCGCCGAACTGCGCCGACTCGGCGCCCGGGTGGACGTAGCGGCATGTGACGTCGCCGACCGGGACGCGCTCGCCGTCCTGCTCGCCGGCATCCCCGCCGACCGCCCGCTGAGCGCGGTCGTCCACGCGGCGGGTGTCCTGGACGACGGGACGGTCGAGTCGCTGACCCCCGAGCGGATGCGCCACGTACTGCGGCCCAAGGTCGACGGAGCTCTCCATTTGCACGCCCTCACCCGTGATCTGCCGCTGTCGGCCTTCGTCCTGTTCTCCTCGGCGTCCGCCACGGTGGGCAACGCCGGCCAGGGCAACTACGCGGCCGCCAACGCCTTCCTCGACGCGCTCGCCCAGCACCGCCGGGCCCTGGGCCTGCCCGCCCAGTCACTCGCCTGGGGCCTGTGGGCACGCCGCAGCACCATGACCGGGACGCTCACCGCCGCCGACCTGCGGCGCATGTCCCGGTCGGGCACCGCGGCCATCGACAGCGCAGAAGGTCTGGCGCTGTTCGACGCGGCCCTCACCCTGGACGAACCCCTGCTCGTGCCGGTCAAGATCGACCTCGGCCGGCTCCGGACGGCGGCCCGGACCGCACCCGTACCGGCCCTGCTCTCCGCCCTGGTCCCCGGCACCGTACGCCGTCCCGCCTCCGGGGCGGACGCCGCCGGAGCGGACTCGCTGCGCCGCAGGCTGACCGGCCTTCCCCCGGAGGAACGCGTCGCCGCCCTGCTCGACCTGGTACGGAGCCGGAGCGCCGACATCCTCGGCCACGGCGCGGCCACGACCATCGACCCGGACCAGCCGTTCAAGGATCTCGGCTTCGACTCGCTCACCTCCGTCGAACTCCGCAACCGGCTCAGCGCCGCCACCGGCCGCAGGCTGCCCGCGACCCTGGTCTTCGACCACCCCACCCCGGCCGCCGTCGCCGCCCACCTCGCCGGGCGCCTGGTACCCGACGGGCCGGGCGGCCCCGCCGCCACCGGCAAGGCCGCCGGGAAGGCCACAGGGAAGGCTGCCGGGACACCAGTCGGGGCGGACCGCGAGGACCACGAGATCAGCTCCCTGCTCGCCGCGATCCCACCCGCCGCACTGCGCCGGGCCGGACTCCTCGACGCGCTCCTGGACCTCGCCGGCCGGCCGGAGGCACCGGTTCCCGCCGCCGACGACATCGAGGGCATGGCCGTCGACGAGCTCGTCCGGATGGCCCTGGGCGGCGAACGTGACTGACCGACAGCCGCAGAAGGAGAAGCCGACTGCCATGCCCACCGACACGGATCAGGTGGTCGCCGCCCTGCGCGCCTCGCTGCTGGACAACCAGCGCCTGCGGCAGGAGAACCGACGGCTCCGCGACGACTTCGCCGAGCCCGTCGCCGTCGTGGCGATGAGCTGCCGCTACCCCGGCGGGGTGCGTACCCCGGAAGACCTGTGGGAGCTTCTGGTCAAGGAACGCGACGCGGTCTCGGCGTTCCCCGCCGACCGAGGCTGGGACGTCGAGGGCGGCTTCGACGCGGACCCCGACGCGTCCGGCACGTTCTACGTCCGTGAAGGCGGCTTCCTCCACGACGCGACCGGCTTCGACCCCGGCTTCTTCGGTATCTCCCCGCGCGAGGCCCTGGCCATGGACCCGCAGCAACGGCTGCTGCTGGAAGCGTCCTGGGAAGCGGTGGAACGCGCGGGCATCGACCCGACGACCCTGCGCGGCAGCCGCACCGGCGTCTACACCGGAGTGATCCACGGCGAGTACGCGTCCCGGCTCGACCGGGTGCCCGACGAGCTGGAAGGCTTCCTCGGCACCGGCAGCATCCCGAGCGTCGCCTCGGGCCGGATCGCCTACACCCTGGGCCTGGAAGGCCCGGCGGTCACCCTGGACACCGCCTGCTCGTCCTCCCTGGTCGCCGTCCACCTCGCCTGCCAGGGGCTGCGCTCCGGCGACACCACCCTGGCCCTCGCCGGCGGGGTGACCGTGATGTCCACCCCCGGGCTGTACGCCGGATTCAGCCGCCAGCGCGGCCTGGCACCCGACGGACGCAGCAAGTCCTTCTCGGCCGCCGCGGACGGAGCCGGGTTCGGGGAGGGCCTGGGCCTGCTCCTGCTGGAACGGCTCTCGGACGCCCAGCGCGCGGGACATCCCGTCCTGGCCGTCATCCGGGGTTCGGCCGTCAACCAGGACGGCGCCAGCAACGGGCTGACCGCCCCGAACGGGCCCGCGCAGCAGCGCGTGATCAGCCAGGCGCTCACCCGTGCCGGACTCGCCCCGTCGGAGGTGGACATGGTGGAGGCGCACGGCACCGGCACCGTGCTCGGCGACCCCATCGAGGCCCAGGCACTGATGGCCGCGTACGGTCAGGACCGGCCCGCCGACCGGCCTTTGTGGCTGGGCTCGTTGAAGTCCAACCTGTCCCACACCCAGGCCGCCGCGGGCGTCGGCGGGGTGATCAAGTCGGTGCTGGCGATGCGGCACGGCGTGATGCCGCGCACGCTGCACGTCGACCGCCCCTCGCCCCGCGTCGACTGGACCGAGGGAGCCGTCCGCCTGCTCACCGAGGCCACCCCCTGGCCGGAGACGGGACGGCCGCGCCGGGCCGGGGTGTCCTCCTTCGGCGCCAGCGGGACCAACGCCCACGTCATCCTCGAACAGGCCCCCACCGCACCGGCCGCCCCCACCGCACCGGCCGGCGCGCCGGTCGCCGCCGTCCCCTGGATCCTGTCGGCGCGTACCCCGGACGCGCTGCGCGCCCAGGCGGCGGCGCTGCATGAGCGGGTGGTGGCGGAACCGGGTCTGAGCGTGGTGGACGTGGGTCATTCGCTGGCGGTGGGGCGTTCACGGTTCGCGGAGCGTGCCGTGGTGGTGGGGGCGGGCCGGGGCGAGCTGCTGGCCGGTGTCGCCGCCCTGTCACGGGGTGCGGGCTCGGCGGGCGTGGCAGTCGGCGGGGGGCAGCTCCCGGGCCGCTCGGTGCTCGTGTTCCCGGGCCACGGCTCGCAGTGGGTGGGGATGGCTGCGGGGCTGCTGGACGAGTCGCGTGTGTTCGCGGGGCGGATGGCGGAGTGCGGGAGGGCCCTGACGCCTTACGTCGACTGGTCGTTGGCCGACGCGTTGGGTTCGGAGCGGCTGCTGAAGCGGGTTGATGTGGTGCAGCCGGTGCTATGGGCGGTGATGGTGTCGTTGGCGGNGGTGTGGNGTTCGTTCGGTGTGGTTCCGGATGCGGTGGTGGGTCACTCCCAGGGGGAGATCGCGGCTGCGTGTGTGGCGGGTGGTCTGAGTCTGGAGGACGGGGCGCGGGTGGTCGCGTTGCGTTCTCGTGCGGTGGGGGCGNTGGCGGGGCGTGGGGGTATGGCGTCGGTGCCGTTGCCGGTGGGTGTGGTGCGGGAGCGTATCGCTTCGTGGGGTGGCCGGTTGTCGGTGGCGGCGGTCAACGGCCCGTCTTCAACGGTGGTTTCGGGCGCAGCGGACGCGGTCACGGCACTGGTGGAGGAACTTCTCCAGGAAGGGGTGTGGGCGAGCCTCATCGAAGTCGACTACGCGTCACACTCGGCGCACGTGGAGGAGATCCGTGAGCGCCTGCTGTCCGGCCTGGACGGCATCACGCCCCTCTCGGGCGCGGTGCCGTACTACTCCAGTGTGACCGGCGGTCCGCTGGACACGAAGGCCCTGGACGCCGAGTACTGGTACCGCAACCTCCGGCAGACGGTCGAGTTCGAGCGGGCGACCCGCTCGCTCCTCGCGGCGGGGCACCGCGTCTTCATCGAGTCCAGCCCCCAGCCCGCCCTGATGTACGGGATCGAGGACACGGCCGCCGACGCGGGCGCTCCCGGGACGCTGGTGCTCGACACCCTGCGGCGCGGGGCCGGAGGGCTCCGCCGGTTTCAGACCGCCCTCGCCGAGGCGCACGTCCGGGGCCTGCGCGTCGACTGGGAGCGGCTGTTCGCGGGAACCGGCGCCCAGCGGGTGGACCTGCCCACCTACGCCTTCCAGCGACGCCGCTACTGGCTCGACGCCCCGCCGGCCGACCGGGACCCGGCGGCCGTCGGCCAGGCCGCCGTGGACCATCCGCTGCTCGGCGCCGCGGTCGAACTGCCCGACGACGCGGGCACCCTCTTCACCGGCCGGCTCTCCGCGGCCACCCACCCCTGGCTCGCCGACCATTCCGTGGCCGGAGCCGTGATCCTGCCCGGCGCGGCCCTCGTGGAGCTGGCCGCGCACGCGGGCCGCCGCGTCGGCTGCGCCCTGGTGGAGGAACTGACCCTCGCGGCCCCGCTGCTGCTGCCCGGCGACGCCGCCGACGACCACGCCGTACAACTGCGCGTACGGGTGGGTGCCGAGGACGGCACAGGACGGCGTCCGGTGGAGTTCCACTCCCGGCCCGAGGCCGCCCCCGGCGCCGCCGCCCCGCCCTGGACCCGGCACGCGACCGGCACGGTCGGCCCCGAGGACCGCGCGGCCGAAGGGGACGACACGGCCGAACCGGCCGGCGCGTGGCCCCCGCCCGGCGCCGTCCCCCTGGACGTGGACGAACTGTACGGACTGCTCGAAGCCCGGGGCGTCTCCTACGGTCCGGCGTTCCGGGGCCTGCGTGCCGCCTGGCGCACCCCGGACGCGATCCACGCCGAAGTGGCCCTGCCCGACGACCTCCCCGGCACCGGAGCCGACGGGTTCGCCGTGCACCCGGCCCTCCTGGACGCGGCCCTCCAGACGGCCGGTCTGCGCGAGGGCGCCGGGACCGCGGAGCCCGCCGACGGCGTCCCCCTGCCCTTCTCCTGGCAGCGCGTCGCGATCGGGACCTCCGACGCGCCGGTCCTGCGCGTCCGGCTGCGCCCCGACGGCCCCGACACCGTCGCCGCGCGGATCACCGACCCCTCGGGGCGTACGGTGGCGACCGTAGGCGCGCTCACCCTGCGCACGGCGTCCCCCGCCGCGCTGCGGGCGTCCGCCGGCTCCGTCTTCCACGTCGGCTGGACGCCGGTCACCGCCGGGCCCGGCCCGCGCCCGGTCACCCGCTGGGGCCTCCTCGGCCCGCGGGACGAGCGGCTGCTCCCGGCCGCCTTCGCCGCCGGACACCTGTCCGCGACACCCGACGCGGCGCTGCTGATCTGCCCGCCGTCCACCGGCACCGGCACCGCGGCCGGTGCGACCGGTGCGGCCGGCGCGACCGGGGACGACCCCGCCCGGGACGCGGACCCCGAGGCGGCGCACCGGGTCGTGTCCGAAGTCCTGGACCGCCTCCAGGCCCACTTGGCCGACGACAGCACCGCCCGTACGCCCCTGGTGGTGCTCACCCGGGGCGCGACCGGCCCGCGCAGCGCGCGGCCGCGGCCGGCGGACCTCGGCGCGGCGGCCGTCTGGGGCCTGCTCAGGGCCGCTCAGCTCGAACACCCCGACCGGTTCGTGCTGTTGGACACCGAAGAGCCGGACCCGGACGGTCTCGGCGACGCGCTCGCCGAGCTCCTCGCCACGGGCGAACCACAGGCGGCCCTGCGCGGCGGCGTCCTGTACGCGCCCCGGCTGATGCGGCCGTCGGCCGCCGCTGCCACTGCCACCGCCACCGCGACCGAGGCCCCCGCCCCCGCGGCAGCGACCGGATCGGACGGTCCGTTCGGGCCGTCCGAGGGGACGGTACTGCTGAGCGGCGGCGGCGCTCTCGCGGCCGTCCTGGCGCGCCATCTGGTCGCCGCGCACGGGGTGCGCCACCTCCTTGTGCTGAGCCGCCGCGGCGCCGACGCCCCGGGCCTGCCGGAGCTGACGGCGGAGCTGGCCGGGTCCGGAGCCGAACTGACCGCCGTCCGATGTGATGTGACGGATCGTCAGGCACTGGCCGCCGCGCTCGCGGCCGTCCCCGGACGCCATCCGCTGTGCGCCGTGGTCCACACCGCCGGAGTGCTCGACGACGGTCTGCTGGACGGGCTGACGGGGGAGCGGACGGCCGCCGTCCTGCGGCCCAAGCTCGACGCCGCCCACCACCTCGACCGGCTGACACGCGGGGCGGACCTCTCGGCGTTCGTCGTCTTCTCCTCCGCCGCAGGCGTGCTGGGCAGCCCCGGTCAGGCGTCCTACTCGGCCGCCAACGCTGCGCTCGACGCCCTCATCGCGGAACGCCGACGGCTCGGGCTCCCCGGCCTGTCCCTGGCCTGGGGGCCCTGGGAGCGGGTCGGCGGGATGACGGCGGAGCTGGGCGGCGCCGAACGGCGGCGCATCGACCGGCGCGGCGCCCGCGGCCTCTCCGACGAGGAGGCCATGGCCCTGCTGGACGCGGTGTGCGCCGCCGACGCCGCCCCGCCGGAGGACGGGAGCCCCGTCGTCCTGGCCCATCTCGACCTCACCGTGCGCGGCGACGGCCCGGTGCACCCGATGCTGCGCTCCCTGGTCCGGCGCGGCCCGACCGCGCCGACCGGAGCCAAGGGGGCGCCGACCGCCGCAGCGGCGCTGCGGCACCGGCTCGACGCCGCCGCCGACGCGCGGGAACACGAGCTGGTCCTGCGCGAACTCGTCCTCGCCCAGGCCGCCGAAGTCCTCGGCCACGCCGACTCCGGGGAGCTGTCCGCGACGGTGCCCTTCCTCGCCGCCGGATTCGACTCGTTGACAGCGGTCGAGCTCCGCAACCGGCTGGCCGCCGTCACCGGACTGCGGCTGCGGCCCTCCGCCGTCTTCGACAGCGGCACCCCCGCCGCGCTCGCGGCACGCCTCGCCGCCGAGGCCCGGACGCAGGACACGCCCCGGCCCGGAGCGGCACCCGTGACCGGCGCCGCCGCGTCCGGCACCGGCACCGAGCCGGACACCGGCGCCGCCGACCCGGTGAGCGTGCTGTTCCGCCGGGCCTGCGCACTCGGCCGGATCGACGAGGGCATCGCCCTGCTCAAGACCGCCTCCGCCCTCCGCCCGGCCTTCCGCAGCGGCGGCGACCTCGTGGCCGCCGGCACCGGCCCGCGGCTGCTGTGCCTGAACGAGCGCGCCGACGCCCCCGTGCTCGTCTGCTTCGGCTCCGTCGTCGCCCTCGGCGGCGCCCACCAGTACGCCCGCTTCGCCTCCCGCTTCCGGGACCGCTACGCCGTCGCCGCCCTGGACGCCCCCGGATTCACCCCCGAGGAGGAACTGCCCGCCGACATGCCGGCCCTGCTGGACCTCCAGGCGACGACACTGCTCCGGGAACTGCCCGGACGGACGCTCGTCCTGGCCGGTTCCTCCTCCGGCGGCACGCTCGCCCACGGGGTCGCCGCCGAGCTGGAACGGCGCGGCGAGGGCCCGGCGGCCGTGGTGCTGCTGGACACCTACCTCTCCGACAACCAGGGCATCACCCAGTTCAACGACGTCCTGCTGGGCGGCATGTTCGCCCGCGAGGACCGGGCGGCCCCGATGGACGGGACCCGGCTGACCGCGATGGGCGGCTACTTCCGTCTGCTCGACGACTGGCGTCCCCCGCCGGTCAGCGCCCCGCTGCTGCTGGTCCGCGCCTCCACCCCGCTCGGCCGCCCGTCCGCCGAAGCCGGTGACTGGCGCTCCTCCTGGGCCGGTGCCGACACCGTCGTCGACGTTCCCGGAGACCACTTCTCGATCATGGAACAGCATGTCGCGACCACCGGCGACGCCGTCGCCGACTGGCTCGGCACCACGCTGCGCACCCCCGACGGCCTGTGAAGACGAAGGAGAATCCGTTGACCGCGGCCCCGTACGACGACCCACCCCCACGACCCGCCCTCACCGTGCTGGGAGCCGGGGTGATGGGTGTCGGCATCACCGTTCTCGCTCTCGGACACGGCCTGCCGGTCCACCTGGTCGACATCGACCGGGAACGGCTCGACCGAGCCGCAGACTTGATCGACGGCGAGCTCCGGCTGGCCGAGCTGATGGGCGCCCTGCCCACCGGGACGCCCCCCGGCGTCCTGGCCACCGGCACCTCGCTCAAGGAGGCCGCCAGAGCCACCGCCGTCATCGAGGCGGTCACCGAGAACGCCGCGGTCAAGGCCGCCGTACTGGCCGAGGTCTCCGGGCTGGTCCGGCCCGGAACCCTGCTGATCACCAACACCTCCTCCATCCCCGTCGACGAACTGGCCGGGGCGCTGGAGCGGCCGGCGGAACTGGTCGGCACCCACTTCATGAACCCGCCCTACCTGATCGGCACCGCAGAAGTGGTCCGCGGCGCCAGAACCGGCGAGCCCGCGATGGCCGCCGTGGCGGACCTGCTCAGCGTCCTGCGGCGGCGGGCGGTGGTCGTCCGGGACGCGCCCGGCTTCGTGACCAGCCGCATCCTGCACCCGATGATCAACGACGCGGCCCGCGTCGTGGAGGAGGGCACGGCGACCGCCGAGGACGTCGACGCGCTGATGCAGGGCTGCCTGGGACACCCCACCGGCCCGCTGCGCACCGCGGACCTGATCGGCATCGACAACCTCGTCGACTCCCTCACCGTGCTCCACGAACGCACCGGAGACGACGGCTGCCGTCCCACCGGACTGCTGCTCCGGCTGGTCCGCGAGGGCCGGCTGGGCCGCAAGTCCGGAAGCGGCTTCTACGACTACACCTGATCGACGACGAGGAGAAGGCCATGACCACAGCGAACACGCCCGGCCCCCACGGCCTGGAGAAGGAACTGCTGGAATTCCTGGAGGAACGCACCGGGACCGCCTGGGACGCCGACACCGACCTGTTCGACGCCGGCGGCCTGTCGTCCCTGTTCGCCATGCAGGTGGTGGTGCACCTGGAGAAGACCTACGCCATCGCCGTCCGCGGCGCGGACCTGCGGCTGGACAACTTCCGCACCGTACGGCGGATGGCGGAGCTGGTGGACCGGCTCCGGGTGCCGGCCGCCGGGGGCCGGCATGGGTGAGGACCTGAACGGCGCCATGGCCTCCGTCACCCTGCGGGTCGGCGGCCTCGCGGAGGAGTGGGACCGAACCGGCCTCATCCCGCTGGACCTGCTGCGCGGCCTGGGCGCCGAGGGCCGGCTGTGCGCCGAAGTCCCGGAGCGGCACGGCGGCTGGGGGCTCAGCAGCCTGCACAGCGGCGCGTACACCGCCCATGTGGGCGGCCTGTGCAGCTCGCTGCGCAGCGTGATGACCTCGCAGGGCATGGCGGCGTGGACCATCCAGCGCCTGGGCACCGCCGAGCAGTCGGCCGCCCACCTTCCCCGGCTGACCGGCGGCCGACTGGCGGCGGTCGGCTTCAGCGAGCCCGGCGCCGGCAGCGACCTCGCGGCGATGACGACGACCGTCCGCCGCGACGGCGGCACGGTCGTCGTCGATGGGCACAAGAAGTGGGTGACCGCCGCCCACTACGCCGACCTGCTGGTCGTCGTCGGCCGCCACGAGGACGGCGCGGTGGCCGTCGTGGTGCCCACCGACACACCCGGCGTCCGGATCGAGCGGATCGCCGCCCCGCTCGGCTGCCGCGCGGCCGGACACGCGGACGTGCACCTCGACGGGGTGCGGCTGCCGGCCGACAGCGTCCTGGGCGGCCACGAGCTGCCGACCGCCCTGCTGGTGACGACCGCGCTGGCCTACGGGCGGATGTCCGTCGCCTGGGGGTGCGTGGGCATTCTGCGGGCCTGCCTTGCGGCGGCCACCGCGCACGCCGCCGGACGGAAGCAGTTCGGCAGACCGCTCGCGGAGCACCAGCTCGTCGCCGGGCACATCGCCGACCTCTACACGGCCGAGCAGGTGGCCGCGCGGGTCTGCGAGCACGCCAGCCGCTGCTGGGACGAAGGGTCGCCGGACCAGGTGGTGGCGACCGTACTGGCCAAGCACGTCAGCGCGACCCAGGCCGCCCGGGGCGCGGCGACGGCCGTCCAGGTACTGGCCTCGGCCGGGTCCCGGGACGGGCACACGGTGGCTCGGGCGTACCGGGACGCCAAGCTGATGGAGATCATCGAGGGCAGCAACGAGCTGTGCCGGCTGATGCTGGCCCGGCACGCCCTCGCCGCCGCTCCGGGGGCACCGTGAGCGCGCCCGCGGCCGTCGAGACGAGGAAGGACGACATGGCCGAGACCGTCAAGTGCCTGGTCTGGGACCTGGACGACACCCTCTGGCGGGGCACCCTGCTGGAGGACGGCGAGGTGCACCTGCCGGACGAGGTGCGCCAGGTGGTGATCGAACTGGACTCCCGCGGCATCCTCCAGTCCATCGCCAGCCGCAACGACCACGAGCACGCCTGGGCCCGGCTGGAGGCGTTCGGCGTGGCCGAGTACTTCGTCCTGCCGGAGATCGGGTGGGGCGCCAAGTCCGAGTCGGTGCGCAGGATCGGCGACCGGCTGAACTTCGCGCTCACGACCCTCGCCTTCGTCGACGACCGGCCCGCCGAACGGGCCGAGGTCGCCTTCCACCTGCCCGGCGTGCGGTGCTACCCGGCCGAGCAGGTCCTCGCCCTCCCCGGCCTCGCCGAGTTCACCCCCGCGACCAGCACCGTCGACTCCCGGCGGCGCCGCCGGATGTACCAGGCGGGCTTTAGCCGCGAGGCCGAGCGCGCGGCCGCCCCCGGCTCCGACGAGGAGTTCCTGCGCTCCCTGGACCTGCGGATGCGCATCGGCCGGGCCACCGGTGAGGAGCTGTCCCGGGTCGAGGAACTCACCCTGCGCACCAGCCAGATGAACGCGACCGGGGTCCACTACCCGGACGCGGTGCTGCGCGGCCTGATCACCGACCCCCGGCACGAGGTCCTGGTGGTCACCCTCACCGACCGGTTCGGCCCGCACGGCGCGGTCGGCGTCCTGCTGCTGGAGCGACACCCGGGCGTGTGGCACCTCAAGCTGCTCGCCACCTCCTGCCGGGTCGTCGCCTACGGCGCCGGCGCGACCCTGCTGAACTGGCTGGCAGACGCCGCCGCCCGGTCCGGGGTCCACCTGGTGGCGGACTTCCGGGCGACCGAACGCAACCGGATGATGGAGATCGCCTACCGGTTCGCGGGCTTCGAGACCCTGGACGAGGCCCCGTGCCCGTGCGCCGCCGTCCTCGTACCGGCTCCGAAGGACACCGGACTCCAGCGCCTGCACCTGGTCCCCGGCCCGCGCGTGGTGTCCACCGTCATGAGCGTGGACGCACCCGACCTGAGCAGGCCGGAAGGGGGCCCGGGAACGTCGTGACCGCCGCGGCGGCCGGTGCTCCCGGGCTCCGGCCCGCCGCGCTCAGCGCTTGCGGACGAGGGTGATCCCGTCGGCCATCACCAGCAGCGACAGCTCCACCCGGGGGTCCTCGTACAGCACCCGGTTCAGAGCCCGGACCCCGGCGGTCTCCGGGTCCGCGGCGGCCGGGTCGGCGACCCGGCCGAAGAACAGGGTGTTGTCGACCACGATCAGACCCCCGGCGCGCAGCAGCGCCAGCGACGCCTCGTAGTAGCGGACGTAGTTGGCCTTGTCCGCGTCGATGAACACCAGGTCGAAGCTCTCCGGCCCGCGCTCCGCCAGCAGCGTGTCCAGGGTCGCGGCGGCGTCGCCGATCCGCAGGTCGATCCGCGAGTCGACCCCGTCCCGCTTCCAGAAGTCGGCGCCGATGGCCGGCCACCGGTCGTCGATGTCGCAGGACACCAGCAGACCGTCGGCCGGGAGCGCGCGGGCCATGCACAGGGTGCTGTAGCCGGTGAAGGTGCCGATCTCCAGCACCGTCCGCGCCCCTGTCAACCCGACCAGCAGGGCCAGCAGTTGGCCCTCCTCCGCCATCACCTGGAGGGCGGACCCGCCCGGTAGGTCCGCGGTGGTCTCCCGCAGCTCCCTGAGGAGATCGTCGTCACGGAGGGAGACCTCCCGGACGTAGGCGAGCAGGTCGTGGGTTGCTGCTGTCTGGTCGGCCATGGCGCGGGGGTCCTCTCGAAGGAGATCGGGGCGAAGGAGACCGGGGGCGAAAGGGATCGGGACGAGGGGACGGGGCCGCCGGGGGCCCGTCACCGGGCCGCCGGGACGGTCATCCGGCGCGCATGTACGGGTGATCGGGCTGCCGTACGGCGTCCGCCTGGGCCCGCTCGCTCGCGTACGCCCGCAGCAGCGCGTCCAGCCGGTAGCGGCCCCCCGCCGGCGCCCCCAGCAGATTCGCCTCGACCAGGGAGTCCAGGACCTCCTCGGCCTGCGCCTCGGAGCAGCCGACCATCACCGCGACCTTGCTGCTGGAGACCGAACACGCCCCGGCGGCCCCCAGCGTGGCGAACACCGCGGCGGGGTCGATCCCGGCCGGCGCCGTCCGCCGGAGCCCGGCGACCTCGGCGTCGAGGCAGGGCCGGACCCCGAAGTCGCCCGCGCACAGCTCGTCCAGCAGCCGCGGGGCCTCCGTGAGCCGCCGGGCCAGGTGCCCGATGCTCCAGTGCGGGCGCTCCAGCAGCCGGGTCCCCGCGATCCGGATCGCCAGCGGCAGGCCCGCGCAGAGCGTCACCACCGTACGGGCCGCCCGCGGTTCGCCACCGACCCTGGCCGGGCCGACGATGCTGCCCAGCAGCTCCAGCGACCCTTCCTCGTCCAACGGGCCGAGCAGCAGGGTGCGCGCGCCCTCCAGATCGGCCAGCCGCCGCCGGCTGGTCACCAGCAGCCTGCTGCCCCCGCTGCCCGGTATCAGCGGCCGCACCTGCGCGGTGCTGGAGGCGTTGTCGAGCACCACCAGCAGACGGCGGCCCGCCGTGAGCGAGCGGTAGAGGCTCTCCCGCTCCGACTCCTCCCCGGGGATCTCGTCCCGGGGCACACCGAGGTCCGCCAGAAACCTCGGCAGCACCACCCGGGCGGTCAGCGGCCGCCCCGCTCCGCCGAGATCCGCGTAGAGCTGGCCGTGTATCGAGGAGCCGCGCATGGCGTGCGCCGCGTGCAGGGCCAGGGCGCTCTTGCCGACACCGCCCCGGCCGGTGACCACCGCCGTCGCCACCATGCCCGCGGGCATCGCGCCGGTCGTGAGGAAGTGCCGCAGCCGCGCCAGCGCGTCGGAGCGGGCCGACAGTGGCAGCGGCACCGAGGGAAGCTGCGCCGGATCGGGCCAGCAGGACCTTTCCCGGGCAGTGGCCGGCGCCGCGGCGACGGCCGCCTCCGGGGCCGCCGCGTGCTGTTCCAGCGGGTCGGGCGTACGGGCCCGGTCGTCGGCCGCGAGGATGTGCCGGTGAACCTCGCGCAGATCGGCGCTCGGCTCCGCCCCGAGCTGTTCGACGAGCAGTACCCGGGTGCGTCGGTAGAGCTCCAGGGCCTCCGACTGCCGTCCCGAGCGGAACAGCGCCAGCATCAGCTTGCCCACCAGGGCCTCGCGTAAGGGGTGCTTGCGCACCAGCCGCACCAGCTCCGGCACGATCTCGGCGTGCCGCAGCAGCGCCAGTTCCGCGTCGAACCGCAGCTCCATGGTCTGCAGACGGAGCTCTTGGAGGTAGCGGCCCTCCACATCACGCAGCGTCCGCGACGGTATGTCCGCCAACGGCTCCTCGCGCCACAGGGCGAGTGCCTCGGCCAGCTCGGCGGAGGAGCCCTCCAGGTCTCCGCGCCCGGCCAGTTCCGCCGCGCGTCGGCGGTGGGCGGTGAACTGCCCGAGATCGCTCTCGTGCTCGCCGAGTTCGAGGAGGTAGCCCGGTGCCCGGGTGAGGATGCGGGCGGAGGCGTGCTCGCCCAGCGACTGCCGCAGGCGCATCACGTAGGTGCGGACGGTCGCGGCGGCACTCGGCGGCGGGGCGCCGTCCCAGATGTACTCGGTGATCCGGTCGACCGAGATCACCCGGTTGGCGTTGAGGAGGAGCGCTGCCATGACCACGCGTTGTCTCGGCGCCGACACGTGCACCTCACGCGCGTTCAACCGGACGGAAAGCGGGCCCAGCAACAGGAAGTTCAAGGGGAGACCTCTTCATCGCGCGACCGGTGGGCAAGACTGCTTCCAGCGTCTTAGGTGACCGTGTAAGGGTCAACGCGGTCCTGTCGTATCTAGATGTATTCCTAGAGCGCGGGCCTTGCGCTCATGCCGCGTTCACGCGGTGCGGTACCATCACGGCGGTCAGGACCAGGCCGCCCACCACGGCCCAGCGGCCGGTGAAGCCGCGCACCACCCCGCCGCCGTCGACCCGGTGGCCCGGCACCGTCAGCGCGGCCGAGAACACCCCGCGCACGGGATCCAGCCGCACGAGCGCGTCGAGGAAGTCCAACGGCCGCCCCGTCAGCGGGAACCACGCCTTGTACACGGACTCCTTGGCACTGAACAGCACCCGGTCCCAGCACACCCCCGGTGCCACTCGCCGGCACTCCTCCAGCGGGGCCCGCTCCGAGGGCACGGTCACCGCGTCGAACACCCCCTCAGGCAGCGGCCCTTCAGGTTCCGCGTCGATGCCGAGGGCGAGCAGATCGGTGCGGTGCGCCACCGCGGCGGCCCGGTATCCGGCGCAGTGGCTGATCGCCCCGACCACCCCGGGCGGCCACAGCGGCTCGCCGCGCGGCCCGGCCAGCACCGGCACCCGCGGCTGGCCCAGCCGGGCCAGTGCCTGCCGGGCGCACCGTCGGCCCGTCGTGAACTCCCGCCGCCGCTGCTCCACGACATGCGCCACCAGGAGCTCCTCCTCCGGGAACAGCTCGGATCCCGGCGGGTCGCCGCGCGACTCCGACACCTCGACCACCGCCGACAACAGGTCCTCGATCACCGGCCGGTGCCCGTCACCGCTGCGCCGGGCCGGACGGAGGGGGCCGTGTGCCATGGCTGCCCGGTACCCGTACCACGGTCGAGAATCGGTCGGCCGGCGGCCGCGGCACCCGCTCCACGGCCGCCGCCGGTTCGCCCACGTGTGCGGTCGGCGGCAGCCGTTCCCGCTCGTCCGGTGGGAACAGCCCTTCGATGGCCGCCCTCGTTCTCCGGACGGGCGACATGGGGGTCGCCGACGGCGTACAGCCTTTCCATGAGGTGCCCTCGCCTCCTCGGCCGGATCCGCGGTGCGCGGTGCGGCCGTACCGTTGCCGCGGAGTCGGATCCAAGTAAATCCCACAGGATTGATCTGCACCGCAACGTTCTCGCCATTCACTGAAGGAACAGCCGGAATTGAACGCGGGCATGCATGGCCGGATACGCCCAGATGGGTACTTGCTGACATTCCGGGGGACATGGCAGGCTGTCATATGCGGTGCCCGTGACTCGCCGATCACCGTCCCTCGGTGTTCCCGGCATTAGCGGGTACTGGCCGGTGCGCCGATGCGGAGGATGTCCCACGTGATCACAGAGCACCGCTCGCCGGCCCCGCGCGGATAAATCGAGAAAGGCTAAAAAGGCCGACATGACCTCGCTCTCGTTAGACAGCGACCTGTGGTGCCGTCGCTTCCATCCCTCGCCGACGGCCACGCGCCGACTGGTCTGCTTTCCGCACGCCGGAGGTTCGGCGAGTTTCTACTTCCCGGTGTCCGCCGCGCTGCGCGGACCGGTCGACCTCCTCGCCGTGCAGTACCCCGGCAGGCAGGACCGCCGGGAGGAACCGGGCGTCCAGGACCTGCACCGCACGGCCGACGAAGTGTCCGAAGCGCTGCGCCGCTGGGCCGACCTCCCCCTGACCCTCTTCGGACACAGCATGGGCGCGCTCGTCGCCTTCGAGGTGGCCCGGCGCGTCGAGCGCGCGGGCGGGCGGATCGACCACCTCTTCGTCTCCGGCCGCAAGGGGCCGTCCGCGGACCGGCCCGAGCCCTCCCACCCGCTCGACGACGAGGGCATCGTGGCGGAGGTCAGGGCCATGAGCGGCACCGACGCCCGGCTCCTGGACGACGAGGAACTGCTGCGGATGGTGCTGCCCGCGCTGCGCGCCGACTACCGGGCCCTGGGGGCCTACCGGGCCGACCGCGACGCCGTGGTGACCTGCCCGGTCACCGCCGTGGTGGGGGACCAGGACCCCTGGACACCGGTCCCCGGGGCCGCGCGCTGGCGCGACCGCACGACGGCCGCGTTCGACCTCAGGGTCTTCCCCGGCGGCCACTTCTATCTCAGCAGCCGGGCGGACGAGGTGACCGGCATGCTCCGTGACCACCTCGCCGGCCCGCCGCGCGCCTGAGACCACGGACGAAAGAGAAGGGGGACCGGGGAGTGACAGCGTCAGCGACCTCCGAGGAGATCAAGCCCGCGCCGCGGCCGCCGAGGTCCGGGCCCGCCGCCGTCGCCCGTCCGCCGGGCGGGGGCCCGCCCGGCGGCACCGGCGTCCGGCGGCTGACCGCCGTGGACGCCCGCATCCTGGAAGGCGTCGCGGTCGGCACCCCGACCGTCCGGCTGGCGGCATCGCTCTATCTGAGCCGACAGGGCATCGAGTACCGCATCGGGCTGCTGATGCGCCAATTCCAGGCCGCGAACCGGCCCGCTCTGGTTTCCCGGGCGCACTCTCTCGGTGTGCTGAGCGTCGGGGCATGGCCACCCCGCGTCCTCCCGGAATTCCTTGAGTCCTAGAAGAGGGAGTCCTGCGAGAGGGAGTCCTGGAAGAGGGAGGGGATGCTGTTCTCCGGCCTTCCTCCGTGAGATCACGCCGCCCCCGGAGGAAAGGCTGAGAAAAATTCACTTCCGGAAGCGGGAAATGTACTCCACCGATATGCTGCCGGATATTTTCCCAGACCTGGACATCGTATCGATATCGCGCCGCGCGACAGGTTGCCGAGCGTCCGGCGGAACGCCGGATTCTGCGGCATCGTACTGTCGGGCAACCTCCGCTGTGCTGCACCTGGGCCGCATCATCGCCCCCTTCTTTCACGCCAATTCACAGGAGCTGTCATGAGTCTGGGATATTTGTTCGGAGGCGGCGTCGGGACCGAGCCGCGGGGACTGGAGCTCCACCGGACCTACGAGGTCGTGCAGAGCTGGTACGAACAGGTCTCCGCGTGGACCGGGCTGACGGTCGGACAGATCCTGGAGGAAGACCTCCCGACCGCCCAGGAGGAGCGCCAGAGCGTCGGCACCGTCCGCGAAGCCGCTCTCGCGATCGGCATACACGACGTACTCGCCTCGTTCAGCCTGCGCCCCGCGGCCATCGGCGGCCTCAGCCTCGGCGCGATGACCGCCAGCTGTCTCGCCGGATCGCTGGGACGGCGGGAACTGTTCGAGATGCTGGCCGGCGCCCGCGACGCCCCGGAACCGCCCGCCGGAGAGCCGGAGCAGGGGGTGGCCATAGCCTTCGGCCCCCTCGCCGACGGCGCCCCCTCCCACCCGGGGGAGAACGTCCCCGGCATCCACCTGGCGGGCGACTTCGGCCCCACGGCCGACGGCACCCAGCGCATCATGATGCTCGCCGGCCACGCCGAAGCACTCGGCGCGCTCGCCGCCGAGGCCCCGCCGGGAACGGTCGTGCCGCTCCCCGGACGCACCATCGCCGTCCACACTCCGCTGCGCCGGCCCTACCGCGACTTCATGGCCCCGCGCATCGACGCGATCCCCTTCACCGACCCCGAACTCCCTCTGCTGTCCTGCCTGGAGCACAAGGTCCTGCGCACCGCGGCCGACGTCAGGGACCTCTTCCAGCGCAACCCCACGAACCCGATCAGCCTGGTCGACGTCTACGGCGGGATGAAGGAGCAGGGCGTGCAACTCGGGCTGGTGATGGGCCCCTCCATACCCGAGGGCATCCTCGCGTTCCCCTTCCCGGTGGTCCACATAGAGCAGCCCGAGCACATCGAGCAGGCCCTGACCACCGCCTACGACCTCGGTATCGACCTCTCCGGCGCCCCGGTCCGGTCGTGACCGCCGCCACCCGCGCCGACCCGGACGCCCAGATCGCGCGTTGGCTGGACACCGACCTCGACGAGTGGACCCGCGCCGTGGTCCGACGGCACTTCGACCCGGTGTCCGGCAGCCCCTACTGGCTCGGGCAGGCCCCCCGGCTGGGCTTCGACCCCCGCGACATCACCCGCTACGACCAGCTCGAAGCCTTCGGTCCGTTCCCGCTCGACCGGCTGCGCGAGGAGGACCCCGCGGACCTCGTCCCGCTGACGGTGCCCAGACCGCTGGCCGGACGGATCTGGGACAGCGGAGGCACCACCGGCACCCCCTGCCGGGTGTTCTACACCCCTGACATGCTGCTGCACCGGGCGATCTGGCGTCGCTGGTCCTTCGTGCGGGAAGGATTCGCACCGGGCCGCACCTGGCTCCAGGCCACCCCCACCGGACCGCATCTGATCGGGAACGGCGTGCGGGAGGTGTCCGAACTCCACGCCGGCCAGGTGTACGCCGTGGACATGGACCCCCGCTGGGTCAAGCGCCTCATCCGGGCGGGACGCCTGGCCGAGGTCAACGACTACACCCTGCACCTGCTGGAGCAGATCACCGACGTCGTCCGGCAGGGCCGCGTCCACTACCTCAACACCACCCCGGCCCTCTTCCAGGCCCTCTGCCGGCACCGGCCCGAACTGGTCGCGGCCCTGGACGGCGTACGCCTGAGCGGCACCCAGATCAGCGCCGACACGTACCGGACCTTCACCGCCGCCCTGCGGGGCGGGATCTGCGGACTGACCTACGGCAACACCTTCGGCAACGCGGCCTGCCTGGACATCGAGGAGGACGGCGGGTTGATCAGCTACGTCCCCAACTATCCGCAGGTCACCATGGCGGTGGTCGACAAGCGCGACTTCTCGGCCCCGGTCGCCCCGGGCACGGTCGGCCAGGTACGGCTCACCGTCCTCCACGAGGACCTCTTCCTCCCCAACATCCTGGAACGCGACCAGGCCCTGCGTCACCCGACCGACCACTGGCCCACCGACGGCGTCGCCAACGTCCGCCCCCTCCAGACCACCAACTCGTCCCCCGAGGGCCTCTACTAAACTGATGTGCGGCTCGTTGTAAACTAGGAAAGCAGCCCTTGACCTGCACATACGCAGGCAGGGAGCCTACTAGTGGGAGTGCTCCGATGTTGCGCACCATGTTCAAGTCCAAGATTCACCGTGCCACCGTGACCCACGCCGACCTGCACTACGTGGGATCGGTGACCATCGACGCGGATCTCCTGGACGCCGCCGACCTGCTGCCCGGGGAACTGGTGCACATCGTCGACATCACCAACGGCGCCCGGCTGGAGACGTATGTCATCGAGGGGGAGCGCGGGTCGGGTGTCATCGGGATCAACGGAGCCGCGGCGCACCTCGTGCACCCCGGTGACCTGGTGATCCTCATCAGCTATGCGCAGGTCACCGATGCCGAGGCGCGGGCGCTGGAGCCGCGGGTGGTGCATGTGGACGCGGACAACCGCATCGTGGAGCTGGGCGCCGACCCGTCCGCGCCGGTGCCGGGCTCGGACCAGGAGCGCAGCCCCCGGTCCGTACCGGCCTGATCCGCGGGGACGGCGGGACGGCAGGGGCGGACGGCATTCCCGGCGGCAGGAACACGACGAGGAGCGAGCCCGGTGGGTGACATCGAGATCCGTGACGACCGGGCGGCCGGGCGGCTGGAGGCCGTCTCGGGCGGTGAGTCGGGCGGTGAGGTGGTCGGCCGGGTCGAGTACTTCGTCCTCGACTCGCCCGGCCGTGCTCTCGTCCCCGTCCACACGATCGTGGACCCGGCCCACGAGGGCCAGGGCATCGCCGGTTCCCTGGCGCGCGAGTTGTACGCCGTCGCCCGGCGCGAGGGTGCCGCCGTCGTCCCGCTGTGCCCCTACGTCGCCGGCTGGGCCGCCCGCCATCAGGACGAGGCCCCGGCGCCCGGTGCCGCGCTGACCGTGGCCGCCGAGACGTGGCTCGCCGCGCACCCGGAGCGGTTCTGAGCGGGGACGGGACGCGCGCCGAGCAGGGCGCCCCGCCGCTGCTCGCCCTGCTCCACACCTCACCCGTGCACGTCCCGGTCTTCGAGGCGCTGCGCGACGCGGACCACCCGGGCCTGCGGCTGCGGCACTTCGTCGACGAAGATCTGCTGCGCAGGGCGCGGGAGGACGGCCCGGACGCGGTCGCGGACGATGTGGCGGCCGTGCTGGACCGGGCCGCCGCCGAGGGCGCGGGCGCGCTGCTGTGCACCTGCTCGACCCTCGGCGCCGTGGCCGAGAAGGCCGCGGGGGTCACGGGGGCCACGGGGGGCAGGGTGGGCGGGCGCGGGCGAGCGCCGGTCGCCCGGCCCGTCGTGCTGCGCGTCGACCGGCCGATGGCGGCGGCCGCCGTGGCCGCCGGACCCCGGGTGGTGGTCGTCGCCGCCCTGGAGAGCACCCTCGCCCCGACCACCGCGCTCCTGGCGGAGGAGGCCGCGCGCGCCGGGCGGCGCGTCACCGTCCGCCCGCTGTTCGTTCCCGGTGCGTGGGCACTCTTCGAGGCCGGGGACACCGAGGGGTACGTGCGGGAGATCGCGACGGCCGTCGACACGGTCCCGGCGGCGGACGCCGACGCGGTCGTCCTCGCCCAGGCGTCCATGGCCGCGGCCGTGGACCGGGTGACGACCGCCGTGCCGGTCCTGGCCGGCCCGCGGCCCGGACTCGCCGCGGCGGCCCACGCGGCGGCCGACGCGGCGGGCGGGGCACGACGGTACGGGTCGGTAGCCCGGTAGCGGATGCGGGTGCGGGTGCGGGTGCGGGTGCGCAGATGGTACCGACGCGACGCGGCCGTCCGGGGTGTCGCCGCCGTGCCCGCGGGTGACTGGCCGCGCGGGGGTCGGGTAGCCGGGGGAGTAGTCCAGCAGCCGACGCCGGAGGACGTCATGACGAACCCGTACCCCGATCCCGTACCGCCGCCGCCCACGCCCGGACCCACCCCCGGGCCGGACCCCGCTCCGGGTCCGCCCGCGCCCGGACCCGACCCGCAGCCCCCGGGCCCGGCGCCCGCGCCCGAGCCGCCGCCGGTCCCGGGACCGCCACCCGGCCCCGGCCCCACACCTCCCGGCCCGACGCCTCCGGGACCGCCGCCCCCGGGCCCGGTGCCGCCGGAGCCCTCGCCGTCTCCGATCCCGCCGGGCCCCGAACCCGTCCCGAACCCCGAGCCGGGGCCACCGCTGTCCTGAGCGGTGCCCGCCTCCGCGACGCGCGGGGCGTGCGGAGGCGTTCGCCCTCAGTACGCCCTGCGCCGCGTACGCCCTGAGTCGAGTACGTCCTACGCCGTGATCTCCGACCGGTCCCCGCCCCACAGCGTGTGGAAGGTGCCGTCGCGGTCCACGCGCCGGTAGGTGTGCGCGCCGAAGAAGTCGCGCTGCCCCTGGGTGAGGGCGGCCGGCAGACGCGGGGCGCGCAGGGCGTCGTAGTACGCCAGGGCCGCCGCGAAGCCCGGCGTGGGCACCCCCTGGCGGGTCGCGGCGACCAGGACCTCGCGCCAGTCGTCCTGGGCGGCGGCGATCTCCTGGGCGAAGGTGTCGTCGGACAGCAGGCTCGGCAGGTCGGGGCGGGCGTCGTAGGCGGCCCGGATGCGGTCGAGGAAGGCCGCGCGGATGATGCATCCGCCGCGCCAGATGGCGGAGACCGCGCCCAGGTCGATGTCCCAGCCGTACTCCTCGCTGCCCGCCGCGATCTCGTGGAAGCCCTGCGTGTACGACACGATCTTGGAGGCGTACAGCGCCTGTTCCACCCGGTCGGCGAAGGCCGCCGCCTCCGACTCGGACAGCGGGGACGCCTTCGGGCCCGCCAGGTGGCGCGAGGCCCCCCGCAGCGCCGCGTGCCCGGACAGGGACCGGGCGAAGACCGCCTCCGCGATGCCCGACACCGGCACCCCGAGGTCGAGCGCGATCTGCACCGTCCAGCGGCCGGTGCCCTTCTGCTCGGCCTGGTCCACCACCACGTCCACGAACGGCTCGCCCGTGGCCGCGTCCACGTGGGCCAGCACCTCCGCCGTGATCTCGATCAGGTACGAGTCCAGCCGGCCGGTGTTCCAGGTGCGGAAGATCTCCGCGATCTGGGCGGGGGAGTATCCGGCGACGTCGCGCAGCAGCTGGTACGCCTCGCCGATCAGCTGCATGTCGGCGTACTCGATGCCGTTGTGCACCATCTTCACGAAGTGGCCCGCGCCGTCCGGACCGACGTGCGTGACACACGGCGCGCCGTCGGCCGCCTTGGCGGAGATCTTCTCCAGCATCGGGCCGAGCGACTTGTACGACTCGGCCGAGCCGCCCGGCATGATGCTCGGGCCGTGCAGCGCGCCCTCCTCGCCGCCGGAGATTCCGGTGCCGACGAAGTGGATGCCCTGCTCGCGCAGCTCCCGCTCGCGGCGCCGGGTGTCCGCGAAGTGCGCGTTGCCGCCGTCGATGATCATGTCACCGGGCTCCAGCAGCGGCGCGAACTCCTTGATCACGGCGTCGGTCGGCTCCCCGGCCTTGACCATGACGACCAGACGGCGCGGGCGCTCCAGGGCCGCCACGAACTCCTCCGCGCTCTCGGCCGGGACGAAGTCGCCCTCCTTCCCGAACTCCTCCACCAGCGACCTCGTCCGTGCCACCGTGCGGTTGTGCACGGCGACCGGGTAGCCGTTGCGCGCGAAGTTCCGGGCGAGGTTGCGGCCCATGACCGCGAGTCCGGTGACGCCGATCTGGGCTGTAGTGCTCATACCGCCTGCTCCTCGAAGATCCGGTGGACCACGGGGTCCTGTCGTCCGTGGCTGGTGCCGTCGTGCCGTCGTGCCGTCGTGCGTCGTGCCGTGCTGCGGGGGTGCGGGGGTGCGATGACGTCCGTGTGCGGTCGTCCGGTGGGGCGATGATGCCCCGGCGCGGTGGTCTCGTGGTGCAGCCGTGGTCGTCGGCGCGCCCGCCGTCCTGTGACCATCCTCGCGTGACGGTACGCGGCCCGCACATCCGTCCCATCGGCCGCTCCTTCCTCTTCCGGCCCCTCCTGTGCTGGTTCTGTTCCGGCCCCTTCCGGTCCTGGTGCGCCGGGTGGCGGCGACGCCGGACGACAGGAGGCCGATTGCCGTCTTGTCATGGCTCGTTCGCGGCGTCTACTTTTGCCGCTCCTGACGCATGGCGAGGGGACTTCGGACATGGCCGCACGCGGCCGGCACCGCCGGTACCAGCCGAACAGGATCAACCGTGCCTCACTGACCGTCACGGTGGGAGGCGCCGGCATGGCCATCCCGCTGATCGGCGCCGGCACCGCCTACGCGGCCGACGCGGCCACCTGGAACAAGGTGGCCGCCTGCGAGTCGAGCGGCGACTGGAACACCAACACGGGCAACGGCTATTACGGCGGGCTCCAGTTCACCCGGTCCACCTGGGCGGCGTACGGCGGCATCAGGTACGCGCCGCGCGCCGACCTGGCCGGCCGGGAGCAGCAGATCGCCGTCGCGGAGAAGGTGCTCGGCGGGCAGGGGCCGGGTGCCTGGCCCGTGTGCGGGCCGCGCGCGGGACTGACCCACGCCCACCCGGCACAGGCGCACTCCGTGCCGACGCGGACCGTGCGGACACAGACCGCGCAGGCGCACCCAACGCCTGTGAGTACCAAGGGCGTTGCGAGCGCGGTGCGCGACGTCCGGCCGCAGACCACGCCCCAGTCGCGCGCGGGCACCGTCGAGATGTACACGGTGGTCAGCGGAGACACCCTCTCCGGTATCGCGGACGACCGCGATGTCCGGGGCGGCTGGCCCCAGTTGTACGCGGACAACCGCGCGACCGTCGGGTCCGACCCGGATCTGATACTGCCCGGTCAGCGGCTCTCCCTGCACCCGTCGCGGCAGGCGCCCGCCCCGCACCCGCAGCACACCCCGGCCACCAAGGCCGACTCCGGACAGAAGCAGAAGCAGAAGCAGAAACAGAAGCCCGAGCGGAGACAGAAGCCGAAGGCCGCCGCCGCCGAGCCGAAAGCCGTCGCGAAGCCGAAGCCGAAGCCCACCACCCGGGCCGGGAGCGGCAGTTCCCGCCACAGCGGGCACCCGCACACCACCTCGCACACCCTCGTCGCGCCCGTGCACGCCTCGATCGGCACCGCCTACCGTTCCTCCGGCTCGCACTGGTCGAAGGGCTATCACACCGGCGTCGACTTCCTGGTGCCCACCGGCACCTCCGTGCACGCCGTCGGCGCGGGCCGCGTGGTCACCGCGGGCTGGGGCGGCTCGTACGGCTACCAGGTGGTGATCCGGCACGCCGACGGCCGCTACAGCCAGTACGCGCACCTGTCGGCGATCTCCGTACGGGCCGGTCAGACGGTCACCGCCGGGCAGCGCCTCGGCCGCTCCGGCGCCACCGGCAACGTCACGGGCCCGCATCTGCACTTCGAGGTGCGGACCGGGCCCGGTTTCGGCTCCGACATCGACCCGCTGCGCTATCTCCGCGCGGGCGGCGTCGGCATCTGAGAGGCGGCGGCGTCAGTTCCTGGTGCCGGGGACGTCAGGAGCTGACGCGGGGACGGTGCCGGTCCGTCACGGGCGCGGGCATCGGGACGTACGGGACGCAGTAGACCAGTCCGGCGCAGAACGAGCCGCCGTACGCGGACGGTGCGGGCAACAGGGCCTTGACCTGGGCCTTCACCGGGGCCGTCCCGGACGGTCCGGACGGTACGGCCCCGGCGGGCTCTCCCGTGCCGACGGCGTCGACTCTGGCCACGGGTGCCACGGGTGCCACGGCCGGCGTCGGCTGCGTCGGCACCGCCACTACCGCTGCCGTCGTCACCGGCGCCGTCCCCTCCGGTGCTGCCGCCTCTGCTGCCGTCTCGTCCCGAGCCGCCGGTTCCCCCGGTCCCGCTCCGGCCGTCCGCGCCTCGCGCTCGATCCGTTCCGTGGTGAGCAGGATCAGGCCACCCGCCGCCGCGACCCCGCAGCCCAGGGCCAGCACCGTGCCGGTGGTGCCGTACCGGAAGCTCTCGCCGAACATCGTGATGCCCACGGCCGCCGCCGCCATCGGGTTCACCACGGTCAGGGTGGCCAGCGGCGCCGCGAGGCCGCCGCCCCGGTAGGACGCCTGGGACAGCAGCATGCCGACCGTGGCCAGCACCGCGATCACCGCGAGCGACGGCAGTTCGGACGCCGTGACGCCGTCCGTCCAGTCCACCGCGACCGCCTTGGTGAACACGGAGGACATGCCGAAGGCGACGCCGGAGCCGACGGCGAGCAGCACGCTGCGCACCGCGGGATGCCGGTGCGCGGCGCGCCCCGCAGCCGTCAGCGCGAGCACCGCCGCGGCGGTGAGGACGGCCAGGACCACCCGCTGGGCGCCGTTCAGCGACTGCGCGTGCGAGGCGCCCACCAGGGACAGCAGGCCCGCCAGGCCCACCGTCGCCAGGACCGCGCCGCGCCAGGCGGCGGCACCGGCCCGGCGGCCGACCAGGAGCGCGGCCATGGGCAGCGCGAACACGATCGTGAGGGCGCCCAGCGGCTGGACCAGGCTGAGCGGGCCGTACGCCAGCGCCACCACATGGAGGAGACCGCCGAGGCCGTTCAGCGCGACGGCCGCCCACCAGACCGGGCGGCGCAGCGGCGCGTACCGCTCGCCGGGCGCGGACACCGCGACCTGCTCCTGCACGATCGCCCCGCCGGCGTACGCCACGGCGGAGACGAGCGACAGCAGCACGGACAGCGCGAGGGCGCTCATGAGCTGGTCCTCTGCGGGAGGCCGGGGCGTCGGGCCCGGCGCGGCGAACAGGCGGCTTCCATGGTCCAACACACTGCCGTGCCGATCTCTTCCCGTCGTCGTCCCTGAGCATTCAATGGGTCATACTGCCGATGGAGTACGCGTCATGCGGTGTCCTCCCCTGGGTGGGCGACACCCGCGCGACACCCCCGAGAACAGCTCCGGGAACCCCCCGAAGGGGCGCCCTCCCCGGCCCGCTTGGTACTACTGCTCCTCGTGCACCGTGACTTTGGACTCGCCGTACTCCGCCCGCTCGGCGGCTTCTTCGTCCTGCGCACCGGCGAGCCGCCGCACGCGCCGCTCCCCACCCTCGCGGAGGCGTACACCGCCTCGGCGGCGGATCCGCTGGGCGCGCGGGTGCGCAAGGTGGCCGGTGCGATCCGCGCCCCGGAGGCGAGGATCGCCGCCTCGGTGGCCCACCTGGGGCTCGCCGCCCGGCTGTGGTCGGTGGCGCTGGGCTGCGCCGTGCGCGCCGGGCGGCTCCCCGACCTGGCGCCGTCCCTGCTGCGCTGGGACCCGGAGGGCAGCGCCCCCGACGACCTCTGGCTCACCGAGGTGCGCCCGCTGCCCGCCGCCCCGCAGGACCTCGCCGCCGCTCCCTCGGACCTCGCCGCCACCCCGGAATCCGCCGCCGCGCTCGCGGACGCCGTCCTGCTCGGCCACCTGGAACCGCTGGCCGCGGCCCTGCGGGCCCGCCACCGGCTCGCGCCGGGCCTGCTGCGGGGCAACGCGGCCTCCGCGCTGGCGGGCGCGGCACGGCAGCTGGGCGGCTGGGCCCTGGGCGCGGGCCGCCCGGAGGAGGCCGCCCGCGCGCACGATCTGGCCGTACGCCTGCTCGCGCACCCGCTGCTCGCCGGGGCGGGCACGTACGGCGCCACCGGCTTCCGGCGGCGCAGCTGCTGCCTCTACTACCGGGTGCCGGGCGGCGGTGTCTGCGGGGACTGTTGTTTCACACGAGCCCCGGGGCCTTCCCCGCGCGCCGGATCCGGGTGACCATGAAGGTGACGAGCCGCCACACTCATGGGGGTTGCGGGTGCGCGTGGGACTGCTGACCCGGGAGTATCCGCCGGACGTGTACGGCGGTGCGGGCGTCCATGTCGAGTTCCTGGCCCGGGAGCTGCGGCCGCTCGTGGACCTGCGGGTGCACTGCTGGGGCGAGTCCTCGGCGGCGGAGCGCGCGGCCGGGGTGGACCGGCACCGCCCGTGGCCCGCGCTGGACGGCGCCAACGACGCCCTGCGCACCTTCTCGGTGGACCTCGCGGCGGCCGCCGCCGTCCAGGGCTGCGACCTGCTGCACTCGCACACCTGGTACGCCAACCTCGCCGGACACCTCGGCAAGCTGCTGCACGGCGTGCCGCACGTGGTGACCGCGCACTCCCTGGAGCCGCTGCGCCCCTGGAAGGCCGAGCAGCTCGGCGGCGGCTACGCCCTGTCGGGCTGGGCGGAACGCACCGCGATCGAGGCCGCCGACGCCGTGGTCGCCGTCTCCGCGGCCATGCGCGAGGACATCCTCGGCTGCTACCCGGCGCTGGACCCGGCCCGTGTCCATGTCGTGCACAACGGCATCGACACCGCCCTGTACCGGCCGGATCCGGACACCGACGCGCTCACCCGCCTCGGCCTCGACCCGGACCGCCCCTACGTGCTCTTCGTCGGCCGCATCACCCGGCAGAAGGGCGTGCCCCACCTGCTGCGCGCCGTGCGCGGCATCGACCCGGCGGCCCAGGTCGTGCTGTGCGCGGGCGCCCCCGACACACCGGAGATCGACCGGGAGTTCCGCGATCTGCACCGGGAGCTGGACCGGGTACGCGACGGGGTCCACTGGATCCCCCGGATGCTGCCGCGCCCGGACGTGATCCAGCTGCTCACGCACGCCGCCGTCTTCGTCTGCCCCTCGGTGTACGAGCCGCTCGGCATCGTCAACCTGGAGGCGATGGCCTGCGGCACCCCCGTCGTCGCCTCGCGCGTCGGAGGCATTCCCGAGGTGGTCGAGGACGGCCGTACCGGGGTCCTCGTGGACGTGGGCGACGTGCGCGAGGACGGCGGCGCCGCCTTCGAGGCGGGGCTGGCCCGCGCCCTCGACGCGGTGCTCGCCGACCCGGCGGCCGCGCGCCGGACGGGCGAGGCGGGGCGGCGGCGCGCGGTGGGCGAGTTCGGCTGGGACGCGGTCGCCCGGCGCACGGTCCGGCTCTACGAGGAGGTCCTGGGCCAGGCTTGAGGCGCCGCGCCCCGGGGCAGTAGTGGGGGCAACCGGGTGAGGGGAGCGGCCATGCGTCGTGGTGGACCTTCGGTCCTCGGAATCGTCCTCGCGGGCGGAGAGGGCAAGCGTCTGATGCCCCTGACCGCGGACCGCGCCAAACCGGCGGTCACCTTCGGCGGCACCTACCGCCTGGTCGACTTCGTCCTGTCCAACCTCGTCAACGGCGACATCCTGCGCATCTGCGTGCTCACGCAGTACAAGTCGCACTCGCTGGACCGGCACATCACCACGACCTGGCGCATGTCCAGTCTGCTGGGCAACTACGTCACACCGGTGCCCGCGCAGCAGCGGCTCGGCCCGCGCTGGTACCTGGGCAGCGCCGACGCGATCCTCCAGTCGCTCAACCTCGTCCACGACGAACAGCCCGAGTACGTCGCGGTGTTCGGCGCCGACCACGTCTACCGCATGGACCCGCGGCAGATGCTCCGGCAGCACATCGACAGCGGCGCGGGCGTGACCGTCGCCGGGATCCGGGTGCCGCGCGAGCAGTCGTCCTCGTTCGGGGTGATCACCCCGGGGCCCGACGGGCAGGGCGTCGAGCGGTTCCTGGAGAAGCCCACCGACCCGCCGGGGCTCGCGGGCGATCCCGACCACGTCTTCGCCTCCATGGGCAACTACGTCTTCACCACCAAGGCGCTCGTCGAGGCGCTGCACCGGGACGCCGAGGACGAGGGCTCGGTGCACGACATGGGCGGCTCGATCCTGCCGCGGCTCACCGAGCGGGGCGAGGCGGCCCTGTACGACTTCAGCGCCAACCACGTGCCCGGCGAGACCAGCCGCGACCGGGGCTACTGGCGGGACGTGGGCACCCTCGACGCCTACTACGACGCCCATATGGACCTGATCGCCGAGCGGCCCGCGTTCAACCTGTACAACCGGGACTGGCCGGTCTACACCCACTCCAACCAGCTCTCGCCCGCCCGCTTCAACGCGGGCGGTATCGCGGGGGAGTCCATCATCAGCGCGGGCTGCCTGATCCGCGGCCAGGTCACCCGGTCCGTGCTCTCCCCGGGCGTACGGGTCGACCCCGGCGCGGTGGTGCAGGGCTCGGTGCTGCACGACAACGTCCGCGTCGGCCGGGGCGCGGTGGTGCGCGGCGCGGTCCTGGACAAGAACGTCGAGGTGCCGCCCGGCGCGACCATCGGCGTCAACCCGGAGCGGGACGCGGAGCTGTACACGGTGTCCGGGCGCGGGGTGATCGCCCTGGGCAAGGGCCAGCGGGTGCCGTAGGCGCCGAGCCGGGGGCCCCAGGGTCCGGGGACCGCGACACCCGGGGACCGCGACACCCGCGGATACCGGCCTGACGGCACGTCAGGCGTGATCATGCGGGCAACGACGTCTTCCCCGGAGGTCTTCCCGCATGAGACGGACCCGGCGCCTCGGCCTGTGCGTGGCGGGGGCGGTGGCAGCCTCCGCGCTGACCGCCGCCCCCGCCACGCGGGCCGCCGAGACCCGCGCAGCCGCCCGGCTGACCGACCTGGTCAACCCGTTCATCGGCACCGCGAACGAAGGCAACACCTTCCCCGGCGCCGCCGTGCCCTTCGGCATGGTGCAGTTCTCGCCGGACACCGGTCACAACACCGGCTACGACTACGCCCACCGCCGCATCCGCGGCTTCTCCCTGGTCCATCTCTCCGGGGTCGGCTGCCGGATCGGCGGCGACCTGCCGGTCCTGCCCACCACCGGAGACGTCACCGCGACGGACAACGCGAAGTACGCGGCCGGATTCCGCCACGAGGACGAGCGGGCGAGCCCCGGCTACTACCGGGTCGCGCTCGACTCCGGCATCGAGGCCGAGCTGACGGCGACGGCCCGCACCGGAGTGCAGCGCTACACCTTCCCGGCCACCGGCAAGGCCAACGTCCTGCTCGACGCGGGCCAGGCGCTGCACCGGACGGTCGGCTCCGGCGTGGAGATCCTGGACGACCGCACCGTGCGCACCGAGATCACCGGCCGCGGCTTCTGCGCGGACACCCTCCCGTACACGGTGTACACGATCACCCGCTTCGACCGGCCCTTCACCGCGTACGGCACCTGGGACGGCGCCACCGTCACCCCCGGCGCGCGCACCGGGCACGGCGGCGCCTACCTGCGCTTCGACACCACGGCCGACCGCACGGTGGAGGCGACCACCGCGCTGTCCTACGTCGACGCGGCGGGCGCGGCCGGCAATCTGCGCGCCGAGGGCGGCCGGGCCTTCGACGCGGTGCGCCGGGCGGCCGGGCGCAGCTGGGAGGAGCGGCTGGGGGACGTACGGGTGAGCGGCGGCGACGCGGCCCGCCGCCGGACCTTCTACTCGTCCCTGTATCGGGCCTTCCTCGCGCCGAACGTCGGCAACGACGCCGACGGCCGCTACACCGGCTGGGACCGGCGCGTCCACCGCACCGGCGGCATCACCTACTACCAGAACTGGTCGCTCTGGGACACCTACCGCACCCAGGCCCGGTTCCTCGCGCTGCTCGCGCCCCGCGAGGCCCGGGACATGGCCGTCTCCGTGATCCGGGTGGCCGAGGAGAGCGGCTGGCTGCCCAAGTGGGGCTACGGCACGGTCGAGACGAACGTGATGACCGGCGACCCGGTCACCCCGTTCCTCACCGACGCCTTCCAGCAGGGCCTGCTCAAGGGGTACGAGGAGCGGGCGTACCGCGCGCTGCGCCGCAACGCCGACTCGGTGCCGCCCGCCGACGCCCCGGCGCTGGGCCGCAACGGCAACCCGGACTACCTGGCCCGCGGCTACGTCCCGTACATCAAGGGCCACCGGCCGCCCAAGGCCGGCCACTCCGACTACGCCTTCGGCGCCTCGGCGACCCTGGAGTACGCGCTGTCGGACGCCGTGCTCGCCCAGATGGCCCGTGCCCTGGGCCACCGCGCGGACGCCGGACGGTACGCGGCCCGCTCCCGCAGCTACCGGAACCTGTTCGACCCGGCGACGCGCTTCTTCCGCGCCCGCGACACCGGCGGGGCCTTCACCGGACCGGCGGATCCGGCGCACAGCACGGGCTTCCACGAGGGCACCGCCTGGCACTACCAGTGGCTCGTCCCGCAGGACCTGCCCGGCGTGGTCGGCCTGCTCGGCGGCGAGCGGCCGACCAACGATCGGCTCGACGCGTTCTTCGCCTACGACCGGCTCCTCGCCGACCCCGCCCGCACCGCCCGGGAGAACTGGGTCTCGGGGCCGTACGACTTCTACGACACCGACCGCTACAACCCGCTGAACGAACCCGACCTGCTCGCCCCGTACACCTATCTGTCGACGGGGCAGCCGTGGAAGACCACCGACGTGGTGCACGCCGCGCTGACCCTGTTCACCGACGAACCGGCCGGGCTGACCGGCAACGACGACCTCGGCACCATGTCGGCCTGGGACGTGCTGTCGTCCATCGGCCTGTACCCGGTGCAGCCCGGCTACGGCACCTGGGGCCTGTCCACCCCCGTGTTCGACCGGGTCGACCTGCGGCTCGACCCCCGCTACCACCCGCGCGGCGCGCTCACCGTCCTGGCGCCCGGGACCTCCCGCGAGGCCCGGTACACCCGGACGGTCCGCGCCGACGGGGTGACCCACGACCGGACGTATCTGACCACCGGCGAACTGCGCCGACTGCGGACGCTGCGCTACACCGTGGGCGCGCAGCCCTCGGCGTGGGGCACGTCGGCGCAGGCGGCGCCGCCCGTCCTGCGCTGACCGCGTCCGGCGCCCCCTGACAACCGCGTGTCCCGCCCCGGGCGGCCGGGGCGGGACCCCATCCGTTTTTAACTGTGCGTAACTTGATCACGCTTGACCGTGATCGACAGGAGTTGTTCACTGCAAAGACCCCATCGCCGACGCGAGGTAAGCCCGTGACCCCTGATCTGCTCGCTCCCCTCGACCTGGCGTTCTGGAACATCGAGTCCGCCGGGCACCCGATGCACCTCGGCGCGCTCGGCGTCTTCGCGGCCCCCTCGCCCGGCGACGCGGCCCACGCCGCCGACCTGCTCGCCGCCCGCGCCGCCGCGGTGCCCGGTCTGCGTATGCGCATCCGCGACGTGTGGCACCCGCTCGGCCTGCACCGGCCCGGTGCCGACGGGCTGCGCGGCGCCCTGGCGAAGGGCCTGCGGCAGCCGCTCGGCTTCGGCGGCGCCGCCCGCGAACCCGACCCCCGCTTCGACCCGCTGAACCACATCCACCTGCACGCCCCCGTCCCCGGCTTCCACACGGCGGCCGGACGGCTCATGCAGCGCCCCCTGGAACGCGGCCTGCCGCCGTGGGAGGCCCATGTGCTGCCCGCGGCGGACGGGACCGGCTTCGCGGTGCTGTTCAAGTTCCACCACGCCCTCGCCGACGGCCTGCGCGCCCTCACCCTCGCCGCCGCGATCCTCGACCCGGTCGACCTGCCCCGGCGCGGCCCCGGCCCCGCCGCACCGCGGCGCGGCCCGCTGCCCGAGGTGCGCGCGCTGCCCGGACTGGTCCGCGACGCCCTCGGCGACCTGGGCCGGGCCCTGGACATCGGCGCCCGCGTCGCCCGCTCCACCCTCGCCACCCGCCCCGTCCCCGCCCTCACCGCCGCACCCACCGGCACCCGCCGCACCGCGGGCGTGGCCGTCGACATCGACGACGTCCACCTGGTCCGCAAGGCCGTCGGCGGCACCGTCAACGACGTACTGATCGCGGTCGTCGCGGGCGCCCTGCGCCGCTGGCTGGAGGAGCGCGGCGAGCCCGTCGAGGGCCTCGCGCCCCGCGCCCTCATCCCCGTCTCCCGGCGCCGCCCGCGCACCGCCCAGCCGCCGGGCAACCGGCTCTCCGGCTATCTGACGCACCTGCCCGTCGGCGTCGCCGACCCGCTGCGCCGGCTCGCCGCCGTCCGCGCCGCCATGGACCGCAACAAGGACGCCGGACCCGACCGGGGTGCCGGGGCCGTCGCCCTGCTCGCCGACCATGTGCCCGCCCTCGGCCACCGGCTCGGCGGCCCGCTGGTCGGACAGGCCGCCCGGCTCTGGTTCGACATCCTGGTCACCAGCGTCCCGCTGCCCGGCTTCGGGCTGCGCCTGGCCGGCCACCCGCTCACCGAGGTCTACCCCTTCGCGCCGCTCGCCCGCGGCCAGTCCCTGGCCGTCGCGATCTCCACCTACCGCGGCCAGGTCCACTACGGGCTCGTCGCCGACGCCGAGGCCGTGCCCGACCTGCACCGGCTGGCCCGCGCGGTGACCGAGGAGGTGGAGACCCTCATCACCGTCTGCGCCCCCTGAACCCGCGCCGCACCGGCCCGCGCGCCGCCCGGCCGGCCATGATCGCCACGCGTTTGGCGGTCGGCCGCACCGCTGCCGTAAAATCCCCCGTTCGACGGCGGGCGCGACTCGGAGCGCCACGGGAACCAGCAGGGAAGCGGCGCGATGACGGTGACAGACGAGGGCCCCACGGCCACGGACGAGGTGGTGTACGCGCCGGGCGGCGAGCCCGCGTACGGGCCCGGTATCGACCCCGAGCGCCTGGCCGTCTGCCTCGACGTGCTCCGCGAACTGGACGAGATCGAGGTCGACCACCCCGACGCCGTCGCGGTGCGCCGGGCCACCTCCCACATCTACCGCACGGTCAAGCAGCGCCGCCGCCAGGAGCGCCGCGCCGCCAAGACCTCCCACGACAAGACGGTCACCGAGGCCACCGCCACCGGCTCCGCGCAGCGCATCGACGACGAGACCGAGGGCATCCTGCCCTCCTCGCGCACCGGAGAGGGACAGATCGCGGGGATACTCCAGCGCCCGCGCTCCTGCTACGTCTGCAAGCAGCGCTACGTCGAGGTCGACTACTTCTACCACCAGCTGTGCCAGAAGTGCGCCGCCGAGAACCGGGCCCGCCGCGACGCGCGCGCCGACCTGACCGGCAAGCGCGCGCTGCTCACCGGCGGCCGGGCCAAGATCGGCATGTACATCGCGCTCCGGCTGCTGCGCGACGGCGCCCACACCACGATCACCACCCGCTTCCCGGGCGACGCGATCCGGCGCTTCAAGGCCCAGCCCGACAGCGCCGACTGGATCCACCGGCTGAAGATCGTCGGTATCGACCTGCGCGACCCCGCCCAGGTCGTCTCGCTCGCCGACTCGGTCGCCGCCGAGGGCCCGCTGGACATCCTGATCAACAACGCCGCCCAGACGGTACGGCGCTCCCCGCAGGCCTACAGCGAGCTGATCTCCGCCGAGTCGGCCCCGCTGCCCGCCGGTGAGCTGCCCGCCTCCGAGGTGATCGGCACCTTCGGCTCCGGCGCGGTCGCCGCGCTGCCGGTGGCGGGCTCCGGGATGCTCGGCGCCCAGGACGTCACCGACCTGGCCCTCGTCTCCGGTTCGGCGTCCCTGGAGCGCATCGCCGCCGGGACGGCCATCGACGCGGGCGGCCTGGTGCCCGACCTGCACGACACCAACAGCTGGATCCAGACGGTCGAGGAGGTCACGCCGGTCGAGCTGCTGGAGGTGCAGCTGTGCAACTCCACCGCGCCCTTCCTGCTGATCAGCCGACTGCGCCCGGCGATGGCCGCGGCGGCGGCCCGCCGTACGTACATCGTCAACGTCTCCGCCATGGAGGGTGTCTTCGACCGCGGCTACAAGGGCGCCGGGCACCCGCACACCAACATGGCCAAGGCCGCCCTGAACATGCTCACCCGCACCGCCGCCCAGGAGATGTTCGAGAAGGACGGCATCCTGATGACGGCCGTCGACACCGGCTGGATCACCGACGAGCGTCCGCACCCCGACAAGGTGCGCCTGGCCGAGGCCGGCTTCCACGCCCCGCTGGACCTGGTCGACGGCGCCGCCCGCGTCTACGACCCGATCGTGCGCGGCGAGGAGGGCGAGGACCTGTACGGCGTCTTCCTGAAGGACTACGCGCCCGGCAAGTGGTGAGGCCCGCTCGCGTACGTGCTCGCTGAGGTGCCGTCAGTCGACGGCGCCCAGCCGGGAGTTGCGGGCCGCGACCAGGTCCAGGACGGTGCGCCAGTCCTCCAGCACCCCGGCGGCCGCGCCGTCGCCCGGACCCGGGGTGCGGGCCTCCTCGGCCGCGAGGCGCAGGGCCAGGGCGTCCTCGTCGACCGGCCGGACGGGGCGGCCGTCGGCGGCGTACGCCTGCTGCCGCAGCAGCCGGAAGACGCGCTCCCCGAGCAGTCCGCGGACCGCTTCGGCGGCCCGGAGGGCACCGGCCCGCGAGTCCGTGCCCGCGCCCTCGCCGCCGCCTTCGCCCGCACCGGGCAGTCCGCCGACGGCCAGGGCGAGACCCGCGATCTGCAACTCCTTGTCGGCCGGACGGCTGCGGCGCAGCAGCGCGGCGGTCCGCAGGGCGTGCGCGCAGGGATCGGTGCGGTGCCCGGGGCGGCCGGGCACACGGGCGTCCCGCCCGGCGTGCAGCAGGTCCATCAGTTCCTCGACACTGCGCAGCTCCATGCGTCAGTCCTCCCGCGGGACGGCCGGTGCGGTACGTCAGCAGAGCACGGCGAGCTTGCGGCGCGGCCAACGGGACCTGAACTGCGTGCCGTCCGCCGAACGGGTGAACCCCGGCTCGCGCGACAAAGCGACAAATCGCCTCTTATATGGCTCAATGAACATGCCTGACTTCCGATAGTTACCTGGTTTTTGCAGCCCCATCGAGCAGGGGGGTGCTCATTTGGTTAATCTGGAGTAGGCGGACAGCACCAAAGGGTTCCCACCACACCCACGGTCCGCCCCGGGGTGAACCGGTGCCCAACGGCCCGCTCGGACCTCAGTTGCCGGCGCCACCGCGTCCGACCTGTCTCGACCCAGACCCGAGCGGGTGTCAGGCGCCGCAGCGCAGACTGCCGGTTGACCGCCCCGAGGGTGACCGACACATAAGGAGTGCGCGGTGACACCGGAGAAGACCAATCGCGAGCAGCGCCCCGAGGAACGCACGGAGCGCGTGGGCCGACGGCCCGGAGACCTCGGCAGCCTCGACGTGTGGGCGCGGTCCGCCCCCATCCGCCTGGCCGGGTACGAGGACGACCTCGCCGAGCCGCACATCCTGCCCAGCGTCGACTGACCACCCGGACCGGTCGCCCGAGGCATGGGCGTGCGAGACTCGCGCCCATGCTGATCAGGGAAGCAACGGACCACGACTGGCCGCGCATCTGGCCGTTCTGGCACCGGATCGTCGCCGCCGGGGAGACCTACGCCTGGGACCCGGACACCTCCGAACAGGACGCCCGCGCCCTGTGGACCGGCCCCGGCAAGCGGGTCTTCGTCGCCGAGGACGACGACGGCACGATCCTCGGCTCCGCCTACGTGAAGCCCAACTACGGCGGGCCCGCCGCGGACATCGCCAACGCGGGCTTCATGGTCGACCCGGACCGCACCGGCCGCGGCGCGGGCCGCGCCCTCGCCGAACACGTCCTCGCGGCGGCCCGGGACGACGGCTACCGCGGCATGGTCTTCAACGCCGTCGTCGAGACCAACCCGGCCGTGGGCCTGTGGACTTCGCTCGGCTTCACCGTCCTCGGCACCGTGCCGCGGGCGTACCGGCACCCGCGGCACGGCCTGGTGGGGCTGCACATCATGTACCGGGACCTCTGAACGCACCGGGACCTCTGAGCGGTACGGCGGCGCCGCCGACCGGGCCCGGGGTGCGTGCGGCACGCGGCCGGGCCGGGCGGACGGTGCGCGGGTTCAGTCCAGCGGGGCGGTGCGCGGCCACGGGCGCCGTCGCTCGATCCGCTCCGCCAGGTCCAGCAGGACGGCCTCCGTGCCGGGGCGCCCCACCAGCTGCACCGCGCACGGCGCACCGGAGGGCAGGGTGCCGAACGGCACCACCGCCGCGGGCCAGCCGGTCAGGTTCCACGGCCCGGTCATCGGTGAACAGGCGCCGTTGACCGCGACGTTGCGCAGCCAGCCCCGCTCGTGCCAGGCCACGGCCCGCGGCGGGCGGCGGGCCAGCGCCGGACAGAGCAGCACGTCGTGCTCGGCGAAGAACGGCGCGAGCCGCTCCCGCAGCCGTTCCCGCGCGTCACCCGTGCGGACCCCCTCGACGAACCGCCGCCCGACGGCGGCCTGCACCCGGGTGCGCCGGGCCAGTTGCCGCGGATCCAGGCCCACGGCGTCCATGGCCGTACCGGCACTCCAGTGCCGCAGCGCGGTGAACCCGATCGACGCCGGATAGGGCGGATCGGCGCGCCGCACCCGGTGGCCCTCCCGCGCCAGCAGCCGCGCCGCCTCCCGTACGGCGCCGGCGTACGGCGGGGTGACCGTCGTCCCGCGCAGCGGCGCGCGCACCGACGCGGCCACCGACGGCGCCGACTGCTCGGCGGTGGACGGTACTTCGGTGTCCGCCAGCACCGAGAGCATCAGCCGCGCGTCCGCGACCGTCGTGGCGAGCGGCCCGTTCTCCGACATGCCGAACCAGTCGCCGTTGCCGATGCCGGCCGGCACCACCCGGTGGCCCGGCTTGACGGTGACCAGGCCGCAGGCGGCGGCCGGGATGCGCAGCGAGCCCATGCCGTCGTTGCCGAGCGCGAGCGGCACCATCCCGGCGGCGACCGCCGCCGCGCTGCCCCCCGACGAACCGCCCGCCGTGCGCGAGGTGTCCCACGGATTGCGGGTGACGCCGTGCACGCCCTCGGTGGTGCCGAAGATGCACAGCTCGGGCACGTTGGTCAGCCCCACCACGACCGCGCCCGCCGCCCGCAGCCGGGCGACGGTGACATGGTCCTGGGTCTGCGGCAGCCCGGAGGTCGCCGCGGAGCCGTTCCGGGTGGACTCGCCGCGTACGGCGAGGTTGTCCTTGACGGCCACCGGCACGCCCGCCAGGGGGAGTTGGGTCAGATCCGGCCGGGCCCCGACCGCGTCGGCCTCCTCCAGCGCCGCACGGGCGCGGACGGTGCGAAAGGCGCCGATCCGGCCGTCGAGCCGCTCGATGCGGGCCAGATGCGCGGCCACCACCGCACGGGCGGTGACCCGCTTCTCGCGTACGGCGGCGGCGATCTCGACGGCACTGCGGCCGGCCCAGTCGGTCACGGGCACTCCTCGGCGGAAGGTCGGAAACTCCGAAAGCGGGGGCGGACAGGGCGTACTGGCGAGTACGTGGGGTGAACTCTGCCCGGAGCGGGCCCCTCGCGTCGAGAGGCCGCGTCCGGCCGCCACCACCGGCGGCCCCCGGCCTGCCCGGCAGGGGGAGGGATCATGGCCGTAGAGGAACGAGAACCGGGGACGAGGGAGAGGACGAGAAGGCGTGGATGTGTACGAGGCCGTGGACAGTCGCCGGGCCGTGCGGGCGTTCGGCGACGAGCCGGTGCCCGAGGATGTGCTCGAACGCGTCCTGGCCGCGGCGGCGAGAGCACCGTCGAGCGGCAACCTCCAGCCGTGGCACCTGTACGTCGTGACCGGCGAGCCGCTGGCCGAGCTGAAGCGGCGGGCCACGGCCAGGGCACTGGCGGGCGACCCGGGCGACGAGCGGGAGTATCCGATGTACCCGGCCGAACTGACACCGCCCTATCTGGACCGCTTCACCGCCGCTGCCGCCCAGCGGTACGCGGCCCTGGGGATCGAGCGCGACGATCCCGCACGGCCCATGAAGATCGCCGCGCTGAACTCGGGGGCGTTCGGGGCGCCGGCCGTGCTGTTCTGCTACCTCGACCGGACGATGGGGCCGGGGCAGTGGGGGGACGCCGGGATGTACCTCCAGACGGTCATGCTGCTGCTCCGGGCGGAGGGGCTGCACAGCTGTCCCCAGGTGATGTGGACGATGTACCGGAAGACGGTCGGGGAGGTGGTCGGAGCGGGGGACGGGCGCGTGCTGTTCTGCGGGGTCGCGGTGGGGTTCGAGAAGGACGGCGCGCCGCAACCGCGCACCGGGCGGGCGGACATGGCGGAGACGGTGACCTTCGTCGGGCGGTGACCCCCGCCCGGCCGCGGGTCCGCGCCGCCGGTCCGGAACCGGGCAGGGCCCTGGCCGCGTCTCGCCGGATGCCGGGCGAGGACACGTCCGGCATCCGGCGGGACCGGGCGGGACGGGGTGTCCCCGCCGGTCCGCCGCGGTGCCGGGACGCCCGGGTGCACGCGACGCGTAGGCGGCCCGCCCGGGTGGGTCTATGGTCGGAAGCACAGGGCGAGCACGAGGGGAAGTAGTCGGCGATGGCGCAGGACGAGGCCGTGATCGGCTGCATGGGGGAGCTTCTCATCGGCACCCGCGGATCCGCCGGTCCCGGCGAGATCCTGGTGCGGGTCAGAGGCGGCTCCGAGACCTTCCTCGCCTGGTCGCAGGAACCGTTGCCGATCGGTGCGACGGTCCTCGTGGTGGACTCCCGCGGACGCCGTGAGGTAGACGTGATCGAGTGGGCCGACCCCCTGGACCGGTTGCGCGACGATGCGGCCGACGCAGGCTAAGGAGAACAGACCATGTTCGGTTACCGTGTTCCCGCCCCCGACGAGGCGATGCTGATCTCGGGCGGCAGGCGGGGACTGGGGGGCGCGCCGTTTAGGGTGGTGACGGGGCACGGCAAGTTCGTGCTCCCGGTGTTCCGCAAGGTCCGCTTCCTCACCCTGTCGATGTGCGAGTCGGAGGTCGTCGAGACCTGCGTCACCCGGCAGGGCATCGCGCTGCATGTGCGCGCCGTCATTGCCTTCAAGGTCGGCAACGACCCGGAGAGCATCATCAACGCCGGGCAGCGCTTCCTCTCCGACCAGGACCAGATGTCCGTCCTGACCGGGCGGATCTTCGCCGGTCACCTGCGCGCCATCATCGGTTCGATGACCGTGGAGGAGATCGTCACCGAGCGGCAGAAGCTCGCCGCCGAGGTGCTCGACACCTCCAAGACGGAGATGGCGAAGATCGGCCTGATCGTGGACTCGCTCCAGATCCAGTCCATCGACGACGGCGACACCGGGTACATCGACGCCATGTCCGCGCCGCACAAGGCGGCCATCCAGCGGCAGGCGCAGATCGCCCAGGCGCAGGCCAACCAGGCCGCCGCCGAGGCGGAGCAGGAGGCGGCCCGCAGGCAGGCCGAGTACGCCCGCCAGACCGCCGTCGTCAAGGCGGAGTACTCCGCCGAGGTGGACCGGGCCCAGGCACAGGCCGCGCAGGCCGGGCCGCTGGCGCTGGCGCATGCCCAGCAGGAGGTGCTCGCCGCCCAGACGGAGCTGGCCCAGCGGCAGGCCGAACTGCGCCAGCAGGAGCTGGTCGCCGAGATCGTCAAGCCCGCCGAGGCGGACGCCGAGCGGGTCAGGATCCTCGCCGCGGCCGAGGCCCAGCGGATGAAGGTCCAGGCCGAGGCCGCCGCGTCCTACGACCGTGTCGCGCTCGACCGGATGCTGATCGACCAGCTCCCGCAGATCGTCAAGGAGGCTGCGGGCGGCCTCTCCGGTGCCAACGTCAACGTCCTCAACGGCGCGGACGGCCTCGGCGAGATCGCGGCGGGGCTGGTCGCCCAGGGTCTGACCATCCTGGACTCGGTACGGCAGAACCTGAACGGCGGTGGCGGTGGCGGTGGCGGCCAGGGCGGCGGCGCCCGGCGCGACGGCTCAGGACCGGCCGCGGCGGACACCGGCCGCCGCGAACTCCAGGGCCCGCGGCCCGCGACCCCGGACAACGGGTCGCAGGCGCCGGGCCGGGGCGGCAAGGGAACGGCCGAGTAGGGCCCCGCGTGCGGTCCCGCCCCGCGGCGGGACCGCAGCGACAGCACCGGGCGTCGGGCGGCCGTCCGTGTCGTCGGCCTGGCCGATACCCCGCCTGCCGCGTGCGGCCTGCCGTCCACCGGCCGCTCTCGGGTTCGACGGCGTCCGGGGGATCGCCGACCGCCGGCACTCGGCCGCCGACCGTGTCGCCGCACCGGCCGACACCCCGACGGCCGCCTGCGGCCCCGGGCGCGATCATCGGCACCGCCGTACTCCACCGGCCCCGCCCGCCGTCAGGCGTGCTCAGCCGAGTCGGTGGCACGCACACGCCCACCGGCGACCGCCGGGCCGTTACGGCTCCCGGTACGCCCCCACCGGCACCGCGCCGGATGCCGGGCGTATCCGTTCACCGGGAACCACCGGACCGGTCCGGCTCCGGGCGTGGCCACCGGCACCCGCCGGATGCCGGGCGTACCCGTACACCGGGAACCACCGGAGCACCGGGCCACCGGATCACCCTGGCTCCCGGGCGCGGCCACCGAGCCCACCGGCCCCGCCCGCCGCCGGGCGCGCTCAGCCGACGCGGTCGCCCGCCCCCGCCTGGGCGCCCGCCTCCGGCGCGTCCCGCGCCGGCCCCGTGCTGTCGCGTTCGATCAGGCGGGGGACCGGGACGCGGACCGTGCGGGCCGGGCCGCCGTCCAAGAGGGCGGTCAGCGCGCGGGCCGCCGTACGGCCGAACTCCATGCTGTCCCGCGACAGGGCGGACAGCCACGGCTTGACCATGCGGCACAGCGCGGAGTCCTCCCAGGCGACCACCGACACGTCCGCCGGGACGGAGTAGCCCAGTTCGGTCGCGGCGGCCACGCCCGCCAGGGCCATCACGTCGTTGTCGTAGATCAGGGCTGTCGGGGGGGACGGCGAGCTCAGTATCCGGCGGGTGACGGCGGCGCCCTCCGCGTCCGAGTAGTCCGTGGTCACCGACTCGACGCCGGTCAGCCCGCGCCGCTCGGCCTCGGTGCGCAGCGTCCGGATCCGGCGCTCGGTGTGGGCGAGCCCGGCCAGGCCCGCGATGTGCATGATGCGCCGGTGGCCGAGCCCGTAGAGCCCGTCCACCACCGAGGCCATGGCGCCCGCGTCGTCCGCCCACACGGTGGACAGGCCCGGGTGCCGCTCGTCGGGGGCGCCGCCGATCACCACGGCGGGCAGGCCGAGTTCGTCGAGCAGACCGGGGCGCGGGTCGTCGGTGCGCGGGTCCACGACGAGGACGCCGTCCACCCGGTGCTCGGCCCACCATCTGCGATATACGTCACACTCGTCCGGTACGTCCTCCACCACCTGGAAGAGCAGCCCGAGATGGCGCTCGGAGAGCACTTCCTGGATGCCGGAGACCAGTTGCAGGAAGAACGAGTCGACGCCGAGTGTGTCGGCGGGCCGGGCCAGCACGAAGCCGATCGTGGCCGCGCCCTCCCCGGACAGCGCGCGGGCCGCCGTACTGGGCCGCCAGCCCAGCTGTTCGGCGACCCGGCGGACCCGGTCGCGGGTGACCTCGGAGACACCGGGCCGGTCGTTGAGCGCGAACGAGACGGCGCTCTCGGAGACACCGGCACGGCGCGCGATGTCCTTCATCGTCGGACGGCGCGCCGGGGTCCGCTTGGCCGGCATGTTCCCCCTCTTTTCACAGCGGTGATCACTAAAGCGCTTGAGTGGACGCAGCCTAAAGCGCATTAGTCCTCGCGGGCAAGTCCCTACTCGGACCCCGGTGACCTGGACTAATGTGGCCGAGGTAGCTTTAGCAGGCCCGAATCCATTGACTTTTGATGAACTCGGCATGCATCGTCACTGCCGACACCAGCCGTCGACGCCGCAAGGGAGCCGTGTCACCGTGCCCATATCCCGCAGAGCACTCGCCGCCGCAGCCATCACCGCCCTCGTCCTGCCGTTGAGCGCCTGTGGCTCCGGCGGGGACGACGCCGGTTCGACGGACGCGTCGGGCAAGGTCGAGGGCAACATCACCTTCCAGACCTGGAACCTGCGCGCCAACTTCAAGGACTACTTCGAGGGCGTCATCGGCGACTTCGAGAAGAAGTACCCGGGCACGCACGTCAAGTGGGTCGACCAGCCCGCCGAGGGCTACCCCGACAAGATCAGCGCGGACGCGGCCGGCGGCACCCTGCCCGACGTCGTCAACGTCGCCCCGGACCTGGTCGCGCCGCTCGCCAAGGCGGGCCTGGCGATGGACCTGGACAAGGCCGCCGCCAAGTACAAGGGCGAGTACCTGCCCGGCGCCTGGGCCAGCCACCAGGTCCCCGGCCTGCCCGGCACGTACGCCTTCCCCTGGTACCTGAACACCGGCCCGCTGTTCTACAACAAGACCCTCTTCAAGCAGGCGGGCCTGGACGCCGAGAAGCCGCCGAAGACCTACGACGAGCTCTTCACGGACGCCCTCCAGCTCGCCGAGAAGACCGACGGCAAGGTCGCCACCCTCGCCAATGTGCCCACCATCGAGGACTTCGGCCGCTACGGCTCGACGCTGACGAACAAGGAGGGCACCGGCTTCGCCTTCAACGACGCGAAGGGTGTCGAACTCCTCACCAAGTACAAGCAGTTGTACGACGCCAAGGCGCTCGACCCGCAGGCGCTCACCGCCACCCCGGAGTCGACCGGCAAGAAGTTCCTCACCGGTGCCGTGGCCATGAACCCGGGCAGCGCCCTGGACCTGGACAACTTCAAGAAGCAGGCGCCGAACCTGTACAAGAACATCGGTATCACCGACCAGATCACCAGCACCGGCCACGTCAACATGTACGTGCAGGGCCTGATGGTGAACGCGAAGACCAGGAACACGCCCGCCGCCGTCGCGTTCGCGCACTTCGTCACCGACGCCGAGCACCAGATGTCCTTCGCCAAGAAGGTCGCCATCTTCCCGAGCACCGCGGGCTCGCTCAACGACCCGTACTTCACCAAGGAGGACGGCACCGACGAGACCCGGGTCCGGGTCGCCGCCGCCAAGTCCCTGAAGACCGCGGTCAACTACACGCCCGTGCAGTTCAGCGACCAGATGAAGACGGCGCTGCGCAACGAGGTCGCCAAGGCGCTCCAGGGCAAGCAGAGCCCCAAGGACGCGCTCGACAACGCTGTCAAGGCATGTGACCAGCTTCTGAAGCAGCAGGGATAACGCACCATGTCCACCTCGACCGTCTCCCGGGCGCCCGCGAAGCGCCCGGCCCGGCGCTCCGGCCGGGGCGCCGGGCCGCGCCCGGCATCCCGGATCCGGCGCCAACTGCCCACCAGTCCCTGGCTGTTCGCCGCCCCCGGACTGCTGGTCACCGCCGTCTTCATCCTGTACCCGTTCGTCTCCACGGTGATCAACGCCTTCACCGACCGGCGCACCCTGATCCCCGGCCACTTCGTCGGCCTCGCCAACTTCCGCGAGCTGCTGCACGACGACGCCTTCTGGATCGGCCTGCGCAACAGCACGCTGTACATGGTCGGCACCGTCCCGGCGCTGGTGATCCTGCCGCTGCTGCTGGCCATGCTGGTGCAGAAGAACATCCCGGGCATCACCTTCTTCCGGTCCGCCTTCTACACCCCGGTCGTCGCCTCGATCGTCGTGGTCGGCCTGATCTGGGTCTGGATGCTGGACGAACGCGGACTGGTGAACTCGCTCCTGGAGACGGTCGGGCTCGGCAAGGTCGGTTTCCTCAGCGACCAGTGGCTGCTGCTGGTCAGCGCCATGGCCGTCACGGTCTGGAAGGGCCTCGGCTACTACATGATCGTCTACCTCGCGGCGCTCGCCAACGTGCCGCGCGAACTGCACGAGGCCGCCGCCGTGGACGGCGCGGGCGCGGTGCGCCGCTTCTTCACCGTGACCGTGCCGGCCGTCCGCTCCACCATGGTCCTGGTCGCCGCGCTCTCCTCGGTCGCCGCCTTCAAGGTGTTCTCCGAGGTCTACCTGATGGCCGGGCCCAGCGGCGGCCCCGCGGGCGAGGACACCACCCTGGTGATGCTCATCCAGCGCACCGGCACCGGCCTGTCCGGCCGCGTCGGCTACGCCTCCGCCATCTCCCTGGTGGTGTTCGTGATCACCGTGATCCTCATGCTGCTCGTCCTGCGCGCCGACCGGAAGGAGGACGCGTGAGCACCGTCGAGACCCCGGCCCGCAAGACCCCGGCGCGCGCGCGGAGGCCCCGCTTCACCGACGAGAACGGCCGCCGCTACCGGGTGTGGGAACTGGTCCTGCGCTACGTCCTGCTGCTGGCCGTGCTCGCCCTGACGGTCGGCCCGTTCGTGTGGCAGCTGTCCACCTCGCTCAAGGGCCCCACCGAGGACATCTTCAGCTCCCCGCCGAAGTTCCTGCCCGGCGACCCCACCGTGCACAACTACGAGCGCGTCGCCGACACCATCCCGGTCTGGGACTACGCCTTCAACTCCCTCAAGGTCGCCGCCGCCAACGTCGTCACCAACTGCGTCGGCTCGGCCCTGGCCGGCTACGCCCTGGCCCGGCTGCGCTACCGGGGCCGCCGGGTCGCCACCCTGGTCTTCGTGCTGGCGATGCTCGTGCCCGCGGAGGGCATCATCATCGCCCAGTTCACCACCATGCGGGAGCTGGGCCTGAACAACACCCTCGTCGGTGTCCTGCTGCCCGGCGCCGTCGCGTCGCTGAACGTCCTGCTGATGCGCAACGCCTTCCTGAACCTGCCCTACGAGATCGAGGAGGCCGCCTACGTCGACGGCGCCAACGTCTGGCAGCGGTTCCTGCGGATCGCGCTGCCGTCGGTCAAGGGCACCCTCGCCGTCGTGGCGATCTTCGCCTTCATGGGCGCCTGGGACGACTTCCTGTGGCCGCTCATCGTGCTCAGCGACCCCTCCAGGTTCACCCTGACCATCGGCCTGAACTACCTGCACGGCACCTTCGCCAACGACGAACGGCTCGTCGCCGCCGGCACCGTCATCGCCGTGGCCCCGCTGATCGCCCTCTTCGCCTGCCTCCAGCGCTACTTCTTCCGCGGGGTCGGCGAGGGCGCCGTCAAGGGCTGAGCGCCCGGGGCCGCTCCCGGGAGCGGCCCCCGCGGCCGGCCGTCACCGCAGCTTTCGCGGGCCGAACCCCCGTACCCCCACCTCGCAAGGACCCCGCATGCCTTCTGCCGTGCGCTTCGGCGTCAACTACACCCCGAGCCAGGGGTGGTTCCACCACTGGCTCGACTTCGACCTGGACGCCGTACGCGCCGACCTGGACTCCATCGCCGCGCTCGGCCTCGACCACGTCCGGGTCTTCCCGCTGTGGCCCTACTTCCAGCCCGACCGCGCCCTGATCCGGCCGCGCGCCGTGGAGCAGCTGGTGCAGCTCGTCGACGCGGCCGGGGAACGCGGGCTCGACGTCAACGTGGACGGCCTCCAGGGACACCTGTCCAGCTTCGACTTCCTGCCCGCCTGGACCCGCACCTGGCACCGCCGCAACCTCTTCACCGACCCCGAGGTCCTGGACGGCCAGGCCGCCTACCTGCGCACCCTGGCCGCCGCCCTCGACGGCCGCCCCAACTTCCTCGGCATGACCCTCGGCAACGAGGTCAACCAGTTCTCCGCCGGGCCCCACCCCGACCCGGACCGGGCCACCGCCGACCAGATCGACGCCTGGCTGGAGCGCATGCTCGCCGCCTGCGAGCAGGGCGCCCCCGGCAAGATGCACCTGCACGCCGAGTACGACGCCACCTGGTACCAGGACGACATGCCGTTCACCCCGGACCAGGCCGCCCGGCACGGCGCGCTGACCGCCGTGCACTCCTGGGTCTTCAACGGCACCGCCCAGCGCCACGGCCGCACCTCCGTGCCCACCGAGCACCACGCCGCCTACCTCATCGAGCTGAGCAAGGCATGGGCGGCCGACCCGCACCGTCCCGTCTGGCTCCAGGAGGTCGGCGCGCCCGCCCCCCTGATCCCCGCCGAGCACGCCGCCGCCTTCACCGAGGCCACCGTCGCCAACGCGCTGGACTGCCCCGACCTGTGGGGCATCACCTGGTGGTGCTCCCACGACGTCTCGCGCGAGCTGGCCGACTTCCCCGAACTCGAGTACAGCCTCGGCCTGCTGACCAACGACCGCCGCCCCAAGGACCTTGCCCGCAGCCTCGCCCGCGCGGCCCGCGAGCACACCTACGCCCCGGCCCCGCGCGCCACCGCCCTGACCGTGCCCGCCGACCCGGCCGCCCGCTCCCGCTGCGCGCCCGGCGGCGACGTCTTCGAGGCGTTCTTCCGGCTCACCGCCGACGGCGCCCGCCCCACCACCGTCCTCGACACCCGGGCGGCCGACCAGGACCACCTGGCCGCCCGCGGCATCACGGACGTCGTCACCCCCGATCAGGTACTCCCCACCCCACCAGGAGGCACCCGCTCGTGAGTCACCACCCCGCCCGGCGCACCGTCCTGCTCGCGGGCGCCGCGACCGCCGCCCTGCCCGCGCTGTCCCTGCCCGCCGCCGCGCCCGCCTCGGCGGCGCCCCGCACCGCCGCCACCGGCCTGGCGCCCCTCGCCTCCTACTGGTACCCCGACTCGCTGCCCGACGGCAGCCCCGGCGAGGGCATCACCTGGCGCGGCCTGAAGAGCTGGCGCGCCGCCACCGACATCGACCTGCCCTTCAACCGGGCCTCCGTGCCGCTCGCCCGGCGCTTCACCCCGGCCCCGGCCAACACCACGGCCCGCGCGGACCAGGCCCGTATCCAGTCCCTGGTCTCCTTCGGCCCCACCGCGGGCAACCCCTCCCAGGGCTCGGCCACCGCCGACTACTACGCCCTCACCCACTGGGCGTACATCGACGAGCTGGTCTTCTGGGGCGGCTCCTCCGGCGAGGGGCTGATCCTCGCGCCGAACGCGCCGATCGTGGACGCCGCCCACCGGCACGGCGTCCCCGTCCTCGGCAACGTCTTCCTGCCGCCCGCCGCCTACGGCGGACAGCTCCGCTGGACCAGCGACCTGGTGCAGCAAGACGCCGCCGGGCACCACCCGCTCGCCGCCCAGCTCGTCGCGGTCGCGGCGGCGTACGGCTTCGACGGCTGGTTCGTCAACGCCGAGACCGGCGGCGGCGACAGCGCGCTCGGCGCGGCCATGCTCGGCTTCGTCCGCGAGCTGAAGAAGCTCGCCGCCGCCCGCGGACAGCGCGTCACCTGGTACGACGCCATGACCGTGGACGGCACGGTGAGCTGGCAGGGCGCGCTGAACGACCGCAACCAGGCGCTGTACGAGGCCGCCGACGACCTGTTCGTCGACTTCCGCTGGAGCGCGGGCTCGCTGGCCTCCTCCGCCCGCCGGGCCGACGCGCTGGGCCGCAGCCGCTACGAGCTGTGGGCCGGTGTCGACGTGGAGTCCCGCGGCTCGGACACCTCCGTGGACTGGGACGCGATCGTGCCCGGCGGCACCGCGCACACCGCCTCCGTCGGCCTCTACCGCCCGGAGTGGACCCGGGGCCACCTGCCCGCCGGGCACACCCCGGAGGCGTTCCACGCCGCCGACGACCGGTTCTGGACCGGCCGCTCCCTCGACCCGTCCCGGCCCGACGCCGCCGACCCCTGGCGGGCACCGGCCGTCTTCGCCGCCGACCGGTCCACCGTCACCTCCCTGCCGTTCGCGACCGTCTTCAACACCGGCCACGGACTGCGCTGGCACGAGCGGGGCGAGGTGACCTCCGACACCCCCTGGAACCACCTCGGCCTCCAGGACCGGCTGCCCGCCCGCCGCTGGAGCGTGCGCACCGAGGGGCAGCGGCCCGCCGTCGCCTTCGACTTCGCCGACGCCTGGCACGGCGGCAGCAGCCTCCTGGTGTCCGGCGCGCTCGACCGGCCCGCCGTGCTGGACCTCTACACGACCCGGCTGCCGCTCGGCCGCAACACCGTCGTCGAGCTGACCCACCGCGCCGACGCCGGGGACGTACGCGTCGAGCTGGCCGTGGCGACGGCCGAACCGGACGGCGCCGGGAACCCGCCGCCGTACACGTACCTGCCGCTGCCGGCCGGGCGTGGCGACGGCTGGCGGACCACCGCGGTGCGGCTGCCCGGCCGGTCCGGGACCGTGCACGCCCTCGGGATCCGGCTCACCGCCACCGGCGGCGGCCCGGTCCGCTGGCGGCTCGGCGGCCTCGCCGTGCGCGAGCGCGCCACCACCCCGGCCGCCCCCGTCCGGCCCCGGGTCACCGCGGCCTCGGGCGGCGACCTGCGCCTGGCCTGGGACCACCCGGCGCCCGGCACGGTCCGCCACTACACCGTGCACCGCGTGCTGCCCGACGGCACCCGCCGCTTCCTGGGCGGCACCGGCCAGCGCGCCTACTTCGTCACCGGCCTGACTCCCGCACCGGGCGAGCGGGCCGTACGGTTCGAGGTACGGGCGGTGGGGGAGCTGTACACCTCCTCGGCCGCCGCCGCCCTCGGCCACCGCTGGTAACCACCGACTGATCCACCCGCAGACGCAGACCTACGGAGCATTCCGCATGCATGACGACCGCAGCCTGGTCGAAGCCCGCCTCAAGCGCGTACTCGACGAGCGCATCCGCCCCGCCGTGTACCCCGAGTCCGTGCCCCTGGACGTGGCCGTGTGGCACGCGCCCGGGGAGCCCGTGCCGGTCGCCGAGGGACTGGCCGCCGAGCCCGAGCCGATCGCGGTGGGCGCCCGCTGGGGTGCTCCGTGGGGCACCAGCTGGTTCCGGGTGACCGGCACCGTCCCGCAGGCATGGGCCGGCCGGTCCGTCGAGGCCCTGCTCGACCTGGGCTTCGACGAGAACATGCCCGGCTTCCAGTGCGAGGGCCTGGTCTACCGGCCCGACGGCACCCCGGTGAAGGGCCTCAACCCGCGCAACCAGTGGGTCCGGATCGGCGCCCCCGTCGAGGGCGGCGAGGAGGTGCGCCTGCACATCGAGGCCGCCTCCAACCCGGTCATCCTCGACTACCACCCCTTCCTGCCCACCCAGCTCGGTGACAAGGAGACCGCGGGCAGCGACCCGCAGTACACGCTGACCCGGATGGACCTCGCCGTCTTCGACGAGACCGTGTGGCAGCTCGTCATCGACCTTGAGGTGCTCGGCGAGCTGATGGCCGAGCTGCCCGAGGACTCCCAGCGCCGCTACGAGATCCTGCGCGCCGTGGACCGGGCACTGGACCTGGTGGACCTCCAGGACGTCAACGGCACCGCCGAGCGGGCCCGCGCCCAGCTCACCGGCGTGCTCTCCGCGCCCGCCGTGCCCTCCGCGCACCGCATCAGCGCCGTCGGCCACGCGCACATCGACTCCGCCTGGCTGTGGCCGCTGCGCGAGACGGTGCGCAAGGTGGCGCGTACGACGTCCAACATGACCGCCCTGCTGGAGGACGAGCCCGACTTCGTCTTCGCCATGTCCCAGGCGCAGCAGTGGGCCTGGATCAAGGAGCACCGGCCCGAGGTGTGGGCGCGGGTCAAGAAGGCCGTCGCGGACGGGCGGTTCGTCCCGGCCGGCGGCATGTGGGTGGAGTCCGACACCAACATGCCCGGCTCGGAGGCCATGGCCCGGCAGTTCGTGCACGGCAAGCGGTTCTTCCTCGACGAGTTCGGCGTCGAGAACGACGAGGCGTGGCTGCCCGACACCTTCGGCTTCGCCGCCGGTCTGCCGCAGATCATCAAGGCGGCCGGTTCCAAGCGGCTGCTCACGCAGAAGATCTCCTGGTCGCAGACGAACAAGTTCCCGCACCACACCTTCCAGTGGGAGGGCATCGACGGCACCCGGATCTTCACGCACTTCCCGCCCGTCGACACCTACAACTGCTCCATGAAGGGCAGCGAGATCGCGCACGCGGCCCGCAACTTCAAGGACAAGGGCGTCGCCCGGCACTCGCTGGCGCCCACCGGCTGGGGCGACGGCGGCGGCGGCACCACCCGCGAGATGGTCGCCAAGGCCGCCCGGCTGCGCGACCTGGAGGGCTCCGCGCAGGTGGTGTGGGAGACCCCCGAGGCGTTCTTCGACAAGGCCGAGGCCGAGTACCCCGAACCGCCCGTCTGGGTCGGTGAGCTGTACCTCGAACTGCACCGCGCCACCCTGACCAGCCAGGCCAAGACCAAGCAGGGCAACCGGCGCAGCGAGCACCTGCTGCGCGAGGCGGAGCTGTGGGCGGCCACCGCCGCCGTGCGCGCCGGGTTCCCCTACCCCTACGAGGACCTGGACCGGATCTGGAAGACGGTGCTGCTGCACCAGTTCCACGACATTCTGCCCGGCTCGTCCATCGCCTGGGTGCACCGCGAGGCCCGCGCGACCTACGAGCGGGTCGCCGCCGAGCTGGACGCCATCATCGACGGCGCGCAGCGCGCGCTGGCCGGCGAGGGTGCCACCCCGCTCGTCTTCAACGCGGCCCCGCACGGCCGTTGTGGTGTCCCGGCGGGCGGCGCCGCCGCCCCGGCCGTCGAGGGCGGCACCCGGCTCACGCCCCGCCGGGGCGGCGGACACGTCCTGGACAACGGCGTGCTGCGCGTCGAGATCGACGAGCGGGGCCTGGTCGTCTCGGCGTACGACATCGAGGCCGAGCGGGAGACGGTCGCCCCCGGCCGGGCCGCGAACCTGCTCCAGCTGCACCCCGACTTCCCGAACATGTGGGACGCCTGGGACGTGGACGAGTTCTACCGCAACACGGTCACCGACCTGACGGACGCGGACGAGGTCACGGCGGGCGAGGACGGCGCCTCGGTGCGCGTCGTGCGCTCCTTCGGCGACTCCCGCGTCACCCAGGTGCTGTCGCTGGCCGCGGGCGAGCGGCGGCTGCTCCTGGACACCGAGGTCGACTGGCACGAGACGGAGAAGTTCCTCAAGCTGGCCTTCCCGCTGGACGTGCACGCCGAACGGTACGCGTCGGAGACCCAGTTCGGGCACTTCCACCGGCCCACCCACACCAACACCTCGTGGGAGGCCGCCAAGTTCGAGGCGTGCAACCACCGGTTCGTGCACGTGGCCGAGCCCGGCTGGGGCGTCGCCCTGGTCAACGACTCGACGTACGGCCACGACGTGACCCGCGCGGTCCGCACCGACGGCGACCTGGGCACGACCACCACGGTCCGGGTGTCGCTGCTGCGCGCGCCGCGCTTCCCCGACCCGGAGACCGACCAGGGCGTCCACCGCTTCCGGCACGCCCTGGTGCCCGGCGCCGACATCGGCGGCGCGGTCCGCGAGGGCTGGCGGATCAACGTGCCCGAGCGGCGGCTGACCGGCGCGGGCGCGGTCGCCCCGCTGGTGGCCGTCGACGACGACGCGGTGGTCGTGACGGCTCTCAAGCTCGCCGACGACGGCAGCGGTGACGTGGTCGTCCGCTTCCACGAGGCGCACGGCGGCCGGGCGCGGGCCACACTGAGCGCCGGGTTCGAGGTCGCCGACGCCGTGGCGACCGACCTGCTGGAGCGCCCGCTGGCCGACGCCCCGGCCGTGGAGCGCGACGGCGAGCGGATCGCGGTGCGGCTGCGTCCGTTCGAGCTGGTGACGCTGCGGCTGCGGCGCGCCTGAGTCGGTACAGGAGGGCGGACCGGCGCGCATGCGCCGGTCCGCCCTCCGGCGTTCCCGCCGTGTCCTCACCCGTGGTCCGCCGTCACTCCGTGAACCGGGCGCGCAGCCACTCCTCCACCTCGCCGACGTGGGAGGCCGCCGCCGCGCGGGCCGCCTCCGGGTCATGGGCCGCCAACGCCCGGAAGATCGCGGCGTGTTCGCGGCGGGTGCGGGCGAACGCACCCTCCTCCTGGTAGCCGCGCCAGACCCGGGCGCGGAAGGTGCGCGAGGACAGGCCCTCCAGGATCGCGGCCATCGTCCCGTTGCCCGCCGCCATCGCTATCTCGCGGTGGAAGGCCAGGTCGTGGGCGAGGATCTCCTCCGGGTCGTCGGTGGCGTTCATGGCCGTGAGGTGCTTCTCCACCTCGGCCAGCCGCTCCGGGGTGATCCGCGCCGCCGCCAGCGCGGTCGCCGTGGACTCCAGGACCCGGCGCACCTCCAGCAGTTCGACCAGGCGCGGCCCGCGGGTCAGGTCGGCCACCACCCCGAACGTCTCCAGCAGGTCTCCGGCCTCCAACTGCGTGACATAGATGCCCGATCCGTGCCGGGCCTCCAGCACACCGAGCACGGTGAGCGCGCGTATCGCCTCGCGCACGGAACTGCGGGAGATGCCCAGCCCGGCGGCGAGGTCGCGTTCGGTCGGCAGCCGCTGGCCCGGCTCCAGCCGGCCCTCGGCGATCATCGACTTGATCCGCTCGATGGCCCGCTGCGTCACGGTGCCCTTCTGCCCGGCACCGGCGGCGCCCTGCGCCGCCTCCGCCGCCTCCGTCTCCTTCGGCCCGGCATGCGCGGCACGCGCGGCGCCGTCCGGGTCCGGCTCCGTCCGCTCGGCCGGTCCGGTCGGGGTCTGCTCCACGCCACTCCTCCTGTCGCCGTGCGCCGCAGTCTAACCATCGAGGTGGTCGGACCACTTCGGCCGTCCGGCCGGGAAAAGTGGCTCCGGAGGGTGTTCCGGGCATCAAGTGGTCTGATAAGTATGCGGGCAACTGCTCGATCTCGCCCGATGAGGAGCCGACAGATGGCCGGCACACAAGTGCGGAACGGACGGCAAGGCAGGCGGCTGCACGGCAGGCGGTTCCCGGCGGCGGCGGTGCGCGCGGCGGCCGTCGCCGCCTGCGGCGCGCTGGCGCTGACGGCCTGCGGCAGCACCAAGGACGGCGGCGCGCCCGGCGCCCAGGGCGGCGGCAGCGGCAAGGTCGGTGTCGTCCTGCCCCTGCTGACCTCGCCGTTCTGGCAGTCCTACAACGACTACGTGCCCAAGATGGCCACGTCCCAAGGCGTGGACGCGCTGAAGACGGTCAACTCCAACAGCGACCCCTCGCAGCAGATCACCGACATCAACAACGAGCTGAACCAGGGCGTCAAGGGCCTGGTCGTGGCCCCGCTGGACAGCGCCGCCATCCAGGCCGGACTCGACCAGGCCGAACGCAAGGGCGTCCCCGTGGTCGCCGTCGACGTGGCACCCGACAAGGGCAAGGTCGCCATGGTCGTGCGCGCCGACAACATCGCGTACGGCGAGAAGGCCTGCCGGTACCTCGGTGCGCACCTCGCCTCCGGCAAGGTTGTGCAGATCATGGGCGACCTCGCCTCCGTCAACGGCCGGGAGCGCTCGGAGGCGTTCCGCGCCTGTGTGAAGAAGAACTTCCCGAAGCTGAAGGTGCTGGAGATCCCCGCCAAGTGGGAGTCCGACACCGCCGCCGCCAGACTCGACACGCTGCTGAACGCCAACCCCGACATCAAGGGCATCTACCTCCAGGCGGGCGGCGTCTACCTGGCACCCACCCTCCAGACCCTGAAGTCCAAGAACCTGCTGAAGAAGGCCGGGACGGCCGGACACATCGCCATCGTCTCCAACGACGGCATCCCGCAGGAGTTCGACGCCATCCGCAAGGGCGAGATCGACGCCACCGTCTCCCAGCCGGCCGACGCCTACGCCAAGTACGGCATGTACTACATCAAGGCGGCCATGCAGGGGAAGACGTTCGCGCCCGGCCCCACCGACCACGGCTCCACCATCGTGAAGCTGCCCAACGGAGTCCTGGAGGACCAGTTGCCCGCGCCCCTGGTCACCAAGGAGAACGTCGACGACCGGGCGCTGTGGGGCAACACGGTCCGATGAGCGCCCCCGACACCGCCCCGCTCGCCGAGGCGCGGGGCGTCACCAAGCGCTACGGAGCCACCGTCGCCCTCGCCGACGGCCGTCTCACTGTCCGCAGCGGAGAGTCCCACGCCCTCGTCGGCCGCAACGGCGCCGGCAAGTCCACCCTCGTCACCCTGCTCACCGGCCTCCAGGCCCCCGACGCGGGCGAGATCCGCTTCGACGGCGCGAGCGCGCCCCCGCTCGGCGACCGCGACGCCTGGCGCCGCAAGGTCGCCTGCGTCTACCAGAAGCCGACCGTCGTCCCCGAACTCACCGTCGCCGAGAACCTGTTCATCAACCGCCAGCCCACCGGACGCGGCGGCCTGATCAGCTGGCGGCGGCTGCGCGAGGAGGCCGCCGCGCTCCTGGACGCCTGGGACGTGCGCGTCGACCCCGGCGCCCGCACGGCCGAACTCCGCGTCGAGGACTGGCAGATGGTGGAGATCGCGCGGGCCCTCAGCCTCGGCGCCCGGTTCATCGTCCTGGACGAACCCACCGCCCAGCTCGACAACCGCGAGATAGAGCGGCTGTTCACCCGGATGCGGACACTCCAGGACTCCGGCGTCACCTTCCTGTTCATCTCCCACCACCTCCAGGAGGTGTACGAGGTCTGCCAGACCGTCACCGTGCTGCGCGACGCCCGCTGGATCACCACCGCCCCCGTCGCGGACCTGCCCCGCTCCGCCCTGGTGGAGGCCATGGCGGGGGAGTCGGTCACCGGCGGCGCCCTGAGCCGCGAGCCGGTCGCCGCCCACGCCCCCGTGGTGCTCGCCGCGCACGGCCTCACCTCCGGCGCGTACCGCGACATCGACCTGAGCGTGCGCGGCGGCGAGGTCGTCGGACTCGCCGGCACCAGCGGCAGCGGCAAGATCGAACTGGCCGAGTCCTTCGCCGGACTGCACACCCCCACCGGCGGCAGCGCCGAACTCGACGGCCGCGCCCTGCCGTTCGGCGACGTACGGGCCGCGCTGACGGCGGGCGTCGGCTGCGTCCCGCGCGACCGCCACGAGCAGGGCCTGGTGCCCCGGATGACCGTCGGCGACAACACCACGCTCAGCGTCCTGGACCGGCTCGGCCGGTTCGGCTTCGTCGGCACCGGCGCCCGCCGCGCCCTCGCCGGTGAGCTCGTCACCCGCCTCGGCATCCGCACCGAGGGCCCCGGGCAGCCGGTGTCCGACCTGTCCGGCGGCAACGCGCAGAAGGTCGTCATGGCCCGCGCCCTCGCCCGTGACCCGCGGCTGCTCGTCCTCATCAACCCCACCGCGGGCGTCGACGTGAAGTCCAAGGAATCCCTGCTGGCGCGCGTGGACAGCGCCCGCGAGGACGGCACCGCCGTGCTCGTCGTCTCCGACGAACTCGACGACCTGCGGCGCTGCGACCGCGTCCTCGTCCTCTTCCACGGCCGGATCACCGCCGAGCACCCGGCGGGCTGGCGCGACCACGAGCTGATCGCCTCCATCGAAGGAGTGGACCATGGCTGACACCGAGACGGCCGCGCCGCTCGCCCCACCGCACCCGGCCGACGCGGGCCGGGCCAGGGCAGTCCTGCTGCGCCGCGCCCGCGAACTGGCCCTCGTACCAGCCCTGTTGCTGCTCATGGTGCTCGGCGCGGTCGTCAACGACTCGTTCCTCACCGAACGCAACCTGATCTCCGTCCTGGGCTCGTCCGCCGCCCTCGCCATGGTGGTGCTCGCCGAGTCCCTGGTGCTCATCACCGGCAAGTTCGACCTGTCCCTGGAATCGGTCGTGGGCATCGCACCCGCCGTCGGCGCCCTGCTCGTCCTGCCCGCCGCCCAGTCCGGCTGGGGCACCGAACTGGCCGCCCCGCTCGCCCTGCTCGCGATCCTGGCCGCCGGAGCGGTGATCGGCGCCTTCAACGGCATCCTGGTCGTCACCTTCAAGCTCAACGCCTTCATCGTGACCCTGGCCATGCTCATCGTGCTGCGCGGAGTGCTGGTCGGCGCCACCAAGGGCAAGACGCTGTTCGGCATGCCCGACAGCTTCTACGCGCTGGCCACCACCACCTTCCTCACCGTCCCCCTGTCGGTGTGGCTGGCCGCCGTTGCCTTCGCCGTCACCGGCCTGGTCCTGCGCCACCACCGCGTCGGCCGTGCCCTGTACGCCATCGGCGGCAACGCGGACGCCGCACGCGCGGCCGGGATCCGCGTCGAGCGCGTGATGCTCGGCGTGTTCGTCGTCGCCGGTGTCCTCGCCTCCGTCGGCGGCATCATGCAGACCGGCTACGTCGGCGCGATCAGCGCCAACCAGGGCCAGAACATGATCTTCACGGTGTTCGCGGCGGCGGTCATCGGCGGCATCAGCCTCGACGGCGGCCGGGGCACCATGTTCGGCGCGCTCACCGGCGTCCTGCTGCTCGGCGTGGTGCAGAACCTGCTCACCCTCGCCCAGGTGCCGTCGTTCTGGATCCAGGCCATCTACGGGGGGATCATCCTGGTCGCCCTCATGATCGCGCGCGTGACGACGGGCCGCGCCCAGGACTGACCGCACGGCCCCCCGCCACCGACGAAAGGCCACCCGTGTCCCCGACGCCCGCCCGTGTCACCGCGGTCGACACCCACGACATCCGCTTCCCCACCTCGCGCGAGCTGGACGGCTCCGACGCGATGAATCCGGACCCCGACTACTCGGCCGCCTACGCCGTCCTGCGCACCGACGCCGCGGACGGCCCGGACGGGGCCGAGGGCCATGGCTTCACCTTCACCATCGGGCGGGGCAACGACGTCCAGGTCGCCGCGATCCACGCACTGCGCCACCACGTGGTCGGACGGTCCGTCGACGAACTGTGCGCCGACCCCGGCTCGCTCTTCCGCGATCTCATCGGCGACAGCCAACTGCGCTGGCTGGGGCCCGAGAAGGGCGTGATGCACATGGCGATCGGCGCGGTCGTCAACGCCGTGTGGGACCTCGCCGCCAAACGCGCGGGCAAGCCGCTGTGGCGGCTGCTCGCCGAGGCCGACCCGGCGTGGCTGGTGCGGCAGGTCGACTTCCGCTACCTCACCGACGCCCTCACCCCCGACGAGGCCCTGGACCTGCTGCGCCGCGGCCGGGAGGGCGCCGGGGAGCGCACCGCCCGCCTCCTGGCGCACGGCTACCCCGCCTACACCACGTCCCCCGGCTGGCTCGGCTACGACGACGCCAAGCTGACCCGCCTCGCCGCCCAGGCCGTCGCCGACGGCTTCACCCAGATCAAGCTGAAGGTCGGCGCCGACCTCGACGACGACGTACGCCGCTGCCGGGTGGCCCGCGCCGTCGTGGGACCCGGGGTGCGCATCGCGGTCGACGCCAACCAGCGCTGGGACGTGGCCGAGGCCATCCGCTGGACCCGGGCGCTCGCCCCCTACGACCCGTACTGGATCGAGGAGCCCACCAGCCCCGACGACGTCCTCGGCCACGCGGCCATCCGCGAGGCGGTGGCCCCGGTGAAGGTGGCCACCGGCGAGCACGTGCACAACCGCGTCGTCTTCAAACAGATGCTCCAGGCCGGTGCCCTGGACGTGCTCCAGATCGACGCGGCCCGCGTCGGCGGCGTCAACGAGAACCTGGCCATCCTGCTGCTCGCCGCCAAGTACGGCGTCCCGGTCTGCCCGCACGCCGGCGGGGTCGGCCTGTGCGAACTGGTGCAGCACTTCTCGATGTTCGACTACGTCGCCCTGACCGGCACCACCGAGGACCGCGTCATCGAGTACGTCGACCACCTCCACGACCACTTCCTGGATCCGGTGGTGATCCGCGAGGGTCGCTACAGGGCCCCCACCGCGCCCGGCTTCTCCGCCGCCATGCGGCCGGAGTCCATCGCGCGCTACACCTTCCCCGGCGGCACCTTCTGGGCCGCCGACCTGGCACAGCAGACACAGCAGAAGGGGCACGCGGCATGAGCGACTTCGACGGACTGAGGGCCCTGGTGACGGGCGGCGCCTCCGGGATCGGCCGGGCCACCGCCGGTCTCCTGGCCGGGCGGGGCGCCCGCGTCGCGGTGCTGGACCTGGATCCCTCGGCCGTGGACAAGCCCCTGCACGCCTTCCGCGCCGACGTGACCGACGACGTCCTGGTGCGCACCGCCGTCGAGGCGGCCGCCGACGCCCTCGGCGGAGTCGACATCCTCGTCAACAACGCAGGCGTCGGCGCCCAGGGCACCGTCGAGGACAACGACGACGCCGAGTGGCACCGCGTCCTCGACGTCAACGTCCTCGGCATCGTCCGCACCACCCGCGCCGCCCTGCCGCACCTGCGCGTCTCCGACCACGCGGCCGTCGTCAACACCTGCTCGATAGCGGCCACCGCCGGTCTCCCGCAGCGCGCCCTCTACAGCGCCAGCAAGGGTGCCGTCCTCTCCCTCACCCTCGCCATGGCCGCCGACCACATCCGCGAGGGCATCCGCGTCAACTGCGTCAACCCGGGGACCGTGGACACCCCCTGGGTCGGCCGGCTGCTGGACTCGGCCCCCGACCCCGCCGCCGAACGCGCCGCCCTCCAGGCCCGCCAGCCCACCGGCCGCCTGGTCACCGCCGCCGAGGTCGCCGCCGCCATCGCCTACCTGGCGGGCCCGCACTCCGGCGCCACCACCGGCACCGCCCTCGCGGTCGACGGCGGCATGCAGGGCCTGCGGCTGCGCCCGGCGGCCCGGTGACGGCCCTGGGCGCGACCGGCGTCGAGCTCGGCCCCCTCGGCTTCGGCACCGCCGCCCTCGGCAACCTGTACACCGAGGTCGGCGAGGACCAGGCGCACGAGGCGGTCACCGCCGCCTGGGACGCGGGCATCCGCTACTTCGACACCGCGCCCCACTACGGGCTCGGCCTGGCCGAACGCCGCCTGGGCGCCGCCCTGCGCACCCGCCCCAGGAGCGAGTACACCCTGTCCACCAAGGTGGGCCGCCGCCTGGCGCCCGCCGACCGCACCGGCGACGGCACCGGCGACGACCTCGCCGCCGGATTCGCGGTGCCCGCCACCCACCGCCGCGTCTGGGACTTCACCGCCGACGGCATCCGGCGCACCCTGGAGGCCAGCCTGGACCGCCTCGGCGTCGACCGCGTCGACATCGCCTATCTCCACGACCCCGACGACCACGCCGAAGCGGCCTTCCGCGAGGGCTACCCGGCCCTGGAGCGACTGCGCGCCGAGGGCCTGGTCGGCGCGATCGGCGCCGGGATGAACCAGAGCGCGCTGCTGACCCGCTTCGTCCAGGACACCGATGTCGACGTGGTGCTGTGCGCGGGCCGCCACACCCTCCTCGATCACAGCGCCCTGACCGACCTGCTGCCCGCCGCCCTGGCCCGCGGGGTCGCCGTGGTCGTCGGCGGTGCCTTCAACTCCGGCCTGCTCGCCGATCCGCGGCCGGGCGCCACCTACGACTACACCCAGGCGCCGCCCGCGCTGCTGGAGCGGGCCCTGCGCCTGCGGGAGACCGCCCGCGCGCACGGCATCACCCTGCGCGCCGCCGCCCTGTCCCACTGCGCCGCCCACCCGGCCGTGGCCAGTGTGCTGATCGGTGCCCGCTCGGCCGCCGAGGTGCGCGACTGCGCCGAGCAGTACGCCGTCCCCGTCCCCGCGTCCTTCTGGCGGGAACTGCGCGAGAGGGGCCTGCTGCCGCGAGAGGAGCCCGTATGAGAGTCGCCCTGCACACCGAGGTGCGCGCCGACCGCGTCGCCGCCTACGAGGCCGCGCACCGGGAGGTGCCCGCCGCGCTCACCGCCGCCGTCCGCGCCGCCGGGGCCACCTCCTGGACCATCTGGCGCAGCGGCACCCACCTGTTCCACCTCCTGGAGTGCGAGGACTACGCCCGGCTCCTGGCCGAACTGGAGCGGCTGCCCGTCAACGTGGCCTGGCAGGCCCGCATGGCCGACCTGCTCGACGTCGCGCACGACTACTCCGGAGACGGTGCCGGAGCGGGCCTGCCCGTGGTGTGGGAGCTGCCGTGACCGTCGACGCCCACCACCACGTGTGGGACCTGTCCGTCCGCGACCAGGACTGGATCACCGGCCCCGCCCTCAGCCCGCTGCGCCGCGACTTCAGCCTCGCCGACCTGGCGCCCGAGGCCCGCGCCGCCGGGGTCGAGCGCACCGTCCTCGTCCAGACCGTCACCGTGCCCGAGGAGACCCCGGAGCTGCTGGCCCTGGCCGAGGCGCACGAGCTGATCGCGGGCGTGGTCGGCTGGACGGACCTCACCCGGGCCGACGTCGCGGACGAGCTGGACCGGCTGCGCGCCCTGCCCGGCGGCCGGTACCTCAAGGGCGTCCGCCACCAGGTCCAGGGCGAGGCCGACCCCCGGTGGCTGCTGCGCCCCGAGGTGCGCCGGGGCCTGACCACCGTCGCCGACGCGGGCCTGGTGTACGACCTGGTCGTCGTCCCCCGCCAGCTCCCCGCCTGCGCCGAGGCGGCGGCCCGCCACCCCGGGCTCACCTTCGTCCTGGACCACCTGGGCAAACCGCCCGCCGCCACCGGCGGCACCGAGCCCTGGGCGGGCGACGTCCGTGCGCTCGCCGCCCTGCCCAACACCGTCTGCAAGCTGTCGGGCCTGGTCACCGAGGCCGACCCGGCCACGTGGACCCCGGCGGGACTGCGCCCCTACGCGGACACGGTGCTGGACGCCTTCGGTCCGGACCGGCTGATGTTCGGCTCGGACTGGCCGGTGTGCACCCTGGCCGCCTCCTACGCGGAGGTCCTGGCCACCGCCCGGGAGCTGACCGCCGGGCTCGGCGCGCACGAGCGCGCGGCGGTCTTCACCCGGACGGCCGACCGCGTCTACGGGCTGGCTCAGCCCAGCTCGTAGTCGAACCGGATCCGGTGGGTGCCGTCGGCGTCGACGGCCAGGCCGCCGGTGCCGCGTATCCCCGTCAGCTCGCCGGTGCCGCTGGAGGGGACGACGGTGAAGAACTCCGCGCCGCGGTCGCTGCCCGTGGTGGTGGCCGAGTGGACGAAGTTGAAGGCGCCCCGGCGGCCGTGCAGGGTGCCCTCGAAGGACTCCATGGCGACATAGGTGCCGACCCCGGTCTCCTGGTCGTAGGCGGCGGTGAACAGGGTCGCCGCGCGGCCGGTGATCTCGCCCTCGAAGTGCTTCTCCAGGGTGGCCACTCCCACCGGGAGGCCGGTGGTCACGACGGGGTCCGGCTTCAGGTCGGCCGGCGTGAAGGACTTCACGGTGAAGGTGCCCGTAGCTCTCATGCGAAAGACCGTAGCGGCAGGGTCTGACAACGGCCCCGGCCTGCCCGTTCCGGCTGCCCGGCCCACCCGGCACGGCACCCCGCCGGACCGGCCGCACCCCGTCAGTCGTCCCGCGCCGGGCCCGCCAGCCGGGTCGGCGCCAGGAACTCCCGGACGAACGTGCGGTCCCAGCAGGCCCCGGTGGCGCGCAGCTCCGGCCAGGTCGTGTAGCGGTAGCGGAACAGCCGGGCGCGGACGAAGCGCGGCGGCCGGTCGCGCGGGAACGGCGAGCGGCGCAGCAGCCGCAGCGTGTCGCGGTCGTTCTCCAGGAGTCGTTCCACCAGCGCGCCGAACCACGGCCCGGCGTACGCCGGGGACAGCGCGGCGAACCACATCATCCAGTCCAGGCGCAGATGGTACGGGGCAAACTGCCGGGGCCAGTGCCGTACGTCCCCGGGCTTGCCCCTGAACTCGTACTCCCGCCAGTCGGAGTCCTCGCGCGGCACCTCGTCGAGGGTGCCCTCGATCACCACCTCGTGCCGGATCCGGCCGACGGTGCCGAACGCGCCGTAGGTGTTGACCAGGTGCAGCGGGTCGAAGGAGCGGTTCATGACCTGGCGGCGGGAGATCATGTTCCGCACCGGGCGGTGACTGAGGAGGACCAGCAGCGCGGCCACGGCCAGGACCAGCACCTCGTACCACAGCGGGGGCGCGGACACGGCCGGCGGCGGGCCGCCCGGCCAGCGGACCGCGGACAGGGCGAGCACGACGGTGATCCAGTTCAGCCAGGCGAAGTTGCCCGAGGCCACCAGCCACAGCTGGGTGAGGATCATCAGCGCCGCGGCGGCCGTGGCGACCGGCTGCGGGGTGAACAGCAGGAACGGCACCACCAGTTGCGTGAGGTGGTTCGCGGCCGTCTCCGCCTTGTGCAGCGGCGCGGGCAGCCGGTGGAAGAACCAGCTCAGCGGGCCCGGCATCGGCTGGGTCTCGTGGTGGTAGTACAGGCAGGTCAGGTTCCGCCAGCACGGGTCGCCGCGCAGCTTGATCAGCCCCGCGCCGAACTCCACCCGGAAGAGGATCCAGCGCAGCAGGAACAGCACGAGGACCGGCGGGGCCACCTCGTCGTTGCCCAGGAACACCGCGAGGAACCCGGTCTCCAGCAGCAGCGACTCCCAGCCGAAGCCGTACCAGGTCTGCCCGACGTTCACGATCGACAGGTACAGCGCCCACGGCACCAGCCACAGCAGCAGCGCGCCCCACAGCGGAAGCCACGCGTCCGCCCCCGCCAGCAGCGCCGCCGACACCGCGCACCCGCCCCAGGCGACCGCCGCGAAGAGACTGTCCGAGTAGCGCAGGTGGAACAGGCTCGGCGCCCGCCGGAACGGCACCCGCGCCACGAACCGGGGGATCGGCAGCATCCCGCGCTCGCCCAGCAGCGCCCGGAACTGGAGGGCCGCCGTCAGGAACGCCACGAGGTAGACGGCGGCCAGCGCCCGCTGGAACACCAGCCGGCCGAGCCAGTAGTCGGGTGCGGTGAACCATCCCACGGTCGTGCACGCTCCTTCCCTGCCGGTGCCCCGGTCCGCCGCCCCCGGGGACCGGGTTCCCCGCGCTTTTCGCTCGAAGAACTCGAAGAACTCGAAGAATCGGACAAATCCTGGCAAGGTGGGCCCATGGCTGAACGGGGAGCGCACGCCCTGGCACTCCCGGACGACTGGCCCGCGCACCCGGATCCGATCCTGGCACTCAACCGCATGGGCAGCTTCGACTGGGATCTGGACACCGGTCTGCTCAGCATGGACGCGCAGACGCACAGGATCTTCGACCTCACCCCCGAGGAGTACGACGGCCACCCCGAGAGCCTGGGCCGCCGGGTCCCCGCCGCCGAGGGCCGCCGCCTGGACGCCATGGTGAACCGCGCCCTGCGGGAGGGCCGCGAGAACTACGGCACCTACATGCGGCTGCGCCGCCGCGACGGCACGCTGCGCTGGATCCACACCCAGGGCTACATCCGCCGGGACGCGGCCGGGCGCCCGCACCGGATCATCGGGATCATCCGCGACGCCACCGAGGAACTGGACGACATCGCCGGCCGCCAGGAGCGGGTGGCGCGGGCCGCCGCCCGGCGCGAGCAGACCAATGTCGTCCAGGCCACCACGGCGGCCCTCGCCCACGCGCACTCCGTCCAGGACGTCATCGACGTCGTCAAGGACAGCCACGGCCTCGCCCTGCTCGGCTCCACCAGCCTGGTCCTCGGCCTGGTCGAGGCCGGCCGCCTCCGGCTGGTCGCCGAGGGCCCCGAGGGCAGCTCCGTGCCCGGCACCCGCGTCACCCGGATCGACGAGCCCTACCCGATGAGCGAGGCCGTGCGCACCCTCAGCCCGTGCTTCATCGAGTCCCCGGAGGACTTCGCCGAGCGCTACCCGATCCTGTGGCCGCACATCACCGGGCTGCGCATCACCTCGGCCGCCTACCTCCCGCTGATCGCCCAGGGCCGCCCCATCGGCGGCATGGGCCTGCTCTACAGCGGCCGGCACGGCTTCACCCAGGAGGAGCGCAACCTGCTGGTCGCCCTGGGCAGCAGCATCGCGCAGAGCCTCCAGCGCGCCATGCTCTACGAGCAGGAGAAGGACCTCGCCCAGGGCCTCCAGCAGGCGATGCTGCCGCGCACGATCCCCAGCGTCCCCGGCGCCGACGTCGCCGTGCGCTACCGCTCCGGCTACGCGGGCGGCTCCCTGGGCCGCGACATCGGCGGCGACTGGTACGACCTGATCCCGCTGCCCGGCGGCCGGGTCGGCGCCGTCATCGGCGACGTCCAGGGCCACGACACGCACGCCGCCGCCGTCATGGGCCAGCTCCGCATCGTGCTGCGCGCCTACGCCGCCGAGGGCCACACCCCGGCCACCGTGATGGCCCGCGCCTCCGTCTTCCTGCACGAACTGGACACCGACCGCTTCGCGACCTGCCTGTACGCGGAGGCCGACCTGTCCACCGGCGTGGTCCAGGTGGTCCGCGCCGGGCACATCGACCCGCTGGTGCGCAACGTCGACGGCGGCTGCCGCCGGGTCGAGGTCGACGGCGGCCTGCCGCTCGGCCTGTCCGCCGAGTTCGGCGACCTGGAGTACCCGGTGTGCGCCATGGAGCTCGACCCCGGGCAGTCCCTGGTGCTGTGCACCGACGGCCTCGTCGAGCAGCCCGGCGCCGACCTCGACGACGGCATGCGTGCCCTGGTCGACATGATCGGCACGGGCCCCGAGGACGTACGCGACCTCGCCGACCAGCTGATCGCCATGGCGGAGGAGCGCGGCGGGGACGACGACGTGGCCCTGCTGGTGCTGCGCCGCCGCGCGCTCGCCGAACGCCGGCCCGAGGGCCGCCTCCAGCACCATGTCGCACCGGGCGACCCCGAGGCGCTGACCCGGGCCCGCCACATGATCCGCGCCACCGTGCGCTCCTGGGGCGCCCGCGAGCGCTCCGACGAGATCGAACTCGTGGCCGACGAACTCATCACCAACGCCCTGATGCACACCGAGGGCGCCGCCGTGGTCACCCTGCGGGTGCTCAGCGGCACCGACCGGCGGCTGCGGGTGGAGGTCGAGGACTCCTCCAGCGCCCTGCCGCGCCGCCGCGAACCGGGGGAGCAGGGCGTCTCCGGGCGCGGGCTGCTCCTCGTCGACCGGCTCACCGACGTGTGGGGCGTGGAGGCGCGCGGCGGCGGCAAGTGCCTGTGGAGCGAGTTCGTGATGGACGAGACGGACGAGCCGACGTGAGCGTCCGGGGGAGCCGTCGGGGCGGGGGCGGCGGAGGCCCGCGCCGCGTGGCGGTGTCCGTGGGCGGTGGCACTCTGGAACCATGCCGGAACTGCCCGAGGTGGAAGCGCTCAGGGACTTCCTGACCGAGAACCTGGTCGGTCACGAGGTGGTCCGGGTGCTGCCCGTCGCCATCAGCGTCCTGAAGACCTACGACCCGCCGGTCACCGCCCTGGAGGGGCACAAGGTCACCGCCGTCGGCCGGTACGGCAAGTTCCTCGACCTGGCGACCGACGGCGGCCCGCACCTGGTCACCCATCTGGCGCGGGCCGGGTGGCTCCAGTGGCGGGACCGCCTCCCGGACGGCCCGCCCCGGCCCGGCAAGGGCCCCCTCGCCCTGCGGGTCGCCCTGGAGACCGGCGCGGGCTTCGACCTCACCGAGGCCGGCACCCAGAAGCGGCTCGCGGTGTACGTCGTACCGGACCCGCGGCAGGTGCCCGGCGTCGCCCGCCTCGGCCCGGACCCGCTGGCCGACGACTTCGACGAGGAGCGCTTCGCCGGGCTGCTCGCGGGGGAGCGGCGGCAGCTCAAGGGCGCCCTGCGCGACCAGAGCCTGATCGCGGGTGTGGGCAACGCCTACAGCGACGAGATCCTGCACGCGGCCCGGATGTCCCCGTTCAAGCTGGCGGCCTCCCTGACCCCGCAGGAGACCGGGCGGCTGTACGAGGCGCTGCGCACCACCCTGACCGAGGCGGTCGAGCGCTCCAGAGGCATCGCGGCCGGCCGGCTGAAGGCGGAGAAGAAGAGCGGCCTGCGGGTGCACGGCCGCATCGGCGAACCCTGCCCGGTGTGCGGTGACACCATCCGCGAGGTCTCCTTCAGCGACTCCTCGCTCCAGTACTGCCCGACCTGCCAGACGGGCGGCAAGCCGCTCGCGGACCGCAGACTCTCCCGGCTGCTCAAGTAGCCCGCCCGTCTGCCCGTCTGCCCGGCGGGCCGGGCGCGCCCGGACCGGGCACCCCGCGCGGGATGCGGCGAGGCGCCGCCGTCCGGAGCGCCGTGCCGCGGAGCCGGACCCGGTCAGAACATCAGAACGTCAGAACAGATGGATGGCCAGATGCCCCAGGGGCAGTCCGAGCTGCCAGGCGGGCGTCCACACCTTGGGGCCCTCGTCCTCGCCCACCGCGCCCGCGCCGTCCGGCACCGCGTCCAGGTCGGGCGCGAGCAGTTCGGTCTCCTCCAGCCAGCGCCAGGCGGCCTCGGCCAGCGCGAGGTCGGGCGAGGGGACGCCCCGGGCGTCCGCGTCGGCGGCGAGGCAGGCCACCCGCTCGCGCACCCAGTCCTGCCACGGCTGGTCGTACGCGGTGAGCGACAGCCAGGTCTCCAGCTGCGAGACCACCCGGATGCCGGACAGCTCGCCGCCGGTGTCGGACAGGAAGACGGTCAGCGCCAGCGCGTCCCGTCCGGCGCGGAACTCCACCGACGCCGGGGGCATCAGATCGCCCGTGCGCAGCAGTTCGTCGGCGATGTACTCGGCGTAGAACCAGGCCATGGGGACGTCCTGATCACCGCCGTGGCCGCCCTCCGCGTTCTCGTGCCCTCTGTGCAGCATCCCTTCCCGCCTTCCTCCGGTGCGTGCGCGTCGCCCGAGCCCCGGCTCCCGGGACCATGCCCCCGCGGAACACGGATGAGAACAGCCGATTACCCAACAGGGGTCCACAGCAAGGCGCTTTACGGAGGCTTGACCCAAGAGTCCGTTTCATCGCAGGTCGGCCGCGTAACCCGGAAGCACCCTGCGCAGGGCGCGCAGCGCGTAGTACGCACGGGACTTCACGGTACCGGGCGGAATGCCCAGGGTTTCGGCGGCCTCCGCCACACTGGCCCCGCGGAAGTACACGAGCACCAGGACGTCACGGTGCTGCGGAGTGAGTGTCTTCACAGCGCGCCGCACATCGAGGGTGGCGGCGGACCGTTCGGCGTGGTCGGCGATCACCCGCGCGTTCTCCAGGACGGCGTCGCCGACCTCGGGCGGCCGGGCCTGCCGGGCCCGGCGCGCGTCGATGGCCAGCCGCCGCGCGACGGTCAGCAGCCAGGGCCGTACGGAGTCGAAGGTCTCGGCGCGCAGCGCCTCGGGGTGCTGCCAGGCCCGCACCAGCGTCTCCTGGAGCAGGTCCTCGGCGCGCTGCCGGTCGCCGTCGCACAGCCGCAGCAGCAGTGCGAACAGCGGCCGTGCGTGCTCGCGCTGGAGCGCGGCGAGTTCGTGCTCGGCGGTCGTCGTCGCGGCACCCGCCGTCCGGGCGGTCGTGACGTCGGCGGGCGCCCCGGTGGTCGGCGGCGCGGGCGGGAGGGTGGTTCCGGCCATCATGGCCGTATGGCACCGCAGGGTGCCGTCCGGGGACAGGGCGCGCGCGGCGCTGTGCGGCGGACGGTCGATCGCGTCGTTGAACGGTGCGACGAACGGTCCGTCAGGTGCCGGTGACGGTACGGGACGCCGGGCGCCCGGGGTCCGGCGGCTGCCGGACAGGGGCCGGTGCGCACCGGACGGACCAATCACGGCGCCGCCGCTGTTTGCGGCGACGGCCCGCTTCGTACCCATCTGACTAACGCTTGTCCGTCGATATGACCGAATGATCGAACGTCTGCTCTGAAGGGAACCGATGTTCGCACGCCGACACCAGGTGGCCCTGGCCGTGACAGCCGTCCTCACCGCGGCGGCGGCCTGCCAGGCCGGCCACCACGAGCAGCGGCCCGCGGCGGCCGCACCCCCGGCGCCCACGGCCGGCACCCGCCCGGCCGCCACCGCGTTCACCCTGCTGGCCTCCGGCGCCCTCCGGCCGGACGCCTCGGTGATCGAGCGGGCCGCCTTCGACGCGGGCGGCACCGGCCACGACTTCCGCCCCCTGCTGGAGGGCGTCGCCCCGGCCGTCTCCGGCGCGGACGTGGCCCTGTGCCACCTGGACGCCGTACAGGAACCCGAGGAGGCGCCCGCCGCCGCGTCCCCCGGCATGTTCCCGCCGGAGCTGGCCCCGGCGCTCGCCGCCACCGGCTACGACGGCTGCGCCACCGCCTCCGCGCACACCCTGGACGACGGTCCCGACGGGGTCCGCCGCACCCTGGACGCCCTGGACCGCGCCGGGATCCGGCACGCCGGGTCGGCCCGCACCGAGGACGAGGCGCGCGGCGCCCTCCTGCGCGCCGGGTCCGCGCTGGTCGCCCATCTGGCGTACAGCCAGGGCCCGGACCGGCCGTCGCCCGCCGGACAGCCCTGGTCGCTGCGCCTGCTCGACACCGACCGGATCCTCGCCGACGCGCGGGCCGCCCGGCGGGCGGGCGCCGATGTCGTCGTGGTGTCCCTGGACTGGGGCGACCCGGACCAGGACGGCCCGGACGCGGAGCAGACGGAACTGGCGCGCAGGCTCACCGCCGCGCGCACCGGCGCCCGCCCCGCCGTCGACCTGATCCTCGGAACCGGCGCCCGGACGCCCCAGCCCTACGAGAAGGTGGGCGGCACCTGGGTGGTCTACGGCACCGGCGACCAGATCGCGGGCCCGCAGCCCGGCGCCGCCGCCCCGCCCGACCCGCGCACCGGCCGGAGCACCCTGGCCCGCTTCACCTTCGCCCCGCCCGCCAGGGCCGGAGGCCGCTGGGAGGTGACCCGGGCCGAGTTCGTGCCCGAACTGTTCGACCCCGACGCCGGACGGGTGGTGAACGTCGACGAGGCCATCGGCCGGGGCGCCGACCTCCAGGCCGTACGCGACGGGATCCGGGACGCGGTGCTCGCCCGGGGCGCGGCGAAGGACGGGCTGGTGATGGGCCGCTGACGGCCCGGCGGGCAGGGACCGGCCCGGCGGCGCGTGACCGCTGCGCCGCCGGGCCCCTCCGCCGTCCGTCAGCTCTTCGGGCCGCGCCCCGGCGCCAGCGCGGAGCGCTTGTACGAGTAGCCGAAGTAGATGACGCAGCCGATCAGGAACCACACCACGAACCGCACCCACGTCTGCCACTGGAGGAACGTGATCAGCCAGATGGAGAAGACGATCCCGAGCGCGGGCACGAACGGCATCCACGGGGTGCGGAAGGAACGCGGCAGGTCCGGCTGCCGGTAGCGCAGCACGATCACCGCCGTGCAGACCACCACGAACGCCAGCAGGATCCCGATGTTGGTCAGCTCGGCCGCCTCCGCGATCGGCAGGAACCCGGCGATCACGGCGGACGCGATCCCGACGATCCACGTCACGCGCGTCGGCACATGCCGGGTGGGGTGCGTCTTGGCGAACCAGCGCGGCAGCAGCCCGTCCCGGGACATCGAGAACCACACCCGGGTCACACCCAGCATGAACGTGAACATCACGGTGAGGATGCCGATGATCGCGCCCACCGCGATCACGTCCGCCAGACTGCTCAGCCCCACCGACTTGAACGCGGTCGAGAAGCCGCTCTCCTTGTCGATGTCCTTGTAGTTCTGCATACCGGTGAGCACCAGGCAGGCCGCCACGTACAGCACCATCGCGATGGCCAGCGAGTAGATGATCGCCTTCGGCATGTGCCGCTGTGCGTCCTTGGACTCCTCGGCCGCCGTCGACATGGCGTCGTAGCCGAAGACCGCGAAGAACACGGTGGCCGCGCCGGTGAACGCCCCGCCGACCCCGAAGGGGAAGAACGGATGGTAGTTGGCGCTGTTGATGTGGAAGACACCGACCAGGATCACCACCAGCACCACGACGACCTTCAGCGCCACCACGACCGTCTCGAAGCGGGCCGCGCTGCGGATGCCGAGGTTCAGCAGCCAGGCGATGAGCAGGCACAGGATCGCCGCGAACAGGTCGACCCGGTGCCCCGAGCCGGTGCCGGGCGCGCCCAGCATCCAGGACGGCAGATGCGCGCCCATGTCCTCGACGAGGAAGCTGAAGTACCCGGAGATGCCGATGGCGACCACCGCCACGATCGCCGTGTACTCCAGCAGCAGGTCCCAGCCGATGAACCAGCCGGCGAACTCGCCGAGCACCGCGTACCCGTAGGTGTACGCCGAGCCCGCCTTCGGGATCATCCCGGCGAACTCCGCGTACGACAGCGCGGCCGCGGCGCTGGCCACGCCCGCGATCAGGAAGGAGACGAGCACCGCGGGACCGGCCGTGCCGTTGGCCACCGTACCGGCCAGGGTGAAGATGCCCGCCCCGATGATGCCGCCCACACCGATCGCCGTGAGCTGCCACAGCCCGAGCGACCGTTCGAGTTTCGGTCCTTCGCCGCCTTCCGTCTCCTCGATGTGTTCGATGGGTTTACGGCGGAGAATGCCCTCACCCATGCGGAGCCCGGCCATGCGCCTCACCTCTTCGCAGACGGCAATCGGCTGACGGCGGATCATGATGGCCCAGCGCGGCCGGGTTCGGAAGACGCCACGCACGCCCCGCCGGTCACGGGGGACGCGGTGCGACGCCTTACGGCACCACCGTCACAGGCCACCTTCCCGCTTTCACCAGGCGTACTGCCACCGAACCGATGATCCGATGACCCGCCTGCTCCGAGGCGCCGACGACCACCGCGTCCGCCTTCAGCTCGTCGGAGGCCGTCACCAGCCCGTTGTACGGATCACCGCGGAAGGTGTGGAACTCCCAGCGCACCTCGAATATCCCCTTGAGCCGTTCGGCGGACTCGCGGATCTGCTGGACGAGGTCCTCGGCGATCTCGTCGGTCGTGTCGGCCACCGGCGCGCCCAGCGCGGCCCCCGCCGACATCACCGGCTGCACGTACACGAGGGCCAGCCGCGCGCCCTGCCGACGGGCGAGACCGGCGGCGTAGGCGGCGGCCCGCATCGAGGAGTCGGAGCCGTCCACCCCGGCCACGATCACCTTCGGCCCGTCGGTGCCCCGCTCGAAGCGGGACGCCTGCTGCTCGTGCTCCTCGTGCTGTTCCGTCACGCTGCGTAGCTTATCGGACGGGGCGCCGCTGGGCGCCGACTGGTCCGGGCGGGTGTTTTCGTGCCGCCGAACCGGTGCGGCGGCGACCGCCCGGTCACTGATGACTCATGCAGAAGGATCAGTTGTTCACGCGGCGCCGGGCCTTGCTCGCCGGGGCCGCCGCTCTCGGCGCGGCAGGCGCCGCCGGCACGGCCGGACTGCTGCTCTCCGGTTCCCCCGGCGGTCCGCCGCCCGCGCCGCCCGCCGCGGGCCCGCAGGCGCACAGCGCCCTCAGACCCTCCGCCTACCGGCTGCGGCCCCTGACCGGCGACGCCCCGCAGCGGATCAGGCCGCTGCCGACCGAGGTGCGCACCGCCCCGATCCTGAGCTTCTCCGGCCGCGGCAACACGATGCTCCTCACCTTCGACGACGGCCCCAACCCCGAGTACACCCCCCAGGTGCTGGACACCCTGGCCAAGTACGACATCCGGGCGACGTTCATGGTGTGCGGCGAGATGGCCGACTGGAACCGCGACCTGCTGGCCCGGATGGCCGACGAGGGCCATGTCGTCGGCAACCACACCTGGACCCACCCGCTGCTCACCCAGCTCAGCCGGAGCGAGATCCGCGACGAGATCGAGAGCACCAGCGACGTCATCGAGAAGGCGTACGGCGAGCGGCCCCTGTGGTTCCGCGCCCCCTACGGCGCCTGGAACCGCACGGTCTTCCGGCTCAACGCCGAACTCGGCATGGAGCCCCTGGCCTGGACCGTCGACAGCCTCGACTGGACGACGCCCGGCACCAAGGCCATCGTGCGCCGGGTGGAGCGGGGCGCCGCCCCCGGGGTGGTGGTGCTCTCCCACGACGCCGGGGGCGACCGCTCGCAGACCGTCCGGGCGCTGCGCACCTATCTGCCCAAGCTGCTGGACGAGGGCTACCACTTCACCGTCCCGCGCCGGAAGTACACCTGACACGGCCGCCCGCCCGGCGGTGCCGTCGCGCCGGGCGGGCCCCCGCCGGTCAGCGGACCTCGGCCAGCCGGGCGAAGACGACGACGTTCCCCTGGTACCCGGTCTTCTTCGTGTAGTCGCCGCCGCAGGTGATGAGCCGCAGCTCCGGTGTGCCCTTCGAGCCGTACACGCGGTCCCCGGGGAAGTCGCTCTTCTCGAACACCTCCACCCCGTACACCTCGAAGACGGCCGTCCTCCCGTCCTCGCGGTGGATCTCGACGTGGTTGCCCTTCTTCAGCGCGCCGAGGCCGTAGAAGACCGCCGGACCCATGGTGTTGTCCACATGGCCGACGACGACCGCGGTCCCCTTCTCGCCCGGGGTGACGGCGCCGTTGAACCAGCCCGCCAGGTTCGGGTCGTCCGGGGGCGGTGCCGCGACCCAGCCGTCGCTGTCCACGCCGACCGGGGTGACGGGCGCGTCGACCTGGATCACGGGGACCCTGATCCGGTCGGGCACCGAGCGCTCCAGGGCCGGTGCGTCCGCGCCGTCCGTGGACTGCGGGGCGCTGGGCACCGCGCGCGCGACGTCCGGTGCCGCCGCCTTCGCGGGCTGGGGCGGACCGGCGTCGAACTCGCCCGAGCCGTTGCGGATGAGAGCGAGCCCGGAGAGCAGGACCAGCGCTATCACGCCCCACGGCGCACGCTTCCGCCGTGGCTGCGGCTCCTCCTCTTCCCGGAATCCGGACAGCTCGCTCGCAGTCATACGCCATCCCCTCTCGGCGCGGCCGGCACCGTTCTCACTCGCCCGTGCCTGCACGCTAAGTCCGGCGCCGGGAACCGGCGACGGGACGGAGGCGAACGGGTGGCGCACCGCCTTTTCGTGCGCCATCCGAGTCGGGCCGTACGGGGGCTTTATGACAACCCGTGACCTGCGGCGACCTTCAACGGGGTGAATCCGCCGGCGGATCGGCTCACCGGGTCGGACGAGCGCCGAAGTGCGGTCGGGTACGGGCCGTCCGAGGGTTCTCGCGGGAGGCGCTTTCTCGCCGATCGACCGGGTACGGGCCCCCGGGGCGCCTTCCGCGGAGGAACACATGTCCATCACTCGTACCCCCCTGGCGGCCCTGGTGGCCGCCGTCGCCGCCGTAGGGCTGGCCGCCCCGGTGGCCGTCGCCAAGGGCGGCGACGCCCCCGGCGGCTGGGACGTCGGGCCGGGCAACGGCCAGATCGGCGGCTTCGGGAGCGGCCAGGTCGGCGGTCCGGGCAACGGGCAGATCGGAGGACTCGGCAACGGTCAGATCGGCGGGCCGGGCATCGGCCAGGTCCCTGGCGGCGGCGGGGTCGGTGGCGTCGGTGGGGTGGGTGGCGTCGGCGGCGTGGGCGGTGTCGGCGGGGTGGGCGGCTTCGGCGGCGGTCCCGACGGCGGTCCGGGCAACGGACAGGTGGGCGGCTTCGGCGGCGGCCGGGGCCCGGACGGAGGCTTCGGGCGCGGCCCGGACGGCGGGTTCGGGCGGGGGCACGAACACCGGCCGAGACACGGCCAGGTGGGCGGGTTCGGCGAGGGGCACGGCGGCGGCCACGGGGGCGGCCAGGACGGCGGACCGGGCGGCTGGACCGGAGGCGGCCCAGGCGGGTGGCCGGGCGGCGGCGGCCCCGGTGGCGGCGGTCCCGGTGGTGGTCCGGGCGGCGGCTCCGGCGGGATCCGCGACATCACCGCCCTGCCCGGTGTGATCGCCCGCGGCGGGCAGCTGGCGATCACGGTGGAAGGCTGCCGCAGCGGCGGGACCGCCGCCTCGCGCGCCTTCTCGACCACCGGGCTGCGGCCCGTCAACGGCGCGCGCGAGACGGCACGGGGCGTGGCCACCGTCCGCGAGGACGTCCGCCCCGGCACGTACGACATCACGGTCCGGTGCGACGGCCGCACCCTGACCCGGCCGGGGGCGTTCACCGTCGTCGGCGGTGTGCGCGGCGGCCTCGGCGGGGCCACGACCACCGGCGCGACCACGGCGGACATCGCCATCGGCGGCGGCCTGGTGGCGGCGGGCGTCGTCGGCGGCGGGGTGTTCCTGCTGCGCCGCCGGCCCGGCAGGCGCGTCTGACGGCGCCGTACGCCCACGGCCCCCGGTCCGGCCTCCGTCCCGCGCGGCGGAGGCCGGACCGGCGCGTGTGCGGCGGCGGCCCGCGCCGCGACCGCCCGGGGCGGGACCGGCCCCCGCGGACATCTTCCTGCCCCCGCTGACATCTTCCTGACACACCTGCGCCCCGGACCCGCACAGGTCCGGGGCGCAGCTGTATGTGGGGGTGACGGCGGTGTCAGGCGACGCCCTCCTCGCCGGTGCGGCGCCGCGACAGGTAGTACGCCGTGCCCACCGAACCGGCGATGAGCGCCGTGCCCATGCCGACCTCCTTCAGGTCGAACCCGGCGACGGTGCCGCCCCCGCCCGCGCGGACGCCGTGCTGGAAGTGCTCGGGCTTGCCTCCGCCCCGGCCGCCGCGGCCCTCGTCCTCGTCGTCGGACCCGTAGGAGCTGCTGTCGCCGCCACCGCCGCCGTAGGAGCGGTCGCCGCCGCCCCCGCCGCCGTACGACGAGTGGCCGCCGCCGTCGTAGGAGCCGCCGTCACCGCCGCTCGCGACGGCCGCGGGTGCGGAGAGGGTGAGGGCGCCCAGACCCAGCAGTGCCGCCGAAACGACGCGTATGACGCGCATGGTGATTCCTCCGGTCCCCGAGGAGCAGCTGCGGACCTTTTCCGCGTGCGCCTGAAATGCACCTCGATGATCGAAACGCTAGGAACATGTGCACTCCGGCGCTATCGCACCCGGGCGAACGGGGCAACCGTGTGGGCCGCACAGGGGACGGGGCACCCGCGGCCGGGGTACCGGCCGGTGAGTGCCCGTCACTCCCGCGCGCCTCCCGCCGTACCCGGCCGCCTCAGCGGGTGATGCCCGGGAACATGTCCAGGAAGGGCGCCGTGGACGACGCGATGCCCCGGCTGTAGGGCGCGTCGAAGTCCCAGATCAGGAAGAGGAGGAAGGCGATCAGCGCGGAGAACACCCCTGCGAGGACCAGTTCGCGCGGGGTGCGCCGGATCTGGAGCGCGAACACCATGCCGATGGTGATCACCGCCCCGGCGATCAGTCCGAACCACACCACGCCGGGCATCGTCGCCCCGGTGGAGTCCGAGCGGGCGGCGCGGGCCTGGTCGGCGGCGGTGACCTGGTCGACGAGCGGCTGGTACGCCTGCGCCTCGAAGTCGGACTTCGGCTGGTAGTCGCTGACGTCGGCGCGGATCTTCTCCAGCAACTGGTCGCCCTGCTTCGTCACATGACCGTGGTCGACCATCGTCTTCCACTCGGTGTGCACGACGTGTCCGACATAGGCGTTGACATCGGAACGGATCCGGTCGCGCACGTCCGGCGGATAGACCCGGACGCGTTCGGAGATCTCGTGCAGCGCCTGGGCCTCGGCCTGGACGTGGTCCTGGGCGGAGACGCGGGCCTCCCAGACCCCGGCGATGGCCAGGCCCAGCACGATGGCGTACACCACACCGATCCACATCGTCATGTACTCGATGACGTCCGGGGTGTCGCTGGGGTCCTCGTCCTCGGCCGCCGTGCGGTCCCGTACGAGGGTGATGACCACGACCACGGCACAGGCGGCCAGCATCGCGAGGACGAGAACAAGCCATTCCGACAACGGGTTCCTCCAGGGGTCAGCGCGGGCGGAGCGCGGCGACGGCGACCAGCGCGGGCACCGCGATCAACAGGACGTAGGTGATCGGCGACGGAGCGCGCCGGGGCGTGTGCCGGTGCGGCTGGGCCCGGTAGTGCGGATAGGTGACCGGCCGCGCCGAAGGGCTGGGGCGGGGCGTGGGACTCGGTGTCGGGGTGGGGGTGGGCGAGGGAGGCGGGGGCGGTGTCGGGCGGGGTGCGGGGGCCACCGGGGCCGGTCGCGGGGGCGGCGGCGTGGGCCGGGGCTTCGGCGGAGGTGCCGGGCGCGGGGTGGGCTTCGGTGGTGGTGGTGGTTTCGGTGTGGGCGACGGGGTGGGGGTGGGGGACGGAGTAGGAGTGGGAGTCGGGGTCGGAGTCGGCGTGGGCGTAGGTGTGGGCGTGGGCCTCGGGCACGGGGGGAACGGGGGCCAGGTGCCGCCGCCGGCCACCGCCACCGCCACGGTTCCGCCCGGCCCCGTGGAGGCGTAGGCGCAGGCGTCGGCGGCCGCCGGGGCGGCGGGGACGCCCACGCAGGTCCACGCCACGGCCGTCGGCGCCAACACCCGCAGCACCAGGGCGAATCGGGTCGGTTTCGGTCGATGCACGACCGAGATCATGGGCCGCTCCGGACCCCCGCACTCCGACGCGCCGGGCGATTGGTCCGAAGGAGCGAAACGGGACGGAGGCTGGTTTGGGCGGAGCACCGCCCTCGGCGAGCCGATACGGACGCGTGTGCGAGCTGGTGGAGAGCGGCCCCAGGCCGACTCGAACCCGGCCCGAGGCCGACGTGAGCCGACGCAAGCCGACGTGAGCCGACATGAGTCGCCGTGAGTCGGCGTGAGTCGGCGGGTCCGGACGCGGGGTCGCCTCGGCGGCACGGTCACCGAGCGCGACGGCCGGCGCGCCGACGGCAACCGGTGCGCTCTGCCCCCGCTGCGGGGCAGGGAGGCGCCGAACGCGGAAGTGACGGCGGGCGCACGCGCACACCGCGCACACCGCGCATGCGGTGCCTGCCGGATCGTTTCTCTTCCGCATGGCGCCAAGGGGCGGTCCGCCGCGTGCCGGAGCGTGCGCCCGAGCGCTTCCGCCGGGCCCGCACATCGGCGCAATCCACCGTGATGCGGGCGCCCTCCGGACCGTACGCCGCAGGTGGTGACCGGGAACGGATGGTCAATTTCCGTTTCCTCTCGCCCCTTTGGCGGGCGATCAGTAGCCTCAGCTCGAACACCGGATCGCCTACGTTGTGGAGAGAAGATGGAGCGTCCCGCCTGGGCCCCACGGAGCATCGACATCTCGGTGCCGAGCGTCGCCCGGATCTACGACTACTACCTGGGCGGTTCGCACAACTTCGAGATCGACCGCGAAGCGGCCCGCAGGGCCATGGAGTTCATGCCGGGGCTGCCCAAGATCATGCAGGCCAACCGGGCGTTCATGCGCCGCGCCGTGCGGTACGCGCTGGACGAGGGCGTCACGCAGTTCCTCGACATCGGGTCCGGCATCCCCACCTTCGGCAACGTCCACGAGGTCGCCCAGGCCGCCCGCCCCGGCGCCCGCGTGGTCTACGTCGACCACGACCCGGTCGCGGTCACCCACAGCCAGGCCGTCCTCGCGGACAACGACGACGCGGACGTGGTCGCGGCGGACCTGCGCAAGCCCCACGAGATCCTCGAAAGCCCCCCGTTGCGGCGGCTGATCGACCTGAATCGGCCAGTGGCGCTGCTTCTCGTTGCCATACTTCACTTCGTGGAAGACACGGACGACCCGTACACCGCCGTCGCCGCGCTGCGCGACGCGCTCGCCCCCGGCAGCCTGCTGATCCTCACGCATGCCTCGTACGAGGGAATCCCGCTGCCGCCGGAGCGGAGCGAGGGCGCGGTCGACGTATACAAGGGCATCCGCAATCCGCTGATCATGCGCTCGCGCGAGGAGATCGCGCGGTTCTTCGAGGGGTACGACATGGTGGAACCCGGACTGGTGCCGATGGCGCGCTGGCGGCCGGAGACGGCGCCGGAGGACGAGGATCCTTACGCCTTCTCCGGATACGCCGGCGTGGGGCGTACGGCGTGAACACGCAGCCGGACGGCCCGGAGGACAGACTGCGCCGGCTGACGACGATCTGGAGCCGGGCGGTCTTCCCGGTGACCTCCACGTCGCTGACCCGCCCGGAGTTCGAGGAGCAACTCCTGCCGCTGGCCCGCCGGCTGAGCGGGGCGCTGCGGGCCAGGGCGTTCGACGCCGCGGAGGGCGAGGCGGTCGGCGCCGCGCTGATCGGGGCGCACTGCACGGCGCCCGAGGCACTGAGCCGCTCCCTGGACTGCGTGGACGCCTACCTCGTGCTCTACTGCGGCGAGGACGGCGACCCGGAGGATCTGCGGGCCCGCTCCGGGCGTCTCCAGCACGCCATGGCCGCCGGGTTCGCGCGGGCGCTGCGCGAGCGCACCCTCGTCGAGCAGGAGGCCATCGCGCAGGCCGCGTTGCGCGCCCAGGGCGTGGTCGCCCAGGCGCTGCACGCCAGCGAGGCCCGCTTCCGCGCCGTGTTCGAGGGCGCCGCCATAGGCATCGGGATCGCCGACCTCGACGGCAACGTCCTCCAGGTCAACGGCGCGTTGCTGCGCATGTTCGGCGGCTCCGAGCAGAGCCTGCGCGTACGCAACGTCCAGGAGTGGACGCACGCCGACGACGCCCCGCAGACCTGGCGGCTGTACCAGGAACTGGTGCGCGGCGAGCGCGAGCACTACCACGTGGAGAAGGCCTTCTACCGCCCCGACGGCACGGTCCTGTGGACCAACCTGACCGTCTCCCTGCTGCGCGACCCCGACGGCAACCCCCAGTACCAGCTGGCCCTGATGGAGGACACCACCGAGCGGCGGCTGCTCAACCTGCGGCTGCGCTACGAGGCCACCCACGACGCGCTCACCGGACTGCCCAACCGCACCCTGTTCTTCGAACGGCTGGAGAAGACGCTCAACGCGGGCGAGGGCAGCCGCTTCGGGCTGTGCTACCTCGACCTGGACGGCTTCAAGACCATCAACGACAGCCTCGGCCACGCGGCCGGCGACCGGCTGCTGGTGGAGGTCGCCGACCGGCTCCAGGCGTGCGCGACCGCGCCCGGCGAGATGGTCGCCCGGCTCGGCGGCGACGAGTTCGTCGCGCTGACCACCGGAGCCGACAGCCGCAGCGAGGTCGACGACCTCGCCACCCGCATCATGAACGCGCTGCTCGCCCCCATCCGCATCGACGGCCGCGAACTGACCGTGCGCGGCAGCATCGGCGTCGTCGAGGGCCCGGTGGGGGAGCGCAGCGCGGCGGAGGTGCTGCGCAGCGCCGACATCACCATGTACCGCGCCAAGTCGGCGGGCGGCAACCGCTTCGAGCTGGCCGACCCGGAGGCCGACGCCCGCGCCATCACCCGGCACGGGCTCACCACCGCGCTGCCCGCCGCGCTCGACCGGGGCGAGTTCTTCATCGAGTACCAGCCGCTGGTGCACCTCGGCGACGGCAGTGTGCGCGGCGCTGAGGCACTGGTGCGCTGGCTGCACCCGCAGCACGGCGTGCTCGGCCCCGACCGGTTCATCCCGCTCGCCGAGCACACCGGGCTGATCGTGCCGCTGGGCCGCTGGGTCATGGAGCAGTCGGTGCGTCAGGCCCGCGAGTGGCGGGAGCGGTACGGTGACGGCTCCAGCGGGCCGCTGCGCATCAACGTCAACCTCTCGCCGTGCCAGCTCGGCCATCCCGGACTCGTCCAGGACACCGTCGACATCCTGGAGCGCGCGGGGGTGACCCCGGACGCGCTGTGCCTGGAGGTGACCGAGTCGGCGCTGATCGGCGCGGACGACGATCTGCTCAAACCGCTGCGCCGACTGGCCGACATGGGCGTGGACATCGCGCTGGACGACTTCGGCACCGGCTACTCCAACCTGGCCAATCTGCGGCGGCTGCCGGTGAGCGTGCTCAAGCTGGACCGCTCCTTCACCCAGGGCATGCAGCAGTTCCCGGCCGACCCCGTCGACCTGAAGATCGTCGAGGGGATCGTCGCCCTGGCGCACAGCCTGGACCTCGCGGTCACCGTCGAGGGCGTGGAGACCGGAGCCCAGGCGGAACAACTGCGGATACTGGGCTGCGACACGGCCCAGGGCTGGTACTACGCCCGTCCCGGCCCGCCGGACCGGCTGCACGAGCTGGCCCTGGCGGACGCGACGGGCTGAGCCGACGGGGCGGTGCCGCCCGGCGCGGGCGACGGGTGCGTGTGCAGTGGGTACGCCTACCGCCGCCGTCCGTCTCCGCCGCGGCTCCGGCGCCCGCCGTTTCCCTGGTCTAGCCTCCGGCTCCTGCCACGGCCCGGGCTCCCAGGCCGGTTCCGGGGGCGGACGACGCCTCGTCGGGCGTGCGCTGCGGCGCCCGCGTCCGCGCCTCGGCCACCGCCGTGGCCGCCCGGACCAGGGCCGCCGTGGCGGTCGAGCGCGACTGCTGGGGCCAGGCGACCGCCATGACGGCGGCGGGCGCGTCCACGACGGGGCGGTAGGCGACGCCGGGGCGCGGGTAGCGCAGGGTCACGGAGGCGGGCAGCAGCGTGACGACCTCGCCGAGCGCGACCAGGGTGAGCAACTGGGCCAGATCGCGGCAGTCGTCCCGGGCCCGCCCGACGGGCCGGCCGACGTCCTCCGCGGTCATGCCCAGGTCGTCCAGGCCGAGGCGGGTGCGCGCGGCGAGCGGATGGGCCGCCGCCACGGCGGCGACGCGAGGCTCCACGGTGAGTGTCTCGCTGTCCAGGCCGGTCGGGTCGTAGGGAGTGTGGACCAGGGCCACGTCCGCCTCGCCGCGGCGCAGCAGCGTGGCGGACTCGTGCAGCGCGCAGAGCCGGACCGTCACCGGGACGGCGGCCGGGTCGGCGGCGAAGCGCTCCAGGATCGGTTCCAGCAGACCCGCGTCGCCGTCGGCCTTCACCGCGAGGACCAGCCCGGCCTGCGGTGCGACGGCCCGCTGCGCCCGGTGCCCGGCCGCCGTCAGGGCGTCCAGCGCGATCCGGCCCTCCGTGAGCAGCACCTCGCCGGCCGGGGTCAGTGCCACCCGGTGGGTGCTCCGCTCGAACAGGGTGACGCCGAGGTCCGTCTCCAGCGCGCGGATCGCGCGGGACAGCGGGGGCGGCGAGATGCCGAGCCGCTCGGCGGCGCGGGCGAAGTTCAGCTCCTCGGCGACGGCGACGAAATAGCGCAGGGCACGGGACTCCACGGCGGCCCCTTCCGGTCGGTATTGCCTCCAGGGTAACGACCGCGACCGGACCGGACCTTCAGTTCCGGCGGCGACGGGCGAAGGATCGGGGTACGCGGGAGAGGGCAGGGAGCAGCGGGGGTGTGCCACCGGGCACACCCTCACCCTCTACTTCAGCCTTACCTTTCGCGCCTTCTGTGCTTCTCCACCTCCGTACCCCTGTGACTTCCGGGAGACCCCTCGTGATGCTCGTGACCACTCCGACCGGCCAGATCGGCGGGCGCCTGCTCGACCTCCTCCTCGACGCGCCGGAGACGACCGGACAGCTCCGGGTGATCGCCCGCGACCCGGCGCGCCTCACCCCGCGGGTTCGGGAGCGGGCCGAGGTGTTCCGCGGCTCGCACAGCGACCCCGGACTGCTCGCCGAGGCGGCGGCGGGCGCCGACCAGGTCTTCTGGCTGGTGCCCCCGGTGCCGGGCGCCGAGAGCGTCGAGGGCCATTTCCGGGCCTTCGCCGACGCGCTGTGCCGGGTGATCGGGGAGCAGGGCGTGCGGCGGGTGGTGGGCGTCTCCACCCTGGGCCGCAAGACCGCCGCGGCCGCCGGGCAGATCTCCGCGTCGCTGGCGATGGACGAGCGGATCGAGGCCACCGGTGTGCACTACCGGGCGCTGTGCCCGCCCTTCCTGATGGAGAACCTGCTCGGCCAGGCCGCCTCGATCCGCGAGCAGGGGATCTTCCACCTGGCCAACGACGCCGGACGGGTCCTGCGCACCTGTGCCACCGGTGACATCGCCGCCACCGCCGCCCGGCTGCTGCTCGACCCGTCCTGGACCGGGCAGGAGGACGTCCCGCTGGTGGGCCCCGACGCGCTGACGCCCGAGGGCATGGCCGAGGTGATGTCCGAGGTGCTGGGCCGCCCGGTCCGGCTGCGGCCGGTCGCCCTCGACGACTTCCGGCGCGCCCTGCTGGGCCACGGTGTCAGTGAGGCGTGGGCGCAGGGCGTCGTCGACATGGTCCGCGCCCAGGACGAGCAGGGCTTCTACGGCGCCGGTGTGCCGAGCACCCCGGACACGGCGCCCACCGGCTTCGGCCAGTGGTGCGAGGAGGTGCTGGCCCCGGCCGTGCGCGGCTGAGCACCGTACGCCCGCGGAGCCGCCCGTACGCGTGCGCCCGCAGCCCCGGGCCCGCTCACCGCTCCAGCAGCATCCGCTGGAGCTCCCTGGCCGCCCGCGGCGGCGCCACGTCGCTGCGGTGGGCCAGGGCGATCGTGCGGTGCAGGCCGGGGCGGGCCAGCGGGGTCACCCGCAGACCGTGCCCGGAGCGGGCGGCGACCATGCGGGGCACGACGGCGACGCCCAGACCGGCCCGTACGAAGCCCAGGACGGCGTCCATCTCACCGCCCTCCACGGCGAACTCCGGCTCGAAGCCCTCGGCGCGGCACGCGGCGACCGTCAGCTCCCGCAGGTCGTAGCCGTGGCGGAACATCACGAGCCGCGCGCCCGCCAGGTCCGCGATGCGCACCGTCCGCCGCCCCGCGGGTCCGGGCGGTGGCGCGTCCGAGGAGGACACCACGACCAGGTCCTCGCGCAGCAGCTCCACCGTGGCCAGCGCGGGGGACGGGCTGGGCAGCGGCAGCACCACCAGGGCCAGGTCCAGGGCACCGCGCGCCAGCTCCCGTACGAGATCGTGCGAACCGCCCTCCTCGACCAGCAGCCGGATGCCCGGGTAGCGGTCGTGGAAGGCGCGCAGCACGTCCGGCAGCAGCCCCGTGCACAGGCTCGGCGTGGCGCCCAGCCGCACCCGGCCCCGGCGCAGCTGGGCCAGCTCCTGCACCTCGTGCCGGGCGGTGTCCGCGTCGGCGAGGATGCGCCGGGCCAGCGGCAGCAGCGCCTCGCCCGCGTCGGTGAGCGTGATGTTGCCGCGCGCCCGCTGGAACAGGTCGGCGCCCAGCTCCCGCTCCAGCGCCTTGATCTGCTGGGACAGCGAGGGCTGGGCGACATGGACCAGATCGGCGGCCCGGGTGAAGTGCCGGGTCTCGGCGACGGCCACGAAGTACTGGAGCTGCTGGAGCTGCACCCGGCCATGATAGCCGCCGCCTATCGGAACGAGCCGGACCATGTCTTGGACCGATGACCCCCGGCGGGCCTAGCGTCGGTCCCATGGCTCTGGCAACGCGGACGGACCGACGGCCGTCCCTGGCACGCACCGTGTGGCGGTCGACCGTCGGGAAGAAGACCGTGATGGCGGTCAGCGGCCTGATCATGCTGCTGTACCTGGTCGCCCACATGATCGGGAACCTGAAGATCTACTTCGGCGCGGGCGAGTTCAACCACTACGCGCACTGGCTGCGCACCGTGGGCGAGCCGTTCATGCACTACGAGTGGACGCTCTGGCTGATCCGGGTCGTGCTGGTCGTCGCCGTGGTCGCGCACGCCGTCTCCGCCTACCAGCTCAGCCGCCGCGACATCCGGGCGCGCCCGGCCAAGTACGTGCACGCCAGGCCCCGCGCGAGCTACGCCACCCGCACCATGCGCTGGGGCGGGATCATCCTCGGCCTGTTCATCGTCTGGCACCTGCTGGACCTGACCACCGGCACCGTGCACTCCGGCGGCTTCCAGGAGGGCCACCCGTACCAGAACGTCGTGGACACCTTCTCCACCTGGTACGGCAACGTGATCTACATCGTCGCCATGCTGGCGCTCGGCCTGCACATCCGGCACGGCTTCTGGAGCGCCGCCCAGACCCTCGGCGTCGGCAGCCGGGCCCGCGACCGCGCCCTGAAGACCGTCGCAGACGTCCTCGCAGTACTGCTCACGGCCGGTTTCATCGCCGTACCGGTGGGCGTGATGACCGGAGTGGTGAGCTGACATGACCGCCTACGCCGACTACACGACCGGTGAACCGGTCGCCGACACCAAGGCCCCCTCCGGGCCGGTCGAACAGCGCTGGGACACCCGGCGTTTCGAGGCCAGGCTGGTCAACCCGGCCAACCGGCGCGGACAGACGGTCATCGTCGTCGGCACCGGCCTCGCGGGCGGCTCGGCCGGGGCCACCCTCGCCGAACAGGGCTACCGCGTCGTCCAGTTCTGCTACCAGGACTCCCCGCGCCGGGCCCACTCCATCGCCGCGCAGGGCGGCATCAACGCCGCGAAGAACTACCGCAACGACGGCGACTCGGTGCACCGCCTGTTCTACGACACCGTCAAGGGCGGCGACTTCCGCTCCCGCGAGTCCAACGTGCACCGGCTCGCCCAGATCTCCGTCGAGATCATCGACCAGTGCGTGGCCCAGGGCGTCCCCTTCGCCCGCGAGTACGGCGGCCTGCTCGACACCCGCTCCTTCGGCGGCGTCCAGGTCTCCCGCACCTTCTACGCCCGCGGCCAGACCGGGCAGCAGCTCCTGCTCGGCGCCTACCAGGCACTGTCGCGGCAGATCGCCGCCGGGAACATCGAGATGCATCCGCGCACCGAGATGCTGGACCTGATCGTCGTCGACGGCCGCGCCCGCGGCATCGTGGCCCGCGACCTGATCACCGGGAAGATCGACACCTACTTCGCGGACGCCGTCGTCCTCGCCTCCGGCGGCTACGGCAACGTCTTCTACCTGTCGACCAACGCCATGAACTCCAACGCGACCGCCGTCTGGCGGGCGCACCGGCGCGGCGCCTACTTCGCCAACCCCTGCTTCACCCAGATCCACCCCACCTGCATCCCGCGCACCGGCGACCACCAGTCCAAGCTGACCCTGATGAGCGAGTCGCTGCGCAACGACGGCCGCATCTGGGTGCCGAAGGCCAAGGGCGACGACCGCCCGCCGAACGAGATCCCCGAGGACGAGCGCGACTACTACCTGGAGCGCATCTACCCCTCCTTCGGCAACCTCGTGCCCCGCGACATCGCCTCCCGCGCCGCCAAGAACGTCTGCGACGAGGGCAGGGGAGTGGGCCCCGGCGGACAGGGCGTCTACCTGGACTTCGCCGACGCCGTCCGGCGCATGGGCCGCGCCGGGGTGGAGGAGAAGTACGGCAACCTCTTCGACATGTACGAGCGGATCACCGCGGAGAACCCGTACGAGGTGCCGATGCGGATCTACCCCGCCGTGCACTACACGATGGGCGGCCTGTGGGTCGACTACGACCTCCAGACCACCGTCCCCGGCCTGTTCGCGATCGGCGAGGCCAACTTCTCCGACCACGGCGCCAACCGCCTCGGCGCCTCCGCGCTGATGCAGGGCCTGGCCGACGGCTACTTCGTGCTGCCGGCCACCATCAACGACTACCTGGCCCGCCATCCGCACCAGGACCCGGTCACCGACGACCACCCCGTCGTCCAGGAGGTGCTGGCCGAGACCGAGGACCGGCTCCACCTGCTCCTCGCCGTCGACGGCGACCGCACCCCCGACTCCTTCCACCGCGAACTCGGCGAACTCATGTGGGAGCTGTGCGGCATGGCCCGCACCGACGCCGGGCTGCGCAAGGCGCTGGAGCGCATCCCGCAGATCCGCGACGAGTTCTGGCGGCGCATCAAGGTGCCCGGCACCGGCGAGGAGTTCAACCAGTCCCTGGAGAAGGCCAACCGCATCGTCGACTACCTGGAACTGGCCGAGCTGATGTGCCTCGACGCCCTGCACCGCGCCGAGTCCTGCGGCGGCCACTTCCGCGAGGAGTCCCAGACCTCCGACGGCGAGGCCGCCCGCCGGGACGAGGAGTTCGGCTACGCGGCGGCCTGGGAGTTCACCGACACCGGCGAGGCGCCCGTCCTGCACAAGGAAGACCTGGTCTTCGAGTACGTCCACCCCACCCAGCGGAGCTACGCATGAAGCTCACCCTGCGCGTCTGGCGGCAGCGGAACGCCGCCGCCGAGGGCGCCATGTCCACCTACGAGCTGGACGACGTCTCGTCCGACATGTCCTTCCTGGAGATGCTGGACGTCCTCAACGAACAGCTCATCCTGGCCGGTGAGGACCCCGTCGCCTTCGACCACGACTGCCGCGAGGGCATCTGCGGCGCGTGCAGCCTCGTCATCAACGGCGACGCGCACGGCCCCGAGCGCACCACCGCCTGCCAGCTGCACATGCGCTCCTTCCGCGACGGCGACACCATCGACGTCGAACCCTGGCGGGCCGCCGCCTTCCCGGTGGTCAAGGACCTCGTGGTGGACCGCTCGGCCTTCGACCGGATCATCCAGGCCGGCGGCTACATCACCGCCCCCACCGGCGCCGCCCCCGAGGCCCACGCCGCACCCGTACCGAAGCCGGACGCCGACTTCGCCTTCGAGCACGCCGAGTGCATCGGCTGCGGCGCCTGCGTGGCCGCCTGCCCCAACGGCGCGGCGATGCTGTTCACCTCCGCCAAGGTCAACCACCTCAACGTGCTGCCGCAGGGCGCCCCCGAACGCGAGAGCCGGGTGCTGGACATGGTGGCCCAGATGGACGAGGAGGGCTTCGGCGGCTGCACCCTCACCGGCGAGTGCGCCACCGCCTGCCCCAAGGGCATCCCCCTGGTGTCGATCACCGGCATGAACAAGGAGTGGCTGCGGGCCACCCGCAGGGCGGGCAGGCGGTAGGCCGCCCATCAAACGTTCGCCGAGGGGGCGGACGGACGGGGCCGGGAGTGGTGCTCATCCCCGGCCCCGCCTCGCACCCGGGCATTCAACAACCGCACACCCCCTCTCCTGGCACCGGTCACGCACCGGACAGCCGGCACCGGAAGAACAGGAACGACGGACCGCACCGCCGGTCCGCGAGCGCCCTTCCCGCTTCCCTGTCCGTACCGGCCCGTGATCCGCCCGTGACCAGGAGAGAGCCATGTCCGGTGGTACCGCACTCGCACGGCCCCCGCAGTCCTCGGCACCCGCCCGCTACACCGTCTCCCTCGCCCGCGACGAGGCCGATGTGCGCGCCGCGCAGCGGCTGCGGCACGACGTCTTCGCCAAGGAGATGGGCGCCCTGCTCGCCACCCCCGAACCGGGGCACGACATCGACGCCTTCGACGCCTACTGCGACCACCTCCTCGTGCGCGACACCGCGACCGGGCAGGTCGTCGGCACCTACCGGCTGCTGCCGCCCGAGCGGGCCGCGGTCGCCGGACGCCTCTACTCCGAGGGCGAGTTCGACCTCACGGCCCTCGACCCGATCCGCCCCTCGCTCGTCGAGGTGGGCCGCTCCTGCGTCCACCCCGACCACCGCGACGGCACCGTGATCGGCCTCATCTGGGCCGGCATCGCCCGCTACATGGTCGACCACGGCCAGGAGTGGCTCGCCGGCTGCTGCTCGCTGCCGCTCGCCGACGGCGGCGCGCAGGCGGCCCGCACCTGGGAGCGGGTGCGCGCCAAGCACCTGGCACCGGCCGAGTACCGGGTGCGCCCGCTGCTGCCCTGGCTGCCCGCGAACGCCGCCCCGGCGCCCGCCCGCGCCGAACTGCCCGCCCTGCTGCGCGGCTACCTCCGTCTGGGCGCCTGGGTGTGCGGCGAACCCGCCCACGACCCCGACTTCGGCGTCGCCGACCTGTACGTGCTGCTGTCCATGCGCCGCGTCGACCCCCGCTATCTGCGGCACTTCCTCTCCCTCGCCCCGGCCGTCCGGTGAGCGCCTGGCTGCCGGCCGCGCCCTGCACCCCGGGCGCCTGCCTGGGCGGGGCCGCCCCGGCGGTCCGCGCCCCGCTGGCCGTGCTGCGGCTCACCGCGCTGGCGGCGCTGCTGCTGGCCGGGATCGCGCTGTCCCCGCTCGGTCCGCGCCTGCCCGCGCGCTGGATCCGGCGCTGGTGCCGGGCGCTCGTCCGGGCCGCCGGGGTCCGTGTCGAGATCACCGGGGCGGCCGCGCCCACCGGCGGGCTGCTGCTGGTGGCCAACCACGTCTCCTGGCTCGACGTGCCGCTGCTGGCCGCGGTGCGCCCGGCCAGGATGCTCGCCAAACGGGAGATCCGCCGGTGGCCGCTGGCAGGCCGGCTCGCGGCCCGCGGCGGCGCCCTGTTCATCGAACGGGACCGGCTGCGCGCCCTGCCCGGCACGGTCGGCCGGATCGCGGACGCGCTGCGCGCGGGCACCGCCGTCGCCGCCTTCCCCGAGGGCAGCACCTGGTGCGGCCGGGAGCAGGGCCGCTTCCACCGGGCCGTCTTCCAGGCCGCCCTGGACGCCGGGGCGGCGGTCCAGCCGGTCCGGATCGACTACCGGGCGGGCGGCGGAGGGGCCGGTACCGCCGCCGCCTTCGTCGGCGACGACAGCCTGCTCGCGTCGCTGTGGCGGGTCGCCTCGGCCCGCGGCCTGAGCGCCCGCGTCGACGTGCGGCCCGCCCTGCCGCCGGGCACCCACCGCGACCGCCGCGCCCTGGCCGACGCCGCCCAGCACGGCGGCGGGTGCGGCGGCCCGGTCCGGCCGCTGCCCGCGCCCGCCGCCGTGCGCGCGTAGCACCGCCGGGGCCCGGGGCCGCCGGAGCCCCGGCCGGTGCGCCGCACGGGGTCAGATCCGGCGCACGGTGTGCAGCGACGTGGCGTAGGTGCCCGTGCCGTCCAGCAGCGAGGCGCCGCCGAGGTCGGACATGGTGGGCCCGTTCACCGTCTTGCGGCTGGACAGGAAGCGGCGCCTGCCGGTGGCGTCCGTGCCCAGGTGGATGCCGACGTGGTCGACCGTCACGATCTGACGGTCGGGGTCGTCGTCGCCCGAGTCGGCGTCGAACAGCACGAGGTCACCGGGCTGGAGCCGGTCCGCCGCCGGTGGCGCGGTGCCGTCGGTGCGGTCGACGAGCACACCGGGCGTGTGGTCGGCCATGTCACGGGACGTGCGCGGTATCCGCTCCCCGGAGGTGTCCGCGCCCGCGGCCATCGGTACGCCCATGTGGTGGCCGTAGACCATGCGCGTGTAGCCCGAGCAGTCCAGATTTCCGGTTTGCTTGCTCGACGGTCCGGTGTGGGCGCCGTCGGGGAAGGTCCAGCCGATGCCCATGTACTCGTGGAAGTCGGCGCCCTCGTAGCGGTAGCCGTGCGGGTCGAGATAGCCGTAACCGGCGTCGCCCAGCACCTGCCTGCCCTGCGCCGGGCCGTCCCCGGCGGTGACCGCGGGCGCACCGGCCAGGAACATCGCGGCGTGGGCGAGCACGTCGGGCGCGGTGGATCCGGCCCAGCCGCGCACGGTCCGCTCCAGCTCCGCCGTCCAGGTGCCGTCGAAGGGCTCGGGCAGCACCCGCACCCAGTCGCCGTGGGTGACGCTCGGCGGGGCGGCCCAGTTCGCCGCGTCCACCTGGAAGCGGCTCACCAGCAGCCCGACCGGGAGGTTGGTGCAGCCCTTGTCGGCGAGGGCGCGCAGCCCCACCCGACCCTTGCCGAACGTCCCGTCGGTGACGTCCACGGCCCACGCGGACGGCTCCGCCGTGTCGTCGCGCCACGCCTTGGCCCTGATCCGCGTGCCCTCGCGGCGCACCCGGATCGTCCAGTCGGCGCCGACTGGGGCGGCGGTGGCCAGCGCGACGGGCGAGGCGAGCTGGGTCACCGCGTCGGCTACCTCCTTCTCCACCCGCAGTTGCACCGCGCCCGTGGTGAGGAAGGACAGCCGGGCCCGGTAGTTGTTGTGGGTGTCCTGGTAGCCGAAGGACAGCGCGTACGAACAGGCCGCGCCGGTGGGCACCTTGTCGAAGCGGGCCACGGAGCGCACGTCGACGTCGGTGATCTCGTCGTCGCGCAGGCTGGCGTGGCGGCTGGCGTAGTCGGTGGTGAGCGCGATCACGCCGGTGCCGGGCCGCACCGAGTAGTCCGTGGCGGCGGGGCCGAGCGTGGACCAGCTGCCGCCGCCCGGCGAGGTCCCCCAGTACTTCCGCTGCGCGGCCGGCAGCGTGGTGTCCGGCAGGGTGCGGCCGAAGTCGTCCGCGAAGGGCCGCTTGTTCTCCGTGAACGTCCTGCGCGGGCCCGCCACCAGGACGCTCCGGGCGCCGTGGGTGAGCAGCGCGACCCGGCCGCCGCCCGAGGTGACCTCGGTGCGGGCCGGGGTGCCGGGGAGCACCGTGGCGGTGAGCGGCGCGGTCAGGGCGACCTGGCTGAAGTAGGAGGCGTCCAGAGGCGGCAGGGTCACCGCGGAGCGGGCGGCGCCCGGTCCGGGCAGCGGATCCACGGCGGCGCCGGACGCGGCGGCACCGGCGCCCGCGGCCCCCGCGCCGCCGGTCGAGGTCGCGGCGCGGGCCGGGGCGGCGGTCGCGGTGCCGAGCGGGACGGCCGCGGCGGAGGCGGCGATGGCGGCGAGCAGGCCGCGACGGGACGTGTGTGTCATGCGCTCCATGATCCCGTACGGTCCGCCGCCTGCCCCGCCGAGCTGGACGTCTCCGGCAACGCACCGCACCGGCACGGCCGTTGACCGGAGCGCTCAGTCCCGCCCGTCGTCCCCCTCCGCGCCGCCGGTCCGGGCGCGTGCGAGGGCGCGGGCCAGATACGGCGCCGTGGCGCTGCCCCGCGCCCGCGCCACCTCCGCCGGGGTCCCCGCCGCCACGATCCGGCCGCCCGCGTCCCCGCCGCCGGGGCCCATGTCCACCACATGGTCGGCGTCCGCGACGACGGACATGTCGTGCTCGACGACGACCACCGTGTGCCCGGCGTCGACCAGACCGTGCAACTGCCGCATCAGGACCTCGACATCGGCCGGGTGCAGCCCCGTCGTCGGCTCGTCCAGGAGGTAGAGGGTGTGGCCCCGGCGGCCGCGCTGGAGCTCGCTCGCGAGCTTGATGCGCTGGGCCTCGCCGCCCGACAGCTCGGTGGCGGGCTGGCCCAGGCGCAGATAGCCGAGCCCCACGTCGAGCAGTGTGTCCAGACTGCGCGCGGCGGCCGGGACGTCGGCGAAGAACTCCGCCGCGCTCTCCACCGTCAGGTCCAGCACCTCGGCGATGCTGCGCCCCCGGTACGTCACGCGCAGCGTCCCGGGGTTGTAGCGGGCGCCGCCGCAGTCCGGGCAGGGGGCGTACGTACTAGGTAGGAAGAGCAGTTCCACGCTCACGAACCCCTCGCCCTGGCAGGTCTCGCACCGGCCCCCGGCCACGTTGAACGAGAACCGGCCCACGCCGTACCCGAGTTCGCGTGCCGCGTCGGTGTCCGCGAACACCTTGCGCACGACGTCGAACAGCCCGGTGTAGGTGGCCAGGTTGGAGCGCGGGGTACGCCCGATCGGCCGCTGGTCCACCGACACCAGCCGCCCCACGCTCGGGAGTTCCTCGGTGATCTCGCCGATCAGCGTGGACTTGCCGGACCCGGACACCCCCGTGACCGCGGTGAAGGCGCCCAGCGGGAAACGGGCCGTCACCCCGCGCAGGTTGTGCCGGGTGACCGGGCCGACCGTCACCTCCCCGCGCGGCTGCCGCGCCGGACGCTCGGGCGCGGCGGCGCGGCCGAACAGGAAGCGCGCCGTGGCCGACCCGGGCACCCGCGCCAGCGCCTCCACCGGCCCGCTGTGCAGCACCCGGCCCCCGTGCTCCCCGGCCAGCGGGCCGACGTCCACCACCCAGTCCGCCGCGCGCACCACGTCCATGTGGTGCTCCACCACGAACAGGGAGTTCCCCGCGTCCCTGAGCCGCCGCAACACCGTGAGCAGGGCCTCGGTGTCCGCCGGGTGCAGCCCGGCCGACGGCTCGTCCAGGACGTACACCACCCCGAACAGGCCCGACCGCAACTGCGTGGCCAGCCGCAGGCGCTGGAGTTCGCCCGTCGACAGGGTGGGTGTGGAGCGGTCCAGGGAGAGGTAGCCGAGGCCCAGTTCGACGATCGGCGCGATCCGCGCGCGCAGGTCGCCGGTCAGGACCCGGGCGGCCTCGGTGGCCCCGTCGGGCAGGGCGGCCAGCTCGGTCAGCGGCAGCGCCGCCAGCTCGGCGATGGTACGGCCCGCGACGGTGACGGCCAGCGCCTCGGGCCGCAGCCTGCCCCCGCCGCACAGCGGGCAGGGCGCGGAGGTCAGGAACCGCTCGGCCTTCGCGCGCAGCGCCGGGCTCTTCGACTCGGCGAACGTCTTCATCACATACCGGCGGGCGCTCATGTACGTTCCCTGATAAGGCCGTTGGATGCGGTCCGCGTCCCGCACCGGGTGCACCGTCACCACCGGCTGCTCGTCCGTGAACAGGATCCACGCGCGCCGCTCGGCGGGCAGTTCGCGCCAGGGCAGGTCCACGTCGACGCCGAGCGCGGCGAGGATGTCCCGCAGGTTCTTGCCCTGCCAGGCACCCGGCCAGGCGGCGATCGCGCCCTCGCGCACCGAGAGCGAGGGGTCGGGGACGAGCAGTTCCTCGGTCGTCCGGTGCACCCGCCCGAGGCCGTGGCACTCCGGGCAGGCCCCGGCCGCCGTGTTCGGCGAGAAGGCGTCCGAGTCGAGGCGCTCGGCGCCCGGCGGGTAGTCACCGGCCCGGGAGAACAGCATCCGCAGCGAGTTGGACAGATTCGTCAGGGTGCCCACCGAGGACCGCGAGGTCGGCGCCGCCCGCCGCTGCTGGAGCGAGACGGCCGGCGGCAGCCCGCTGATGTCCCCGACCTTCGGCGCCCCCACCTGGTGGATCAGCCGGCGCGCGTACGGCGCCACCGACTCGAAGTAGCGCCGCTGCGCCTCCGCGTAGACCGTCCCGAACGCCAGCGACGACTTCCCCGAGCCCGACACCCCCGTGAACACGGCCAGCGCGTCCCGCGGCACATCGACGTCGACCCCGCGGAGATTGTGCTCGCGGGCCCCGCGGACACGGACGTACTGGTCGTGAGGGGTCGGCATGGCACGGCTCCAGACAGAGAAGGGGACGACAGTACGGGCAAACCACAGGATTCTACGCAAATATCACAGAGTTCCCCTATGGGGCGTCGGTCTCGCCGGTGCGGCGCCCTCACCAGGGCGAACGTCCGGACCGTGGCCCTGACCGCATGCCCGTTCGTGCGGACCTCTAATATCATTTCGCGTTCTCCGACGGACGCCGACGCCCACCTCGTCGTGCCCGCCGTGCGACGCCCGACACGACACGACGACGTCCGTCGCCCGGCGACGGAGTCGAGCACCGAGAGGAACGTCCATGCGCGCCCGGACCATCGTCGCGGCCACCGCGACGGCACTGGCGGCGGTCGCCGCCCGTGACCTCGTCCAGAAGAAGCACGCACTGCTCCGGAACTTCCCGGTGGTCGGCCATGCCCGGTACCTGCTGGAGACGATCGGGCCGGAGCTGCGGCAGTACATCGTGACCTCCAACGACGAGGAGCGCCCCTTCAGCCGCGACCAGCGCACCTGGATCTACGCGTCGTCGAAGGAGGAGAACAACTACTTCGGGTTCGGCACCGACAACGACGTGGAGCACATGCAGGGCCACGCGTACCTGAAGCAGCGCACGTTCGCCGGACCGCTGCCCGACCTGCACGACCCGCAGTCGGCGCTGCCCTCGGCCAAGGTGCTGGGCGGCCCGCGCGGGCGCGCCAGGGCGTTCCGGCCGGCGAGCGTGGTGAACATCTCGGCGATGAGCTTCGGCTCGCTCTCCGGCGCGGCGATCACGGCGCTGAACGAAGGGGCGGCGCTCGCGGGCGCGATGCACAACACGGGCGAGGGCGGCCTGTCGCCGTACCACCGCAGGGGCGGCGATCTCGTCCTCCAGATCGGCACCGCCTACTTCGGCTGCCGCGACGAGGACGGCACCTTCAACCTCGACAAGCTCAAGCAGGTGGTCGCGAGCGCCCCGGTCAAGGCCATCGAGATCAAGCTCTCCCAGGGCGCCAAGCCCGGTCTCGGCGGGATGCTGCCGGGCGCGAAGGTGACCCCGGAGATCGCCGAGATCCGCGGCATCCCGGTCGGCAAGGACTGCGCCTCCCCGTCGCGGCACACCGCCTTCGGCGACGTCGACTCGATGCTCGACTTCGTCGAACTGATCGCCGCCGAGACCGGACTGCCGGTCGGCGTCAAGAGCGCGGTGGGCGAACTGGGCTTCTGGGAGGAACTGGCCGCGCTGATGGCGCGCGGTGACCGCGGTGTCGACTTCGTGACCGTCGACGGCGGTGAGGGCGGCACCGGCGCGGCGCCGCTGACCTTCGCCGACTCGGTGTCGCTGCCGTTCCGCATGGGCTTCTCCCGGGTCTACGGCACCTTCGCGGAGCAGGGGCTGACCGACGACCTGACCTTCATCGGGTCCGGCAAACTCGGCCTGCCCGAGAACGCCGCGGTCGCCTTCGCCCTGGGCGTCGACATGGTCAACGTGGCCCGTGAGGCGATGCTGTCGATCGGCTGCATCCAGGCGCAGAAGTGCCACACCGACAAGTGCCCCACCGGCATCGCCACCCAGAACCCGTGGCTGGCCCGCGGCATCGACCCCGCCTCCAAGGCCAACCGGGCCGGTGTCTACCTGCGCCAGCTGCGCAAGGAACTGATGAAGCTCTCGTCGGCGGTCGGCGTCGCCCACCCGGCACTCATCACCCCCGGCGACATCGAGATCCTGAACGGCGACTACGAGGCCCGCACGCTGGCCGGTGTCTACGGCTACAAGGACGGCTGGGGCGAGCTGGGCCCGCGTCTGGCCGACGAGATCACCGCACTGCTGGCCGCCGGTCCGGCCGCCGCGCAGGAGCCGATCATCTGACGGACCGTCAGGCGGCCGCGCCTCATTGGGGGGTGGCGGCCCGTCAGGGGGTGGCGGACCCGGGCCGCCAGGGAGCGGCGGACCGGGCTCCGGGCCGTGCCGTCGCCCCGTCGCGGCCGGTGAAGACCTCCGCGAGCCGCCGGTAGGAGCCGACCAGCGCCGTCCGGTCGTACGAGCTGGTGGTGACCAGTACCTCCTGGGCGGCCGTCTCCCTCAGCACCGTCTCCAGCGCGTCCGCGACCTGGTCGGCGGTCCCGGCGAGCTGGCCGGACAGACCGGACTCGTAGAGGCCGCGCTCCTTGGCGGTCATCGGCAGGGCCTCGACGTGCTCGGCCGGTGCCAGCGGCGGGAAGGTGCCGCGGGTGCGGGCGTGGGCCATCGCCCATGCCTCGGGCACCAGCAGCCGGCGGGCCTCCGCCTCGGTGCCGGCCACCGCGACCGTGCCCGAGATCACCACGTACGGCTCGGCCGCCCACGGCGAGGGGCGGAACGCCGACCGGTAGCGCTCGATGCCGCGCAGCATCTTCTCGCGGTCGCGCAGATCTCCGACGACCATGGGCAGGCCCGCGCGGGCGGCGATCACCGCGCCCTCGCCCATGGCCAGCACGAACGGCGGCACCCGCAGCCCCTCGGCGGGCCGGGCGTGCGCCCCGGTCGGCGAGGTGCCCTCGAACCAGCCGAGCAGCTCGGCGAGCTGCGCCACGAAGTCCTCCGCGTCGCCCTTGCCGTGGCCCAGGGCGCGGCGTACGCCGTCGGTGAAGCCCACCGAGCGGCCCAGGCCCATGTCGATGCGCCCGGGGAACAGCGACTCCAGCACCCCGAACTGCTCGGCCACGACCAGCGGGCGGTGGTTGGGCAGCATCACCCCGCCCGTGCCCACGCGGACGGTGCGCGTCGCGGCGGCCACGGCGGCGGCCAGTACGGTCGGCGCCGACCCGGCGACCCCGGGCACGCCGTGGTGCTCCGACACCCAGAACCGGTGGTAGCCGAGCCGTTCCGCCTCCTGGGCCAGGGACACGCTGTCCCGCAGCGCCTCGGCGGCCGGGCGGCCCTCGCGGGTACGGGAGCGGTCGAGGACGGAGAAGCGGGTGGACGCGATCAGAGAACTCACATCGCTTTCAACGCGCCGGTGCGCCCGGGATTCCCGCTCGCGCGCCGCGTCCCGGATCCCCGCTCAGCCGGACCCGCCGCCGGGCTCCGGGCCCCAGTACTCCGGTCCGACCCCGCGCCACTCGATGAGCGGGGAGACCGTCACCTCCACGGGGTCGACGTCGAGTCCGGCGCGGCGCAGGAACTCGGCGACGTCCGCGGTGTCGTAGGCGAGACCGAGGATCTCGCCGTTCACACGGACCCGGCGGCCGCCGGTGGGGGAGGGCGGGTACACGGTGACGGGCAGCGCTCCGGGCATGTACCCAGCATCGGACGCGGTGCCGCACCCCGCATCCGGACGGCTTCGCCCGGTCCGTCTAGGGTGGACGCGTGACGGACAGCAGCAGGCGGCCCCTCGCGGTGTTCGACCTGGACAACACCCTCGCCGACACGGCGCACCGGCAGCGCTTCCTGGAGCGTCGGCCGCGCGACTGGGACGCGTTCTTCGCCGCCGCGCCCCAGGACCCGCCGCTCGCCGAGGGGGTGCGGCTGGCCCGCGACAGCGCGCGGGAGTGCGAGGTCGTCTACCTCACCGGGCGGCCCGAGCGGTGCCGCCGGGACACCCTCGACTGGCTGGAGGCGCACGGACTGCCGGCCGGGCGGGTCCACATGCGGCGCGACGCGGACCGCAGGCCCGCCCGCACCACCAAGCTGGAGGTCCTGCGCCGGCTCGCCCGCGACCGGGAGATCCAGGTGCTCGTGGACGACGACGAACTGGTGTGCCTGGACGCCGAACGGGCGGGGTTCCCGGTGGTGCGCGCCCGCTGGACGGCCCCCTCGGCCGACCTGGCGGACGCGCAGGAGCGGGAGGGGCGCACCTGAGACCCGGCGGCCCGTCGCACGCGGCCGGTGGGAGCTGTCCTCAGCCGGCGTCCTCGATACGGAAACCGAGCTTCAGGCCGACCTGGTAGTGCTCGATCCGCCCGTTCTCGATCTGGCCCCTGACCTGCGTCACCTCGAACCAGTCCAGGTTGCGCACGGTCTGCGAGGCGCGGGCGACGGCGTTGCGGACGGCGTCGTCGACGCCCTGGTGGGAACTGCCGACGATCTCGGTGACCCGGTACACATGGTCGCTCATGGCGGGGTTGCTCCTCTCGCGGGCGGCGCCGACGGCGCCGGACGACGGGGTCGTCGCGGTGGGTGACACCTCGTGAGGCATGTGTCACCCGTCACTCCACGGTGCCGCATACGGGGCTCACGCGCGAGATGTGCGGATTGTGACCGGACGGGCACTTGACCTCCGTATTGGTCCATACCAAAATCCCAGCACGCCCCGTACGAGCCCGCTGCTCGACCCCCACATCGGGACCTTCCCTGTGCACCTGACAGAACTGGAACCCGCTCGTGAGACGTCGACTCCTCGCCCTCGTCTGTGTGTCCGCCGCGCTGGTCAGCGCCTGTGGACCACTGTCCGGCGGTACGGGCGGACGGCAGACCGTCACCGTCTGGCTCATGAAGGACAGCGCCTCGCAGGACTTCCTGCACCGCTTCACGGAGGACTTCGAGCACACCCACAAGGACCTCCGCCTCGACATCCGCATCCAGGAATGGACCGGCATCGGCCCCAAGGTCCAGGAGGCCCTCTCCGGCGGCGGGAAGGACGGACCCGACGTCATCGAGGTCGGCAACACCCAGGTCGCCCAGTACGTCGAGGGCGGCCGGCTGACCAACCTGACACTGGAGTCCATGCGGGACTGGGGCATGCAGGACTGGGTGCCGGGCCTGGCCGAGCCGGGGCAGGACAACTCCGCCCAGTACGGCATCCCCTGGTACGCCGCCAACCGGGTCGTCGTCTACCGCAAGGACCTGTTCGAGGAGGCCGGCGTCGACAGCCCGCCGCGCACCCGCGAGGAGTGGCTGAGCGCCACCGAGAAGCTCGACAAGGGCGGCAACCAGGGCATCTACCTGGCCGGTCAGGACTGGTACACGCTCTCCGGCTTCATCTGGGACGAGGGCGGCGAGCTCGCCAAGGAGAACGCCAACCTCTGGCAGGGCGCCCTGGACAGCCGGGCCGCCCTGCGCGGCATGGACTTCTACCGGCGGCTCCAGGCGCTCGGCGACGGCCCGGTCGGCGCCGACGAGGAACACCCGCCGCAGGCCGGTGTGTTCGCCAAGGGCAAGGTGGCGCAGATCGTGGCCGTGCCGGGTGTCGCCCAGGCCATCGTGCAGCAGAACCCCGAGCTCAAGGACAAGCTGGGCTTCTTCCCGGTCCCGGGGAAGTCGGCCGACCGGCCCGGCTCCGTGTTCACCGGCGGCTCCGACCTCATCGTGCCGCGCAACACCGGCGACCGCGATGCCGCCGTCGCGGTCGTCGCCGCCCTCACCGGCGCCAAGTGGGACACCGACCTGGCCCGCACGATGAACTACGTCCCCAACAAGACGACGCTCGCCTCCGCGGTCGCCGGTGAGCCGGGTGTCGCGGCCATGGCGGCCGGGGCCGCGCACGGCCGCGCCACCCCCAACACGGCGCAGTGGGCCGCCGTCGAGACCGACAACCCGATCAAGCGGTACATGACCAAGGTGCTCGACGGCGCCGATGCGAAGACCGAGGCACGCCGCGCCTCACAGCGCATCACCGAACAACTGAAGCCGAGCCTGGGCTGACGCGGGCCCCGGCCCGGCCCGACGGTCCGCCGACCGGACCCGGACCGTCGGGCCGGACCGCACCCGCCACCGGTCCGGCGGCCGGGCCCGGACCGGTGACCTGACCCGCTCCCGCCGCCGGGAGGCACAGCCACCCGGCCCGGACCGGCTTCCCGGTCGCTCAGGCCGACCGCCTCGCGCGGATCGCGCACCTCCCGGTCCTCCCCGGTCCCTGTCGCCCGGCCGCGCCCCGTCCGGGCCGTCCGTCCGGGCCGACGGCTCGCCCTGACGCGACGGCCGCCCCGCACCGGCCCGTGCTGCGGGGCGCGGGGCGCGGGACGGGGCGAGCGGGTCGGGCGTGGTGCTCAGCGTGCCATGCTCAGCGACAGCGCGAAGCGGCCCTCGTCGTCCGTCCACCACCGGACCAGGTCCAGTCCGGCGGCGGCCAGTTCCGCGGTGACGCCCTCGCGGCGGAACTTGGCGGAGACCTCGGTGCGCAGCTCCTCGCCCGCGGCGAAGTCGACGGCGAGGTCGAGGGCGCGCACCTTCACGGTCTGCGCCGTGCGGGAGCGCAGCCGCATCTCGATCCACTCGTCGTCCGGGTTCCACAGGGCCACGTGGTCGAAGGCGTCGGGGTCGAAGTCGGCGCCCAGTTCGCGGTCGACGACGGCCAGGACGTTCTTGTTGAACGCGGCGGTCACCCCGGCGTCGTCGTCGTACGCCCGTACCAGGACCCGCTCGTCCTTGACCAGGTCCGTGCCGAGCAGCAGCGCGTCGCCGGGGGAGAGCAGGGCGCGCACCCCGGCGAGGAACGCCGCGCGTTCGGCGGGCAGCAGATTGCCGATGGTGCCGCCGAGGAACGCCAGCAGCCTGGGTCCCGGTGCGCCGGGCAGGGTGAGTTTGGCGGTGAAGTCGGCGAGCAGCGCGTGCACGGTCAGGCCGGGGCGTTCGGCGGTGAGCGCCTGCCCGGCCTGGCGCAGCGCGCTCTCGCTCACGTCGACGGGGACGTAACTGTGCAGAGAGGGCAGGGCGTCCAGCAGATGGCGGGTCTTCTCCGAGGAGCCGGAGCCCAGTTCGATCAGGGTGCGGGCGGGCAGGGCGGCGGCGATCTCCGCCGCCCGGCTCGCCAGGATCTCCCGCTCGGCCCGGGTCGGGTAGTACTCGGGGAGCCGGGTGATCTGCTCGAACAGGTCGCTGCCGTGCGCGTCGTAGAACCACTTGGGCGGCAGCGCCTTCGGGTTGCTGGTCAGGCCGTGGCGGACGTCGGCGCGCAGTGCGGCGGCCATGGCGTCCTCGGGCAGGATGCGGGTGAGGTGGAACGGGCTCACGTGCGGGGCTCCTCTGCGGGTGCGGACGCCGGATCCCCGGCGGGATCCTTGCGGCTGAGGTCCTTCAGCGGGGTCAGCAGGACGTCCTGGCGGGTCGCGGTGAGCAGGGTGCGGTCGGGCACCCGGTGCCAGCGCGGATCGTCGTCGTACGGCTCGGAGGCGACCGCCACCGCGCGGCGGCCCTGGTCGGCGAGGAACCACAGGGTGTCGCCCCAGGCGGTCGCCGTGACCGTACGGCCGTCGGTGAGCAGCAGGTTGAGCCGGGAGCCGGGGGCCGCCGCCGCGACCTCCAGCACGGTGTCGGACAGCGCCTGGGGAGCGGTGTCACCGGCCCGCAGCCGGGCCAGCACCAGCGCCCACAGCAGCGCGGAGTCGCTGCGGGCCTGAAGGCTCAGCAGGTCCTCGGCCGGCAGGGTACGGGCGGTTCCCGAGAGGGAGCCCGGCCAGCCGGTCACGGCGCCGTTGTGGCTGAACAGCCAGCGCTCGGCGGCGAACGGCGCCGCCGCGGCCTCCGCGTCCGCGCCCGCCATGGTCGCGTCCCGCACCGCGGCGAGCAGCGCACCGGAGCGCACCACCCGGGCCAGATCGGCGAAGGACAGGTCGGCCCAGATCGGTCCGGCCCGGCGGTAGCGGGCGGGCACCGGGTCGCCGTCGGCGTACCAGCCGACCCCGAAGCCGTCGGCGTTGACCGTGCCGTACCGCTGCTGCCGGGGCGCCCACGACTGGCGGTACAGGCTGTGCGGCGGCTCGGTCAGGAGCCGGCCCAGCGGCTCCTCGGGCCCGAGGAAGGCCAGATGGCGGCACATCAGATCGCTCCGGGAGCAGCGGAGCGGGCGGTGCGGAACCCGGCGAAGATCTGCCGCCTGACCGGGTAGTCCCAGTTGCGGAAGGTGCCCCGGCAGGCCACCGGGTCCACGGCGAACGAGCCGCCGCGCAGCACCTTGTGCTCCGGGCCGAAGAACACCTCCGAGTACTCCTTGTACGGGAACGCGGCGAACCCGGGGTAGGGCAGGAAGTCGCTCGCCGTCCACTCCCAGACATCGCCGATGAGCTGCCGTATGCCCAGCGGGGAGGCGCCGGCCGGATAGCTGCCCGCCGGGGCCGGACGCAGGTGCCGCTGGCCCAGGTTGGCGTGTTCGGGCGCCGGATCCGCGTCGCCCCACGGGTAGCGGGCCGAGCGGCCGGTCGCCGGGTCGTGCCGGGCCGCCTTCTCCCACTCGGTCTCGGTGGGCAGCCGCCGCCCGGCCCAGCGGGCGTAGGCGTCGGCCTCGTACCAGGACACGTGCAGCACCGGCTCGTCGGGCGGTACGGCCTCGGTGGCGCCGAAGTGCCGCCGCAGCCACTGTCCGGCGTCGCGGCGCCAGAACAGCGGCGCGGTGATGCCGTGCCGCCGGATGTGGTTCCAGCCGTCCGGCGCCCACCAGCGCGGGTCCTCGTACCCGCCGTCGTCGAGGAACGCCCGGTAGGCGGCGTTGGTCACCGGAGTGGTGTCGATCCAGAACGGCGCCACCTCCCGTACGTGCGCGGGCCGTTCGTTGTCCAGCGCCCAGGGCTCGGTGGAGGTGCCCATGGTGAACGGGCCGCCGGGGACGAGGACTTCGGCGGGGCCGGTGAACAGCGGCACCGGGTCGGGGTCCGGAGCGGTCAGCGCCCGCGGGCCCGAGCGGAGCTGATGGGTGATCAGCATCGTCTCGTCGTGCTGCTGTTCATGCTGCGCGACCATGCCGAAGGCGAAGCCCGCCTCGGTCAGCCGGGTGCCGTGCAGCGCGGTGGACTCCAGTACGTCCAGCACCCGGGAGCGCACCTCCGAGGCGTAGGCGCGCGCCTCGGCGGGCGCGAGCAGCGGCAGCGAGGGGCGTTCCGAGCGCGGGTGCTCGAAGGCGTCGTAGAGGCTGTCGATCTCGGGGCGCATCGCCTCCCGGCCGCCGACCGCCCGCAGCAGCCACAGCTCCTCCTGGTTGCCGATGTGCGCGAGGTCCCACACCAGCGGGGACATCAGCGGCGAGTGCTGCGCGGTCAGGTCGGGCTCCTCCACACAGCTGGTCAGCAGCGTGGTGCGGTCCCGGGCGGTGCGCAGGGAGGCCAGCGCACGGGTGCGCAGCGCCTCGCTGTCGGTCTCTGCGCCGGGCGCCGGGCCGGTCGCGGTGTCGAGCGCGGGGTCGGTCATGTGCGGCTGTCCTTCCCGTGGGTGCGGCGGTGCCCACCGGCGTCCGGTCGGTCGAGCAGATCCTCGGCGGGGCAGCGGCCCGCGCGGACGTAGCGGTCCAGGTACGCGGCGACGGCGCCGGTGACATCGGCGGTGGCGCCGAGCCGGGGCAGGGCCGCGAGCGCGGCCTCGAAGCAGGTGACGGCCGCCTCGTGCAGCTCCGGGTCGGCCAGCGCCGTGCGGGCCGCCGTCGTCCAGAGCGGATTGTGCGGCGCCGGCCGGGACCCGGCCCGCTCGGCGAGCGGCTTCACGGCCCGGTACGCGGTCTCCGCGGCCTCCGGGTCGTCGAAGAGCGCCGCCGTCACCGCGAGCGGCACGATCCACCCGTCGTCGCCGGGCTGCGCGTCGATCATGCGCAGCTCCAGATGGCCGCGCGGGCGGACCGGCGGGAACAGCGTGGTCAGGTGGTAGTCGAGATCCTCCCTGGTCGGCGGTCTCGGCAGGCCGGAGCGTATCCAGTCCCGGAAGGTCACGTCCTCGGGCACGTGCCACGGCCCGTCGGAGCGCCGTACGCACATCACCGGCGCGTCCAGGACGTGCCGGGCCCAGGTGGTGCGGGGGGTGCCGTCCAGCGGGGGAGCGCCCGCCCGGTCCGGACCGATCTCGGTCCACAGCAGCTGCCGGGTGGAGAGCCAGCCGGTGGGCCGTCGGCCGATCAGCGGGGAGTTGGCGAAGGCGGCCACCAGGACGGCGCCCAGATGGTGCGCGAGCCACCAGCGCCGCACATGGCCGAGCGGACCCGGCTCCTCGTGGCCCGCGTCCACGCTCACCTGCACGGAGGCGGAGGTGCACATCATGTGCCGGCCGGCCGGGCCGCCCCGGTCCAGGCAGGCTTCCAGGGCGTCGTAGCGCGGCTCGCGCAGGAACCTGCGCGGGGTGTGCCAGGGATCGTGGCCGAGCCCGACCAGGCACAGGCCGTCGTCGGCCAGTACGGCGCGGACGCGGTCGAGGTCGGCGGAGACGGTGCGGACGCACTCCGTCAGGGAGGCGGCGGGCGGTGAGCTGAGTTCCAGCTGTCCGCCGGGCTCGACGGTGAGCGCCGACCCCAGGGGCACGGTCCGCAGGGCGGCGTAGGCCGCTTCGAGACGTTCGGGTGTGACGGGGAGCCGCGGCGCGCGCAGCTCGTGGACGAGCCATTCCACTTCGACGCCGAGGGTGCGGGGCGGTCCGGTCTTGAAGCAGATGCCGGTGACCAGAGCCTCGACCTCGGCCTCGGTGACGGCTGTACGGGGCTCCGTACAGCCACTTGTCGAATCGGACATGTCGGGATCCTCCTGAGATTCCACCATGCCACCGGCCCGGGACGGGTGGTCCGGGACGGAGACGCACCGTCCCACCCAAAACCCTGCGACCGATTCGCACAAGGGTGCAGAACGGGACAATCGTGCCCCGGAATCTCCGTTTCCGCGATGTTTCCCACGGTGTCACGCCGCGACCGCGGCCCGTCGGCGGCGACCGCGCGGCGCTTCGGCGACCCGGCGCCGGACGGGTGCGCCGGGCGCCCGCCCCCGGCGTCGCGGCGGCGGAAACTCCGTTGCGCCGCGGTCCCGGCATCGCCCACGATGCGTGCATGAGGGCAACGGGGGGCGCCGCGCCGGGCGCGGTCATGGCGTGCACGGGGGTGACGCCATGAGCGCGCGTCTGCGCGGTGTCGCGCAGCAGACCGAGCAGATCGTCATGGCCGGTTCCTATCGCCGCGCCGACGGGCTCCCGGTCCCGCTGGCGGCGGACATCGAGGCCGCCCGCGCCGGGACCCGGGTGTACGGCCCCGAGCCGGTGCCCGTGCCCGCCCGGACGCCCGTCGCGACGACCGTCGAGGTCACGGGCGAGAGCAGCCTGGCCGCCGCCCGGCGCCTCACCGGCCCCGTGGCCGTGCTGAACTTCGCCTCGGCGCGCAATCCCGGCGGCGGCTACCTCAACGGCGCGCAGGCCCAGGAGGAGGCCCTGTGCCGCGCCTCCGCGCTGCACACGTGTCTGCTTCAGGCCAGGGGGTTCTACGAGCACCACCGGACACACCGGGATCCGTTCTACTCCGACCGGGTGATCCACTCACCGGCCGTGCCCGTCTTCCGCGACGACCGGGGGCGGCTGCTGGACGAGCCGTACACCGCCGGTTTCCTGACCGCAGCGGCGCCGAACGCCGGGGTGGTCCTGCGGGACACGCCCGAGCGCGCGGTCCGGCTGCCGGAGGTCCTGGCCGTCCGCGCCGGACGCGTACTGGAGACCGCCGCCGCGCACGGCTACCGGCGGCTGGTGCTCGGCGCCTGGGGGTGCGGGGTGTTCCGCAACGACCCCGCGCAGGTGGCGGCCGCCTTCCGGGCCCTGCTGGCGCCCGGCGGACGGTTCGCTGACGCCTTCGAGCACGTGGTGTTCGGTGTCCTGGACCGGACACCGGGAACCGTCGTGCGCGCGGCGTTCGTACGGACGTTCGCCTGACCGGAGGGTCCGCCGGACGCGGGGCGCCGTCCCCGGGGTCAGCTCCAGCCGTACCGCTCGCGCAGCCGCCGCACCACCGTGTCGAACCGCGCCCGGTCCAGTGCGCACGCCTCCCGCCGCATGCCGTCCTCATGCAGCCGCAGCACCCGGTCGACGGCGACCCAGGAGTCGCGCCCGGTGCGGTCCCACGGTCCGTTCCCGATCGCCACCCACGCGCGCTCGCCGTCGTGCGCCTTGCTGGACAACTGCACCGCGAGGAGCGTCCCCGCCGCCTCCCGGGCCACCACGAGCACCGGACGGTCCTTGCCCCGCCCGTCGTCCTCCTCGAAGGGGACCCAGGTCCAGACGATCTCCCCGGGGTCGGGATCGCCGTCGTGCGCGGGCGCGTACTCGGTGCGCACCCGGCCGACCTCGCGCGGGTCGGCCTCCGTGGTGGCGGCGGTGCCGTGGCGGCCGGGGACGTCGTCGCGGGGGCCGCCGGTCTCGTCGGTCTCATGGGTGAAGGCAGTCACGCGGGCACCCTAGTGGGGCCGCGGGACACCTCACCCACCGGCCGCCGCGAGACGGCGCAGGCGTACGCGGCAGGCGGGACGGTCGGGACGGCGGTACCGGCGGGTCGTCAGGAGGCGTTCCCACGGGAGCGGATCTGCATCCCCGGCCGCCGCCGGTGCACCGTCAGGTAGACGAGGCCGTCCGGCCCCGCGGCGATGCTGCGCGTGGAGCCGTGCGGCAGCCAGACCGTCGCGCCCTCGGCCAGCGCGAGGGGCTCGTCCCGCGGGCCCGCACCGAGGGTCCCCGCGCCGGAGACCACGTACACCAGGACGTCCAGGTCCGGTTCGGCGTGCGGGGCGACACGCCCGCCCGGTGCGAGCCGTACGAGGTTGGCGTCGAGCTGGCGGCCGCTCTCCGCCAGCTTCCACAGCACCCCGGCCGGCACCGGAGGGTTCCCGGCCAGCGTCCGGGCGTCGCACAGGAGGCTCGGCTGCGGCTCCCCGGCTCCGTCCGGACCGGCGTCCCGCGCGGCGGACGACACCATGGCGCACCCCTCTTCCTTGTGTCTGCGGCACATCGCCTACAATTATTCCATGTCGGACTCGTGAAAAATCACCGCAGGTGGAAAGGGGTGACCGGCATGGCTGCGGCCCAGGGAAACCCGCGGCGGCGTGACGTGCTGGACGTGCTGCGCTCGGCCGCCGGTCCGCTGGGTGTCGCGGAGACCGCCGAGCGGACCGGCGTGCACCCCAACACGGTCCGCTTCCATCTCGACGCACTGGTGGCCGAAGGGCGCGTCGAGCGGCGCACGGAGGAGCCCCGGCGCGCGGGCCGCCGCCCCGGACCCGGCCGCCCCCGCACGGTGTACGCCCTCCGGCCGGGCATGGACCGCGCCGGTGTCCGCGGGTACCACCTGCTGGCCCGGATGCTGCTCGGTGAGCTGGCCTCCCGCGGCCCCGGCGCCCGGGACGCCGCCGTGCGCACGGGCCGCGCCTGGGGCCGCTCCCTCGCGCAGCCGCCATCGCGGTCGCAGCCGCAGGCCGTTCCCCGGGCGGAAGCACTGCCCCTGCCCCGGCCCCTGCCGACGCCGACGTCGACGCCGTCCGGTTCGTCGCCCACCGCCGCCGAGTCGGCGGACCGGCTGGTCGCGCTGCTCGGTGACCTCGGGTTCGACCCGGTGTCCGAGGGTGGCGGCGGGGACGGGCCGCCGCGACGGATCCGGCTGCGGCACTGCCCGTTCCTCGAACTGGCCGAGGAGTACGGGGAATTGGTGTGCCCGCTCCATCTCGGCCTGATGCAGGGCGCGTTGGCGGAGCTGGGCGCGCCGCTCACCGCGAGCGGTCTGGAGCCGTTCGCCACCGCGGAATCCTGCCTGGCCCACCTGGCCGCCGCTCCGGCCGGAGCGGCGGCCGCCGAATGACGTGTGCCGAATGACGTGTGCCGAATGACGTGTGCCGAATGACGTGTGCCGAATGACGTGTGCCGACGACGTGCGTCGAGTGACGTGCGCCGAATGATGCGAACAGGCCCGGATCCGGACCGGGATCCTGGCGGGAAGAGGCTGTCCGCTCCTGCTCGGGCGGCGAGCCGACCACGGCCCGTGCCCCGGGCGGAAAGGCGACACTTTCATGGACTCCACGTCGGCCGCCACGGCGAGCGCGGTCACCTTCGTCTGGCTCGGCATGGTGCTGGGCATCTCCTTCCTGGAGGCGCCCCTGAAGTTCCGCGCCCCCGGAGTGACGATCCCCGTCGGCCTGGGCATCGGCCGCCTGGTCTTCCGGGCGCTGAACCTGGTGGAGGCCGCCGCGGCGGCCGTGGTGACCGCCGCGGTCGCCGCGGGCGGCGCCCCCGCGCCGGTGATCGCCCTGACCGCGGCCGTCGTGGTGCTCCTCCTGGTGCAACTGCTCCTCGTCCGGCCCCGGTTGAACCGCAGATCCGACCGCGTCCTGTCCGGTGACGAACCGGTGGAGGGCCCGCGCTCGCACGACCACCTGGTCTATGTGGCCCTGGAGATCGTCAAGGTGGCCGTCCTGATCGCCCTGGGGGTCACGCTGCTGACGGCGTGAGGGGCGCGGCGCCCGGACGCCTCGGGCGGCGCGGGAGGCGCGGGAGGCTCACCCGGCCCGCCGGTCCGGCGCCAGCAGCCTGCGCAGCCAGTCCAGCCGGGCCGCCTGCGCCGCGCCGGACAGGGCCGCGCGTGGGGCGAGGGCGTCGAAGCCGTGGCAGCCGCCGGGCCACACATGGAGTTCCGCGACACCGCCGGCCCGCCAGATGCCGGAGGCGTAGGCCACGACCTCGTCGCGGAAGGTCTCCGCCGAGCCGACGTCCAGGAAGGCCGGAGGCAGCCCGGACAGGTCCGTCGCGCGGGCGGGCGCGGCGTACGGCGGTACCCCGGGACCGCCCCGCCGGTCACCGAGCAGGGCGGTCCAGGCGGTCTCGTTGGCCGTGCGGTCCCAGAGGCCGACCCCCGCCATCTGGTGCGCGGACGGCGTGTCGTTGCGGTCGTCGAGCATCGGGGACAGCAGCAGCTGCCCGTAGGGACGCGGCCCCCGGCGGTCGCGCAGCAGCAGCGCGAGCGCCGCCGCGAGCCCGCCGCCCGCGCTCGCGCCGACGAGCACGATCCGCTCCGGGTCGCCGCCCAGTTCCCCGGCCCGCTCCGCCGTCCACCGCAGCCCGGCGTACACGTCCTCGACCGGTGCGGGGTGCGGGTGCTCCGGCGCCAGCCGGTACTCCACCGAAACCACGACCGCGCCCAGCTCCCGCGCCCACTCCAGGACCGTCGGCAGGCCGACCCGGTTGTTCCCGGCGACCAGGCCGCCGCCGTGCACGTGGTAGAGGACGGGCCGGGCGGCGCGGGACGGGGGCGCCGCCTTCGCAGTGGGGCGGCAGACGAGCAGGGAGACCCCGGGCGCCCCCGGTGGACCCGGGACGGTCCGGTCCGCGGTCCCGAAGGCGCCGTCCAGGGTCAGGTCCGGGCCGCCCGCCGGATCCAGGGCCAGGGCCGCGGCGCGCCGGGCGCTCTCGATGTCCCGCGGGGCGAACCCGGGCCGCGCCAGGTCCCCGGCCTCCTCCAGCGCGGCGGCCAGCTCCGGATCGAACGGCGGCGGTACGGACCCGGTGGCGGCACTGCTCATGACGTCTCCTCGGGGCTCCGGACGGCGGAGCCGGTGCTCGGTGCGGTGCGCGGCGGGGTACGACCCGGCCGCTGGATACCCGCGTACCCGCATACCCGCGCACGACGGCCGGGCAGCGCGAGGCGGCGGAGCGAAGCGGCCGGGAGCCGGGAGACCGAGAGCCGGGAGGACGGGCGCGACGCGAAGGGGCCGGATCCGTGACAGGGCATGTCACGGATCCGGCCCCTCGCCGGTGGTTCAGCAGCCTCAGACGGCGACGGTCTCGTCGGCGTGGCCGCGCAGACGGGCGACGACCTCGGTCAGCTGTGCGGCGACCTCGGTGTCGTCGGCCGGGTGGATCTCGGTGAAGCGGGTCACGGAGCCCGGGATGGACAGCTTGATGTCCTCGATCACCTTGCCGCCGGCGATGCCCACGGCCTTGCGGGTGTCGTCGTGCGCCCACACGCCGCCGTACTGGCCGAGCGCGGTGCCGACGACGGCGACGGGCTTGCCGCCGAAGGCGCCGGCGCCGTACGGGCGGGACAGCCAGTCGATGGCGTTCTTCAGCACGGCCGGGATGGTGCCGTTGTACTCGGGCGAGAAGAGCAGGAAGGCGTCGGCGGCCTGGGCCGCCTCGCGCAGCTTGGCGGCGGCGGCCGGGACGCTGCCCTCGGCGTCGATGTCCTCGTTGTAGAACGGGACGTCGCCCAGGCCCTCGAAGACCTGGACCTCGGCGCCCTCGGGCGCGAGCTTCGCCGCAGCCTCGGCGAGCTGGCGGTTGTGCGAGCCGGCGCGCAGGCTGCCGACGAGCGCGAGGATGCGAACAGACATGGGGGACTCCAAGGGGGTGAAACACTGCCGTTACGATCCGGACCGAGGTCCGTTTAATTTTCTACCAGGTTAACCGGACCGCGGTCCAGTTTTCTTCCCCATGCTTTACGCTGTCTTCATGTCCAGCGCTCTGCCGCCCTTCCCCACGCCTCAAGAGCCCCACGGCAAACCGGTGTTGCTGGAGCTGGGCACCGGTTCGGACGAGCCCTGCCTGCGGGCCGACGCGGCGCGCAACCGCGCCCGGCTGCTGGACGCGGCGGCCCGGCTGGTCGCCGAGCACGGAGCCGCCGGGGTCACCATGGAGGCGGTGGCCGCGGCCGCCCAGGTGGGCAAGGGCACGGTCTTCCGCCGCTTCGGCGACCGCACCGGACTGCTGACGGCGCTCCTGGACCACTCGGAGAAGAAGTTCCAGGCGGCCTTCCTGAGCGGTCCCGCGCCCCTCGGGCCGGGCGCGCCGCCGGTGGAGCGGCTGCGGGCCTTCGGCTGCGCCGCGCTGCGCCGCGCCGCCGACGACCTGGAACTCCAACTGGCCGCCGAGGCGTGCCCCGACCGCAGGCATCTGGTCCCGGCCCACCGGGTGCGGTACGGCCATGTCGTGATGCTGCTGCGCCACGCGGTCCCCGAGGCGGACGCCGAACTGCTCGCCCACACGCTGATGGGCTCTCTCGAACCGGCGCTCATCTTCCATCTGACCCGGCAGCGCCAGATGCCGATGGAACGCCTCCAGACCGGCTGGTACGACCTGGTCACCCGGCTGACCGCCTCGGCGCCCCCGGCTGCCTGACCGACGCCCTCTCCCGGGTCTCCCGGCCCGTTCAGCCGTGGGACGCGAACATCTCCAGCAGCGCGTCCGGGGCGTCCTCGCCGAACAGCAGGGTCGCGCCGCGGGCCGACTCGGCCGCCGCCGACTCGCTGCGCGGGAACAGCCGCTCCTCGTACGCCCGCAGCGCCGCCTCGGTGTCGTCCGGCCGCGCGGCGAGAAAACCGGCCAGTTCGGCGCCGTCGAGCATGGCCAGATTCGCGCCCTCGCCCGCGAACGGCGACATCAGGTGCGCGGCGTCGCCCAGCAGCGTCACCCCGGGCACCCGGTCCCAGCGGTGGCCGACCGGCAGGGCGTGGATCCGGCGCGGGACCAGCGCGCCGTCGGCGTCCGCGACCAGGGACCGCAGGCTCTTGTCCCAGTCGGCGAAGCGGTCGAGGACCCGCTCCTTGGCGGTGTCCGTGTCGGTGAAGTCGATCCCGTCCAGCCAGTCCTCCGGCGCCACGGCGGCCGCGTAGACATGCAGGTCGCCGTGCGTCTCGCGGTGCGCGAGGAAGCCCCGGCCCGCGCCGAGCGCGAAGAAGAACCCGCCGCCCACCACCTCGGCGGCCACCGGATGGCGCGCGTCGGCCTCCCGCAGGTCCGCCTCGACGAACGACACGCCCGTGTAGGCGGGCCGCGCGGCGGAGACCAGCGGGCGGATCCGCGACCAGGCGCCGTCGGCGCCGACCAGCAGATCCGTGGTGAACACGGTGCCGTCGGCGAGCGCCACCTCGTGCCGGCCGCCGCCCAGCCCGCGCGCCCCGGTGACCTTCGCGCCCCAGCGCACGGTCGCCTCGGGCAGCGAGCCGAGCAGCAGGTCGCGCAGATCGCCCCGGTCGATCTCGGGCCGGCCGCCGGTGCCGTCGTCGGGCTCGTCCATCCGGACGGTCCCGTGCCGGTCGAGCACCCGTGTGGCCTGGCCACCCGGCAGCACCAGTTCGCTGAACCGCTCGTGCAGCCCGGCCGCGCGCAGCGCCGCCTGCCCCGAGTCCTCGTGGATGTCGAGCATGCCGCCCTGGGTGCGCGCGGCGGGGGAGGCGTCCAGGTCGAAGACGGCCGCCTCGATCCCGTGCACATGCAGGACGCGGGCGAGCGTGAGGCCGCCGAGCCCGGCGCCGATCACGGCGATGGGGTGGTGCGGGACGGGAGTGTGGGACATGGGTGTCTCCGGATGAAGGGGAAGGGTGCAGGTGCAGGTGCAGGTGCGGCGAGGGCGCGGATGGGGTGGGGCGCAGGCGTGAGGGATCAGTCGGAGCCCGGGACCGGGGTGTGCGCGATACCGCTGATGACGGCCCGGATGCCCCAGGTCAGACGCTCCTCGGGCGCCCCGGACAGCAGCGGGCCCGCGAGCGCGGCGATGTGCGGATGGGTGGTGTCGCGGGCGCCGTGCAGGGCGCGGGTCAGCGCGTCCCAGTCGGCGTCGGAGTCGGTGTCGGTGTCGGAGCCGGTGTCCCGCTGTCCGGTGGTGGCCGTGCCTCGCGCGGAGTGCTCGGCGGCCGTCGCCGTGGCGTGCTGGAGCAGCAGGTCCACGCCCCACGCCGCCCGCTCGGGCGGGACGCCGCCCTCGTCGAGCAGGGCGAGCAGTGTCTCGATGAGATTCAGGTAGTGCGGGCCGCTGGGCCGGGCGGTGAGCGCGGAGCGGGCGAGACTCGGATGGGCGTGCAGCATCCGGACGTACGCGGTGAGCACCCCCTCCAGCCGAGCGCGCCAGTCCCCCTCCTCGGGCGCGGGTGCCGCGCCGACCGTGCCCAGCAGCTCGTCCAGGACGGCCGCGTGCAGCTCGGCGGTGTTGCGCACGTACACGTACAGCGAGGCCGGGCCGGTGTCGAGTTCCTGGGCCAGGCGCCGCATGGTCACCTTCGCCAGGCCCTCGGCGCGCAGCACGGCGACCGCCGCGGCGACGATGCCCTCCCGGGTCAGGGCGGGCTTGGCGGGGCGGTCGCGGCGGCTGCGGGGGGTGTCGGGGCGTGCGGTCATGTCTGCACCGTAACGAACATGTTCGCTCCGAACAAGTTCGTGACGAACATGTTCGGGGTGCGTCGTGCTCGCACGACGCATCACCCGCGTACGACGCATCACCCGCGTACGACGCATCACCCGCGTACGACGCATCACCTGCGTACGACGAATCGTTTCGGCGTCGATCGCGCCGCCCGCGACGCGTCCCCCGTCGGCCACCGGGCCGTCGCGCACCCGGCCGGGATGCTTCCCCCGCGCGCTCAACTCCCTTGCGCTTCTGCCAAGATGCGGTACGTCATGGTGCAGATACCCAAGGCCGCCGCGCCCTCGTCGACGACACCCCCACTGCCGCACTCCGTCCCCACGAGTGCCGATGTGGCCCGTCTCGCGGGTGTCTCGCGCGCGACCGTCTCCTACGTCCTGAACAACACCAGCGCCGTGCGGATCAGCGAGCCCACCCGCCGCCGGGTCCGCGCCGCCGCCGAGGAACTGGGCTATGTGCCCCACGCCGCCGCGCGCAGCCTGCGCGCCGGGCACAGCCGTATCGTCCTGATGCCCACGCCCGCCGTCCCGATGGGGCCGCTGTACCACGGGTTCATCGACGAGCTCCAGTGGGCGCTGGGCCGCCTCGACTACACCGTCGTGCAGCACGGCAGCGTCGGCCTGCGCGGCGAGGAGGCCGCCCGCGCCTGGGCCGAACTGCGCCCGGTCGCCGTCCTGGTGCCCGGCACCGGCATCGGCCCCGAGGGGGTCGCGGTGCTGCGGCGCTCCGGGGCGCGGGCCGTCGTCACCATCGGACCCGAGGCCGTCGAGGGGGCGCACGCCGTGCTCCTGGACCACCACAGCGTCGGCCACCGCGCCGGAGCTCATCTGTACGCCCGCGGCCGTCGCCGGATCGGCGTGGTCGTCCCCGAGGAACGCGGGCTCGGGGTGTTCTCCCGGCCTCGCCTGGAAGGCGTACGGCGTGCCCTGAGCGGGACCGACGGGACCGTCACCGAGCTTCCCCTCGGCTACAACGAGGAGTCGGCGGCCCGGCTCGCCGCCCGCTGGCGCGCGCTCGGCCTGGACGCGGTGTTCGCCTACAACGACGAGTACGCCATGCTCCTGATGCGCGCCCTCCAGGACGTGGGCCTGCGCGTGCCCGAGGAGACGGCCGTGGTGGGCGCCGACGACCTGATGCTCGGCAGGCTGCTGCGGCCCCGGCTGAGCACGGTGCACATCGAGCTGCCCGCGGGCCGCGACCTCGCCGAGCTGGTCGACCGCGCCGTACGCGACCCCGGCGGCGCACCGGAGCGGCGCACGGTGCGGGGTGCCACCGTGGTGCACCGCGAATCCAGCTGACCGGGCCCGGACACGGCGGCGGGGCCCGTCCCGTCAGGGAGGGCCCCGCGGCGCCCGGCGGCCACCGGACCGGCCGGCGGCTGCCCGCGGTGTCCGCTACTCGCCCGACTGCTCCGACTGCTCCGCCTGTGCCTGCTGCTCGGCGACCGCCTTGCGCACCTCGTCCATGTCCAGCTTGCGGGCCTGGCCGATCACATCGGTCAGAGCCGCCTCCGGGAGCGCGCCGGGCTGCGCGAACACGGCCACCTGGTCACGGACGATCATCAGCGTCGGGATCGACTGGATGCCGAAGGCCGCCGCCAGCTCCGGCTGCGCCTCCGTGTCCACCTTGCCGAACACCAGGTCCGGGTTGTCCGCCGCCGCCTTCTCGTAGACCGGGGCGAACGAACGGCACGGCCCGCACCAGGACGCCCAGAAGTCGATGAGAACGAACTCGTTCTCCGTGACCGTCTGGTCGAAATTCTCCTTGGTCAGCTCCACGGTGCTGCTCATGGCGTGATTCCTCTTCCTGATGTCGGGTTGAGCCGTCCGCACAACACGGCCGACCCTACGGGCTATTCCGCGCGCGTACCCAAGCGGCCGACCGGGCAACCCACCTGGTCACCGGCGCGCACCGCCGCCACCCGGCCCGTGGGTCCCTGTGGCCACCGGACACGCCACCCACCAGACTGACCCCATGACGGAAACGGAAACCCTCGCGTACGACGTCGTGGTGCTCGGAGCCGGACCGGTCGGCGAGAACGTCGCCGACCGCACCCGCGCGGCGGGCCTGTCCACCGCGATCGTGGAGAGCGAGCTGGTCGGCGGCGAGTGCTCCTACTGGGCGTGCATGCCGAGCAAGGCCCTGCTGCGCCCGGTCATCGCCCGCGCCGACGCCCGCCGCCTGCCCGGACTGAGCCAGGCCGTGCAGGGACCGCTGGACACCGCGGCGGTCCTCGCCCGCCGGGACGAGTACACCTCGCACTGGCACGACGACGGCCAGGTCGCCTGGGTCGAGGGCATCGGGGCGGACCTGTACCGCGGCCACGGCCGCCTCGCCGGTCCCCGTACCGTCACGGTCACCGGCCCGGACGGCGAGCGGCGGACCCTGACCGCCCGGCACGCCGTGGCCGTCTGCACCGGCACCCGGGCGAGCCTGCCCGAGCTGCCCGGTCTCGACGGCGTCGGGCCGTGGACCAGCCGCGAGGCCACCAGCGCCGAGGAGGTGCCCCGGCGGCTGATCGTGGTCGGCGGCGGTGTCGTCGCCACCGAGATGGCCACCGTCTACCAGGCCCTCGGCTCCCAGGTCACCCTGCTGGTGCGCGGCAAGGGACTGCTGCCGCGCATGGAGCCCTTCGCCGGGGAACTCGTCGCCGCGGCGCTCACCGCGGCCGGCGCCGAGCTGCGCACCGGTACCTCGGTGGAGTCGGTGACCCGCGCGAACGGCACCGTCGTGGCCGTCACCGGCACCGGCGAGCGGATCGAGGCCGACGAGATCCTCTTCGCCACCGGACGCGCCCCGCGCACCGATGACATCGGCCTGGAGACGGTCGGCCTGGCACCCGGCTCGTGGCTCTCCGTCGACGACACCCTGCGGGTGGAGGGCACCGACTGGCTGTACGCGTGCGGCGACGTCAACCACCGCGCCCTCCTCACCCACCAGGGCAAGTACCAGGCACGGATCGCGGGCGACGTCATCGGCGCCCGCGCCGCGGGCACCGTCCCCGCCGCACCCCAGCCGTGGGGGCCCTACGCCGCCACCGCCGACCACCACGCCGTCCCGCAGGTCGTCTTCACCGACCCCGAGGCCGCCGCCGTCGGGCTGTCCCTCGCGGAGGCCGAACAGGCCGGACACCGGGTCCGCGCCGTCGACGTCGACCTCTCCTCGGTCGCGGGCGCCGGACTGTACGGGGAGGGCTACCGGGGCCGCGCCCGCATGGTGGTCGACCTCGACGAGCACATCCTGCGCGGCGTCACCTTCGTCGGCCCCGGCGTCGGCGAACTGCTGCACTCCGCGACGGTCGCCGTCGCCGGCCGGATCCCCGTCGACCTGCTCTGGCACGCGGTCCCCTCGTACCCGACGATCAGCGAGGTGTGGCTGCGCCTGCTGGAGGCGTACCGGGGCTGAGCCCGGGGCGTGCGGTCCCGTGCCTCCGGGCCGGTGAGGGAAGGGACGGGAGCGGGTCGGCGGGCCGAGGAGCTGTGCCGGTCGCTCGGGCGAGTATCGGGGCTCGGTGGGGTGTCGGGCCGCGAGGATGGCGGGTCCGGTGGCTGCCCCACCCCGCGGTACGAGGGATCCCGCCCGGCCACCCGGCAGTCCCGTGGGCGGGCTCGGAGAAGTCCGCTCCCGCGAGCCCGCGCCGCCCCCGTCACCCCAGCGGGAAGCCCAGCGCGTCCGCCGCCCGCTCGGGTGTCGGCTGGGACCAGCGGGCCGCCACCACCTCGTTCGAGGACAGCGAGCGGATCTCGGCGCGGTCGAGGTAGAGGGTGCCGTCGAGATGGTCGGTCTCGTGCTGCGCGATGCGGGCCGGCCAGCCGGTCAGCACCTCGTCCACCGGGCGCCCCCGCTCGTCCTCGGCGCGCAGCCGCACCCGGGCGTGCCGGGCCACCACCGCCTGCCACCCCGGCACGCTCAGACAGCCCTCGAAGAACGCGGCCCGGTCCGGACCGACCTGCTCGTAGACGGGGTTGACCAGGACCCTGAACGGCAGCGGCACCCGGCCGCGCGCCAGCCGCACCTCCTCCGGCACCGGCGCCGGGTCCTCGACGACGGCGATCCGCAGGGCCACGCCCACCTGCGGCGCGGCCAGCCCCACCCCCGGCGCCGCGTGCATGGTGACGCGCAGCGCCTGGACGAACCGGTCGAGCAACGCGGGCTCCAACTGACCGTCGAACGGCTCGGCGGCGCCGCGCAGCACCGGATCACCGGCTGTGACGATGGGCAACGGGCCGTCCACGGCGAGGAGTTCTTCGACCTGTGCGGCAAGGGGCGTACGCGCGCTGTCTGGAGCCATTCCGTCAGCATGCCACGGAGTGAAGTAGCGTGGTCCGGCACGCCGACGCCGGAGGGAGACCGACATGGCCGAGCAGGACCGGCGGATCCGGCGCAGACAGGGGGAGCTGGAGGGCCAGGTGCTCGCCGCGCTCCGTGAGGCCGACGGCGCGGTGACCGCCGCCTGGGTGCAGGAACGGCTCGGCGGCGACCTCGCCTACACCACCGTCGTCACCATCCTGACCCGGCTGCTCGCCAAGGACGTGGTCGCCCGCGAGCGCCGGGGCCGCTCCTTCGTGTGGACGCCGACCGCCGACGTGGCCCGGCTCGCCGCGCTGAGGATGCGCCGGCTGCTGGACGGCGAGCGCGACCGCGAGGCGGTCCTCGCCAGCTTCGTCACCGCGCTGCCGCCCGGCGACGAGCAGGTGCTGCGCGCGCTGCTGGAGTCGGTGGACGAGAGCTGCGCGCCCGGGGACCGGGACACGGACGAGGACCGCACGGAGCACTGACCGCACATGGGAGTCTTCGTCCTCCTGCCGCTGGTGCTGCCGCTGACCGCCTGGCCGGTCGCGCGCCTGGCCGAGCTGCATCTGCATCCGCGCACCGCCACCCGGCTGCTGACGGCGGTGGCCGTCGTCATGGCGGTGTGCAGCACGCTGTGCCTGCTGCTGCTCATGGTCGTCGGCACCGCCCAGCTGCCCGGCAACCCGCTGCCGGACGGCTGGTCCGACCCCGAGGTCAGAGCCGCCGTACCGCACGACGGGTTCGTGGGCCGTGCCGCCATCCCCGCCCTGGCGGCGGTGGCGGCGGCCTGCGCCCGCACCCTGTGGCGCCACCGGCGGGTGACCCGGCGCGCCCGGCGGGCCCTGGCCGGGGTGCGCGGCGGCACGGTCGCGGTACTCCCGGACGACGCGTCGCCCTACGCGTACGCGCTGCCCGGCGCCCCCGGGCGGATCGTCGTGACCACCGCCCTGCTGGCCGGCCTGGCCCCGGCCGAGCGGCGCGCGCTGTTCGCCCATGAACGCGCCCATCTGGCCGCCCGGCACCACCGCCATCTCCTCGCCGTGCACCTGGCGGCGCGCGCCAATCCGTTCCTGCGCCCGCTGCGCTCCGCCGTCGCCTACACCGCCGAGCGGTGGGCCGACGAGGAGGCGGCCCGCGCGGTCGGCGACCGGCGCACGGTGGCACGGGCCATCGGCCGGGCGGCGCTGCTGTCGGGCCGGTCGGCCGCCGCGCCCGCGCCCACCCTCGCGGCGCTCGCCGCCACCGGACCGGTGCCCCGCCGGATGGCCGCCCTGCTGGCGCCCGCGCCCCCGGTCCGCGACTGGCCCTCGCTCTTCACGGCGGCCGGTGCGGCGGCCTGGGGCGCCGCCGCCGGTGCGGCGGTGTCCGCCATGTCCTCGGCGAACTCCGCCGTCACCCTCTTCCTGGTCCTCCAGACGGCCACGCCCCTGTAGCGGGCCGCCCGCCACAGCGGCGCGGCCCGCGCCTCACGCGTCCGCGAACTCGCCGGCCAGGGCCGAGGCGATCCGCAGCTGACCGGCGGCCTCCTCGTGCCGTCCCTGGCGCTGGAGGGTGCGGCCCAGCAGCAGCCGGGCGTACTGCTCCACCGGGTCCCGCTCCACCAGGATCCGCAGCTGCGCCTCGGCCCGGCCGAGCTGGGCCGAGTGGTAGTAGGCCCGCGCCAGCAGCAGCCGCGGACCCGTCTGCTCCGGCACCTCCTCCACCAGCGCGCCCAGCACCCGCGCCGCACCGGCGTAGTCGCGCGCGTCGAAGAACCGGCCCGCCCGCTCCCAGCGCTCGGCCGCCGTCCCGTGGTCGTAGTACGTGGTCTCCACTTGTGACCTCCTTCGGGCGGTCCAACCGCTGTCATTGGTTGAAAATTCCACCACTCCTCGGAGTTGCGGAAGCCCGCCCGCCGACTTCCCGCAATGCCCCGCCCGCCCGGACCCCGTCCGCGCTACGCCCGGAGCCGCTGTACACAGTCAGTGCTGCAATCCGTGATTCCTGTCGCAGGTCTTGGTTCGTAGGTGCGTAGGCCGAGAGGAAGCAGGTGCAGCGGTGGCCGAGGTCACTGCCCGGACGCGTGCGGACGTGCGTGACCGGGCCACATGGACGGAACTTTTCTACGACCTGGTGCTCGCCTTCGGGGTGGGCCAGGTGGCGCACGTGCTGGCGCTGCACCCGGGCTGGCCGCGGCTGGGCGGCTGCCTGCTGGTCCTGGTGCCGCTGTGGTGGGCGTGGGTGGACGTCGTGATGGCGATGAACGCCGTGCACGAGACGAACACGCAGCGGGTGTTCCTGCTGCTGGCCGGGCTCGCCACGTACGGGATGAGCATGTCGGCGCAGCACGCGCTGGAGAGCCGGCCGGAGGCGCTGCTGTACGCGGGCAGCTATCTCGCCCTGCGGCTGCTCATCGGGGAGGCCATCCGGCGGGAGTGCGCCGTCTACACCATCCACCCCTACCGGGCCGGACTCGCCTTCGCGCTGGGGCTGTTCGGGGTGACGGCGCTGCCGGACGGGATGCGCACCGCCGGGTGGGCGATCGCCGTGGTCGCCGAGATCCTCGCGCCGCTCGTGCTCAGCGGCCATCTGCGGCAGCTCGCGTTCGGCGTCAACCATCTGCCGGAACGATTCGGCATGTTCATCATCATCGCGCTCGGCGAGAACGTCGTCTCCGTCGGCGCCTGGGCCGGCGGGGGCCACCTCGGCGCGACGGAACTCACCGCCGTCGCCCTGGCCTTCCTCACCGGATGCGGCCTGTGGTGGCTCTACTTCCACCTCGCCGCCTCCGCCGTGGCCCACGCCCTGCGCGCCCACCCCCGGCCCTCCGTCGTCGTGCGGGACGTGCTCAGCTACGGCCATCTCGCCCTGGTCTCCGGCCTGTTGCTGGTGGCCGTGGGCGCCGAGCGGATCGTCGCCGAGCCGGAGGCCACCCCGCACCGGCTCGCCGCCGGACTGCTGCCGGCCGGGGCCGCCCTGTTCACGCTCACCTTCTGCTGCACCCGCCGCCGGATGTTCGGGGCCGCCTCCGTGACCCGCTTCGGCGGCGGGCTCGCCCTGCTCGGTGTCGCCGCCGCCGCGCCCCGGGTGCCGGGCCTGGTCACGCTCGGCGCCGTCACCTTCGTGCTCGTCGCCGTCAACGGGCTGGAGCACTACCTCCTCACCGGCGGCCGGCACGTCCCGCTGATCTTCGTCAAGCGCTGAGCCGCGGACACGCCCTTGGGCCCTGACCCGGTCAAATGGCCAGGTGTTTCCGGCGACTTGACGCAGTGTGCCGACCCCCCGCCGCGGCCCGGCGGCCCCCGCTCCGCCGCCCCTAGCGTTCTGAGGTGCCCAGCCGCGGGGCCTGGTGCGTGCGGCAGCCCCGGTATCCGTCTCCGAAGGAGTGGTCCGATGACGATCCCAACGCCCCAGACCGTCGACGACGGTTCCTTGTTCATCGACGGCAAGTTCCAGCCCGCAGACTCCGGAGAGACCGTCCAGGACATCAACCCGGCGACGGAGCAGCCGATATGCGAGGTGGCCTGGGCCGGGACGAGTGACCTCGACCGCGCCGTGCAGGCGGCACGGCGCGCCTTCGACCTGGGCCCCTGGCCCGGGATGCCGGCCAAGGAACGCGGCCGGCTGCTGCTGCGGATAGCCGACGGCATCGAGGGCGCGGGGGAGGAGCTGGCCCGGCTGGAGACCCTCGACGTCGGCAAGCCGATCACCTTCACCCGCGGCTTCGACGTACGGGCCGCCGCCGAGATCTTCCGCTACTACGCCGGTATGGTCGAGCAGTTGGAGGGCGCCGCCCGCCCGGCCGGCGCCCGCTCGCTCCAGTACACCCGGCGCGAGCCGGTCGGCGTGGTCGGCGCCATCACGCCCTTCAACTTCCCGCTGAACCTCGCGGTCAACAAGATCGCCCCGGCGCTCGCCGCGGGCAACACCCTCGTCCACAAGCCCGCCGAGCAGACCCCGCTGACCGCCCTGGTGCTCGCCCGGGTCATGGCCGAGGCCGGACTGCCCGAGGGCGTGCACAACGTGGTCACCGGCGACGGCGCCACGGTCGGCGCCGCGCTCGTCGAGCACCCCGGCATCGACAAGATCTCCTTCACCGGCTCCACGGCCACCGGCAAGCGCCTGATCGCGGCGGCGGCCGGGACGCTGAAGAAGGTCACCGTCGAACTCGGCGGCAAGGGCGCCAACATCGTCTTCGGCGACGCGGACATCGAGGCCGCCGTGCAGGCCGCGTTCCAGGCCGGGTTCTTCAACACCGGCCAGTTCTGCATGAGCGGCTCGCGGCTGCTGGTGCACCGCTCCGTGCACGACCAGGTGGTGGAGGCGCTGACCGGCGTCCTGGGTGCCGTCCCGGTGGGCGACCCGCTGGACGAGAACACGGTGCTCGGCCCGCTGGCGCACCGGCAGCAGCTGGACAAGGTCGTCGAGTACGTCGGCATCGGCCGCGCGGAGGGCGCCACCGTCGCCCACGGCGGCGAGCGCGGACACGACGGCCCCGGCTACTTCCACCAGCCCACGCTGTTCACCGGCGCGAACCCGCAGATGCGCATCGCGCAGGAGGAGATCTTCGGCCCGGTCGTCACGGTGCTGCCGTTCGACACCGACGAGGAGGCCGTCGAGATCGCCAACGGCACGCCGTACGGCCTCGCCGCGGGACTGCACACCAGTGACGTGCGGCGCGCCCACACCGTGGCCGCCCGGTTGCAGGCGGGGATCGTCTGGGTCAACACCTGGGCGGCGTTCGAGAACTCCACGTCCTTCGGCGGCTACAAGTCCTCCGGCTACGGCCGCGAGCTGGGCCCCGAGGGCATCGAGGAGTACTTGCAGTACAAGACCGTGTACGTCAATGTCGATTGAGGTAGAAATGTCCGAACAAACCCGCCCCGGCGCCCTCTCCGCCGGGCTCGTGCTGGGCGCGTTCCTGGCGCCCAGCGCGCTCGGAATGTCCGCGACGCCCATCGCACTGCCCGCACTCGGCGACAGCCTCTCGGTGGCCTCCGGGGCGACGGCCTGGGTGCTGGCGGGCTACACGCTGACCCTCTCCGTCGCCTCCGCCCTCGCCGGCCGCCTCGCCGACATCCGCGGTCTGCGCATGCCCATCGTCACCGGCATGGTGCTGCTGCTGGCCGGTACCGTCCTCGTTGTCGCCGTCCCCTGGTTCCCGGCCGTCATCGCGGGCCGCATGCTCCAGGGCATCGGCGGCGGTGTCGCCGCCGTGCTCTCCTTCGGCGTCGCCAACCGCCTGTTCACCGAACCCCGCGAGCGCGGGCGCACCATCGGCACGATGGGCGCCGTCGTCGGCGTCGTCTCCGGCGGCGGCGCACTGCTCGGCGGCGCCCTGACCGACCTGATCGGCTGGCAGGCCGCGCTCGCCCTGCCCGGACTCTCCGCGCTCGCCGCGGTCTGGGTGCTGCGCATCGCGCCGCCCACCCAGCCCCGCGCCGAACGCCTGGACGCACGCGGCGCGGTGCTCTGCCTCGCCCTCGCCGCGGCCCTCGCGGTGCTCCTCCAGGCCCGCACCACCCACCTGAAGGAGAGCCTCGTCCTGGTGCTGGCGGTGCTCGCCGTCGCCCTGGCCGCGGCCACCGTCTGGCACGTGCGCCGGGTGCCCGAGGGCTTCCTGCCGCGCCTGGTGGTGAGCAACAGCCGCTTCGTGCTCGCCGCGGTGGCCGGCTTCACCCTCTTCGCCGGCTACCTCATCATCCAGTTCGCCGCGCCCCGGCTGATCCTCATGGACCACGATCTGAGCGTCACCCAGATCGGACTGATCCTGCTGCCGACCGGCGTGGTCAGCGCCATCCTGTCGCGGACGGCCGGCGGACTCGCCCACAAGGTGGGCCCGTTGCGCCTGGTCACCGCCCTCACCGTGCTCAGCGCGGCCGGGCTGCTGCTCGCCGCGCTCGCCGGGCGCCAGCCGGTCGCCCTGGTCATCGCGGTGGCCGCCTGCGTCTCCGGGTTCAGCGCGGGCCAGGTCGCGCTGATGGCCGCGGTGCCGCACCTGGTGGACAGCTCCGTGCACGGCGTGGCCGCCGGTGTGTTCCAGCTCGTCTTCATCACCGGCGGTTCGCTCGGCTCCGCCGCGGTCGGCGGCATGGTCGGCGCGATGAGCCTGTCCACCGCGATCGGTGTGCTCGCCGTGGTGCCGCTGATCGGCATGGTCGCCGCCGTGGCCTCGGCCCTGATGGTGAAGCGGCAGACGTCGGCACCGGCCCCCGCGGCGGGCCCCGTCCGCCCGGCGGTCGCAGCGGAGAACGCCGCACGCGCCACCGGCTGACCCGCCCCCACCCCGCTGCCGTTCCCGGAGTCCGCTCCAGGGGCGGCAGCACTTTTTGCCCCACCGGCCCGTACCACCCGACCAGTTCGTCCCTCAAGGAGTGGAAATGGCTCGACTGACCCGCCGCGGCTTCCTCGGCACCGCCACCGGTGTCGGCGGCGCCGCCGTGCTCGGCACCCCGGCCGCGCAGGCGGCGCCCCAGGCCCCCGCCGAGGCCGCCGCCGCAGGCGCAGCCGCCGTCGGCACGGTGACCGTGACCCCGTCGGACCCGCGCTACCTGGACCTCACCCAGCGCGGCTACAACGCCCGGTTCGCCGCGCAGCCCGACGCGATACGGCTCACGCACTCCACCCGCCAGGTCGTCGACGCCGTCCAGGACGCGGTCACGGCCGGTGCCCGGATCGCGGTGCGCAGCGGCGGCCACTGCCTCGACGGCCTCGTCGACGACCCGGGCGTACGCGTCCTGATCGACCTGTCCGAGATGAACGCCATCGGCTACGACGCCTCCCGCCGGGCCTTCTCCGTACAGGGCGGCGCCACCCTCGGGCAGGTCTACCGCACCCTCTACCTGGAGTGGGGCGTGACCATACCGGCCGGCGACTGCCCCACCGTCGGGGTCGGCGGCCATGTCACCGGCGGCGGCTACGGCCCGCTCAACCGCAAGTACGGCGCGGTCGTCGACCACCTCTACGCCGTCGAGGTGGTCTACGTCGACGCGGCCGGCACCGCCCGCTGCGTGGTCGCCACGCGCGAGCCCGACGACCCCCACCGCGAGCTGTGGTGGGCGCACACCGGCGGTGGCGGCGGCCAGTTCGGGATCGTGACCACCTTCTGGTTCCGCTCCCCGGACGCCACCGGCACCGACCCGGCGGGCCTGCTGCCCAAGCCGCCGCACAGCCTGCTGAAGACGTCCACCAGCTGGAAGTGGACCGACCTGACCGAGGCGGACTTCACACGCCTGGTGCACAACCACAACGCCTGGCACGCCGCCCACAACGAGCCCGGCACCGACTACGACACGCTCAACAGCGCCCTGCTGCTCTACAACCACGTCCAGGGCGCCGTCTCCCTCACCGCGCAGATCGACGGCTCACTGCCGGACTCCCGTCAACTGCTGGACAGTTACATCGACACCGTCGCCGCCGGGGTGAGCGCGCCGCACACCACCACCGCGCACAGCACGCCCTGGCTGAAGGAGTCCCTGAAGGACCACTACGACACCGGGCTCTACAACCGCGGCAAGTTCAAGGGCGCCTATCTGCGCCGGGGCTGGTCCGACGCGCAGCTCGCCGTCCTGTACCGCAACCTGAGCGACCCGTCCTACACCGGGCACGGCGGAGCGATCCTCTTCTCCTACGGCGCCCAGGTCACCGAGGTCGCGCCCGACGCCACCGCCCTCGCCCAGCGCGACTCGATGCTCAAGGCCAACTTTCTCACCTACTGGACCGACCCCGCCGAGGACGACCGGCACGTCGCCTGGCTGCGCGCCCTCTACCGCGACTTCTACGCCGCCACCGGGGGCGTGCCGCTGCCGGACGGCGACGCCGACGGGTCGTACATCAACTACCCCGACCCCGATCTGGCCGACCCGGCGTGGAACACCTCCGGGGTGCCCTGGCAGACCCTGTACTGGAAGGGCAACCTGCCGCGGCTGCGGGCCGTGAAGAAGAAGTGGGACCCGCGCGACGTGTTCCACCACGCGCTGTCCGTGACCGCCGCCCGCTGACGCACCGCGGCCCCGCAGCTCCGGAGGGAGGTGCGGGGCCGCGGCGTGTGCGCCGGTCAGCCGAGCGCGGGGAAGACGACGCCGGTCAGCGACTCGCTCAGCTCCCGCAGCCGGGCGCGGGCCGCCGGGTCGTAGGCCTGGGCGCCGGCCCGTGCGACCGTGGCCCGGTTGAAGTACTCGCCGGTGACCTCGGCGAGCGCCGGGTCGGTCACCAGGCGGGCGGTGTTGCGGGTGCCCTCCTCCAGGGTGCTCTGCGGGGTGAACAGATTCACCACGATCTTCGTCGGCATGTACGAGGCCGGGTGCAGGGCGTTGACGGTGACCCCGGTGCCGGCGAGCTGCTCGGCCAGGTCCTTGGTGAGGCTGATCTGGGCGAGCTTGGCCTGGCAGTACGCCTGACCGCCGTCCCAGCCGCGCTCCAGCATCACGTCGTCGAAGTCGAGCGGGGCCTGGCCCGCCGAGGTGACGTTGACGATGCGGGCGGGGGCGGAGCGCACCAGCAGCGGGGCCAGCCGGCAGCTGAGGATGTAGCCCGCCAGATAGTCCACCTGGAAGGTGAGTTCGTGCCCGTCCCGGCTCTCCTGACGGGCCAGCTCGACCCCGATGCCCGCGTTGTTGACGAGGACGTCGAGCCGGTCGTGCCCGGCCAGGATCCGGTCGGCGAGCGCGCGGGTCTCGGCCAGCGAGGAGAAGTCGGCCAGCTCGTAGCTGAACCGGTCGGCGCCGGTCTTCGCCCGCAGCTCCTCCAGCAGCTCCTGGCCCTTGCGGGGGCTGCGGCCGTGCAGGATCAGCGTGGCGCCCTGCTCGGCGAGTTCATGGGCGAGGGCGCGGCCGAGTCCGTCGGTGGCGCCGGTGATGAGGACGGTCTGTTCGCTGACAGGGCTCATGGTCTTCGGTTTCCTCAGGTGCGTAGGAACATGGCTGTGGGCACGGCCGGTCGGGATCGACCGGCCGTGCCCGGTGCGGGCGTACGGCGTCACGCGCTCACGCGTAGGACCGCAGTTCTTCGGGGGTCTGGTCGGTGTAGCCCTGGCTCACCTCGATGACGACGCCGTCGGGGTCGGCCACCCAGACCGTCTTCCAGCCGGAGATGAACTCGTCGAAGGCCAGCGGCCCGAGGAGCACCTCCAGCTCCCCGTCGGCCGCCGCCATGAACGCGTCCACGTCGTCGACCTGGAAGGCGAGGTGGCGGGCGGCGCCGGGGTTGTCCGGACCGTCCTTGGCGGTGGGGAAGGCCGGTTCGGACGTGGTGGGGAAGAGTTCGAGGTAGACCGGGCCGCTCTTGAGGAAGACGACCCGGGCCCCGTCCGCCTCGACGACCCGGGCCCGCTCGAACCCGAACCAGCGGCGGTAGAACGCCTCCGTGGCCTGCTGGTCACGGCAGTTGAGGCCGACGTGCGACCAGCGGGCGCCCACGGTTGCGGACATGGGCCTCACACCCCACCGGTGACAGGGGCGAAGGGCACCGTGTCGTGCACGTTCGTCATGTAGACGATCTCCCCGCCGGCGATCCGGAAGTAGTTGCACACGTCCGCCTCGACGGACTCGCCCTTCGGGGTGCGGGCGGAGATGTGCGAGACGACGGCGGCCTGGTCGCCGTCGACGACGACGTGCACGGGGACGTTGGAGAAGGACGCGTACATCTGCCCGAACCCCTTCATCATGTCCCGCAGCGTCTCGCGGCCCTCCACATGGCCGGCGAGCTGCTCGTCCATCGTCTGGTCGACGGAGAACAGATCGCACCAGGGGTCCCAGTCACCGGAGTTGGCGAGCCGGTAGTAGGTGTCGACGATCTCTCGGGTGTTCATCACGGCCTCCAGGGCGCACGGGGTCGGCGGTTCGCGGCGGTCACGGCAGCGGGACGTCGAGCTGGCGCATCAGGCCCGCGGTGTCGGCCTGCACCCAGCGCTCGACGACCTTGGCGTCCTCCAGCCGGTAGACCTCCAGGCTGGTCCAGGACACCTCGCGGCCGTCGGGCTCCTGGCCGAAGAACGGGGCGATGTGCTTGCCGCGGAAGGTGATGTGCATGATCACCTTGTCCGGGGACGCCGGGTACAGGGCGTCCAGGTGCACGGTGAAGTCGAGGGCGTCGTGCGCGGCCTTGATGATGACCTTCAGCTCGTCCAGGCTCGCCACGTCCCAGGCCGGGTTGTTGTCCCGGAAGGTCGGACCGAACAGCTCGTCCAGGTCGTCGTAGCGGCGCTCGTTGACCGCGTCGCTGACCGCCTGCACGGTGGCCAGGTTCGCCGCGTCGGTGGAGACCTGCTCACGCAGTCCGAGCAGGTCGTCCTGGGCCCAGCGCTCCACGAAGCGGCCGTCCTCGATGCGCCATATCTCCGTGGTGGTCCACTCCACGCCGCGCCCGGTCGCCGGGAAGCCGAAGACGGTGTCACCGTGCGTCCCGGTCAGCTTCACCCGGGTGACGACCTTGTCGCCGCCGTCCGCGCCGTCGACGGGGAGGGCCTCCTGGAGCTCCCCCTTGAGGCCGTACGTGGCGTGGGCGGCGCGCAGCGCGGCCAGGTAGTCGTCCAGGCCCTTGATCTCGAAGCCGGGGTGGTGGTCGGTGAAGTCCGCGCCGATGACCTCGGCCACGGTGGCGTAGTCCGCCGCGTTGAAGGCGTCCAGGAAGCGCCGGTACAGGGCGACGCTCGCGTTCACGGCGGTGCTGTCAGACGTGGGCATGGTGGGTCCCCTCGGTCCGTCGGTGGTGTGAGTCCTTGATCAGCTCGGCCGCGCGCTCGCCGATCATCACGCTGGGCGCGTTGGTGTTGCCCGCGACGATCGTCGGCATCACGGAGGCGTCCGCGATCCGGAGCCCGGTGACGCCGTGCACACGCAGCTCGTGGTCGGTGACCGCGTCCGGTCCTGCGCCCATGCGGCAGGTGCCGGCCGGGTGCCACAGGGTGGTGGCGCGGGCGGCGACGTAGGCGCGCAGCTCCGCGGGGTCGCGCACCCCGGCGCCGGGGCCCAGCTCCGGGCCGCGCAGCCGGTCGAAGGCCGTGCTGTGCGCCAGCTCCCGGGCCAGCACGACCCCGTGGACCAGGACGTCCACGTCGGCCGCTGCGGTGAGGTAGCCCGCCTGCACGACGGCGGGGGCCGCCGGGTCGGTGGAGCGCAGCCGGACCCGGCCGCGGCTCTCCGGCAGCAGCGCGATCGGCGCGAAGGTGAAGCCGGGCCCGGCCTGCTGCCCGGCGGGGGCGTCCGGGGCGAGGAACTTCACCGGCCCGAAGGTGAACTGGAGGTCGGGCGCCCGCTCGCCCGCACCGCCCGTGGTGTGCGTGAACAGGCCCGCCTCGGAGAGCATCGCCCCCTCGGGGTGCTCCTCGCGGGACTGGTAGCACACCGGGACGAACAGATGGTCCTGGAGATTGCCGCCCACGCCGGGCAGATGCTGCACGACGGTGACGCCGTGCGCCCGCAGATGCGCGGCCGGGCCGATCCCGGAGAGCATGAGCAGCTTCGGCGTCTCGAAGGCGCCGGCGCTGACGACGACCTCCTCGTCCGCCCACGCCTGCTGCCGCTGCCCGCCGTGCACATAGGCGACCCCGGTGACCCGGGTGCCCTCGGTCAGCAGCCGGGTGGCGTGCGCCCCGGTGGCCACCGTCAGGTTGGGGCGGTCCAGCACCGGGCGCAGATAGGCGGTGGCCGTCGAGGAGCGGGTGCCCTCGTCGGTGCGCGTGGTCTGGTACAGGAAGCCGTAGCCGTCCTGCCGCCGGCCGTTGTAGTCGTCGCCGGGCGCGTCGAAGCCGAGCTGCCGCGCGGCCGCCACGAAGGCCCTGGCGACCGGCGAGGGATCGGTGTGGTCGCGCACCCGGACCGGGCCGCCCTTGCCGCGCAGCGCGTCGCCGCCGCGGTCGTAGTCCTCGGCGCGGCGGAACGCGGGCAGCACGTCCGCGTACGACCAGCCGGGGTTGCCCGCCGCCGCCCAGCCGTCGTAGTCGTGGCGGCTGCCGCGCACCCACATCAGGGCGTTCACGGAGCTGCATCCGCCGGCCACCTTGCCGCGGGCCACCGGAACGCGGCGGCCGTCGAGAGCGGCCTCCGGCTCGGTGGCGTACCCCCAGTCGATCGTGGGGCTCCACTCGCTGGTCAGCAGGGCCAGCAGGGAGGCGGCGTCGGTGCGGTGGATCTCCGGCCGCTCGTCCCACCCGCCGGCCTCCAGGAGCAGCACGCTCACGTCCGGGTCCTCGCTGAGCCGGCTCGCCACGGCACAGCCCGCGCTGCCGGCGCCGACGACGACGTAGTCGTACGACATGGGAACCTCCCGCATCGGTGCTCAGGCCGGGTTCAGGTCGCCGACGCGGTACGTGCGGATGCGCAGCGTCCCGTCCGCAGGATCGCGCACCAGCTGCCAGGTCTGGTCGATGCGCAGGGCCGACACGCCGCCGTCGGAGAGGTTCTTCGCGGTCCACACGACGGTCACCTCGACGTCGACGAGGCCGTCGTGCTCGTCGGTGCGCAGCTTCTCCACGATGTGGCTCTGCGGTCCGAAGCTCTCGCCCACCGCCGTGTACCAGTCGCGGAAGTCGGCGTGGCCGCGCAGGGTGCGCTCGGGGAACGCCATCTCCAGACCGTCGTCGATCACGTACGGCAGCAGGTCCTCGACGGGTTCGTGGCTGCTCAGGATGTCGTACCAGTGCTGGACGAACACGGCGACGTCCTGGCCGTGCGCGGTCAGCGGGCTCTGTGCGGTCGTCATGCCAGGTCCCTCTCGCTGAAGGGCGGGTCCGGATCCGGTCCGGACGGCTGTCCCGGTCGATTCCGCCACGACCGCGCCGACCGCGCCCCGGCCGGAGCGTCCGGCGGCCGGATTGCGTCAGGTCGGGCGGTGCTCTTGCCGACGTCGCAGGGCCAATTGCCTTAGTACGGCGAGCCACTTGGGCATGTCGGGCCACCTGCGGGGTCGGCTTCTGGCCGGTCCGGGCGGCAGACCGTAGACATGAGTTCGACCGGTCCCATCCGACCCGCGTCGCACGAGAGGACACCCCATGAGCAAGCGCATCCTCGTCGTCCTGTCCGAATACGGCTACTGGGGCGAGGAGTTGATCGGCCCGCTGGAGACCTTCGACAAGGCCGGCTACCAGGTCACCTTCGCCACGCCGACCGGCAAGCGCCCCGTCGCGCTGCCGCCGAGCATGGACCCCGACTACGTGGACCCGCCGCTCGGCCGTTCCGTCACCACCCCCGAGATGGCCGCCAAGGTCCGGGCCATCGACAGCTCCCCGCGCCTGGACGGCCCGCTGGACCTGTCGTCCTGGCTGCCCGACCGGCCCTACCGCTCCAAGCCGTACTTCCTGCGCGACTGGGAGGCGTACAACACGCGCCTTGAGCAGATCCGCGACCAGATCGCCGACCGCTACGACGCCCTGCTCATCGTCGGCGGCTCCGGACCCATCGTCGACCTCGCCAACAACTGGCGGGTGCACGACCTGATCCTCGCCTTCCACGCCCTGGACATGCCGATCGCCGCCGAGTGCTACGGCGTCGCGCCGCTGGCCTTCGCCCGCGACCAGGAGGACCGCGTCTCGATCATCCGGGGCAAGCACGTCACCGGGCACTGCATCGAGTACGACTACAAGGACGGCACCGGCTTCATGGGCACCGACTTCGTCATCGGCCCGCCGCCGTACCCGCTGGAGTACATCCTGCGCGACGCCACCGCGCCCGGCGGGGCCTTCCACGGCAACTTCGGCAAGGAGACCTCCGTCATCGTCGACTACCCGTTCATCACGGGCCGTTCCACCCCCGACTCCTATCTGACGGGCCAGAAGCTCGTCGAGGTCCTGGAGGACGGCCTGCGCCGGTGGGGCTTCAAGGAAGCCGTCTGATCCCCGCCCGCACGGCAGCCGCGTAACCTTCGCAGAAAGGTGCACGTCATGGTCAGCAGGCCCGCGCGGGTCGCGATCCTCGAACAGCTGCGCGCCGACGGGGTGCGGCACATGTTCGGCAACCCCGGCACGGTCGAGCAGGGTTTCCTCGACGAATTGCGCAACTTCCCGGACATCGAGTACATCCTCGCGCTCCAGGAATCCAGTGTCGTCGGCCTCGCCGACGGCTACGCGCGGGCCACGCGCACCCCGGCCGTGATGCAGCTGCACACCGGCGTCGGCGTCGGCAACGCGGTCGGCATGCTCTACCAGGCGGCCCGCGGGCACGCCCCGCTGGTCGCCGTCGCCGGCGAGGCGGGCCTGCGTTACGACGCCATGGAGGCCCAGATGGCGGTCGACCTGGTCGCCATGGCCGAACCCGTCACCAAGTGGGCGACCCGGGTGGTCGACCCGGAGTCGGTGCTGCGGGTGCTGCGCCGCGCCTTCAAGGTGGCGGCGACCCCGCCGTACGGGCCGGTGCTCGTCGTGCTGCCCGCCGACGTCATGGACCGGGACACCAGCGAACCCGCCGTGCCCACCTCCTACGTCGACTTCGCCGCCACGCCCGACGCGGAGATGCTCGACCGGGCCGCCGGTCTGCTCGCCGGGGCCGAACGGCCGCTCGTGATCGCGGGCGACGGCGTGCACTTCGCGGGCGCCCAGGAGGAGCTGGGCCGGCTCGCCCGCGTCTGGGGCGCCGAGGTGTGGGGGGCGGACTGGGCCGAGGTCAACCTGTCGGTGGAACACCCCGCCTACGGCGGCCAGTTGGGTCACATGTTCGGCGAGAGCAGCCGGAAGGTCACCGCGGCCGCCGACGCGGTGCTGATCACCGGCACCTACGCGCTCCCCGAGGTGTACCCGGCCCTGGACGGGGTCTTCGCCGACGGCGCGCCGGTCGTCCACATCGACCTGGACACCGGCGCCATCGCCAAGAACTTCCCGGTGGACCTGGGCATCGCCGCCGACCCGCGGCGCGCCCTCAACGGCCTTGCCCGCGCCCTGGAGCGCCGGATGAGCCCGGCCGCCCGCGCCCGCGCGGGGGAGTGGTTCACCCGGCGCTCGGCCGAGCAGTCCGCCGCCCGTGCCGCCGCCCGCCGCGCCGACGAGGCCGCCGCACTCGACCCGGACGCCCTGCCCACCACGGCCTTCCTCCAGGAACTGGCCCGCCGGCTGCCCGAGGACGCCGTGGTGTTCGACGAGGCGCTCACCGCCTCCCCGGACCTCACCCGCCATCTGCCCCCGACCCGGCCCGGCCACTGGCACCAGACCCGCGGCGGCTCCCTCGGCGTCGGCATCCCCGGCGCCATCGCCGCCCGGCTGGCCCATCCCGAGCGCACGGTGGTCGGCTTCACCGGCGACGGCGGCTCCATGTACACCGTGCAGGCACTGTGGACGGCGGCCCGCCACAACATCGGCGCCAAGTTCGTCATCTGCAACAACAGCAGCTACAAGCTCCTCGAACTCAACATCGAGGAGTACTGGCGGACGGTCGGCGTCGCCGCGCACGAGCAGCCGGAGATGTTCGACCTGTCCAGGCCGGCCATCGACTTCACGGGCCTGGCCCGCTCCCTGGGCGTGCCGGGCGTCCGGGTCGAGAAGCCCGACCAGGCGAAGGCGGCCGTCGAGCAGGCGCTCGCCACCCCCGGCCCCTTCCTGATCGACCTGGTCACCGGACGCGGAAGGCAGGAGTGAGCCGTGCGACTGACCGGACACAAGATCGCGATCCTGCTGGAGAGCGACTTCTACGAGCCCGAGATCCTCTACTACCAGCACCGCTTCCCCGAGGAAGGCGCCGAGGTGCACTTCCTGTCCCGGATGTGGGGCCAGGACGAGATCACCTTCCAGGGGCACGAGCACCGGATGCCGTTCGTCGTGCGCGAGTCCTTCGAGGACGTCGACGAGTTCGCGCTCAAGGAGTACTCCGCGGTGATCGTCCCCTCCGGGATGGTCTCCGACCGGCTGCGCTACACCGAGGACCCGGCCGAACTCCCGCCCGCCGTACGGTTCCTGCGCCGCGCCTTCCAGGACCCGGCCATCGTCAAGGGCATCATCTGCCACGGCATGTGGCTCACCGCCCCGGTGCCCCACCTGGTGCGCGGGCGCCGGGCCGTCGTCCACAACAACCTGCTGGGCGACCTGCGCAACATGGGCGGCCTGTACGTGGACGAGGACGTCGTCGTCGACGACGACCTGGTCACCGGGCGCACCGGGGCGCACTGCCACCTGTTCGCCCGGACGATCATCGACCTGATCGCCGACCGGGACCGGGACCGGGCCGCCCGCTCGCGCGGCGGTGTGCGGACCGCGGCCCTCGGAGGTGCCCGATGACCGCCGTCATGGACCCGGGCGCCCGGGTGCCCGTCGCCGACCGCATCCCGATCCGCGACGTCCGCCCCCAGGTGCGCGGCGGCGCCGTCGCCGCCAAGGGCGTCGCGGGGGAGACGCTCACCGTCGGCGCCACCGTGTTCCGCGAGGGCTCGGGCGAGATCGGCGCCAACGTCGTGCTGCGGGACTCGAAGGGGCGGCCCGGGGCGTGGACGCCGATGACGCTGGCCGACGCGGACGCCGACCGGTGGGAGGCCACCGTCGTGCTCGGCGAGCCGGGCCGGTGGACGTACACCGTCGAGGCGTGGGCCGACCCCGTCGCCACCTGGCGCCGCGACGCCGCCCTGAAGGTCCCCGCCGGGGTCGACGTCGAACTGACGCTCGCCGAGGGCGCGCTGCTGTACGAGCGGGCCGCCTTCGGCATCCCGGACACCGCCTGCCGCGAGGCGGTGACCGCGGTGGCGCGGGCGCTGCGCGACGAGGCGAGCCCGCTCGCCTGCCGGCTCGCCGCGGCCGAGGCCCCCGAGGCGGCCGCCGCGCTGCGCCGGCACCCGCTGCGCGAACTGGTCACCGTCTCCTGGCCGCTGCCCCTGCTCGTCGAGGGGCGCCGGGCCCTGGTCGGCGCCTGGTACGAGATGTTCCCGCGCTCCGAGGGCGCCCGCACCGCCGACGGCGCACCGCCGGTCAGCGGGACCTTCGAGACGGCGGCGCTGCGGCTGCCCGCGATCGCCGCGATGGGCTTCGACGTGGTGTACCTGCCACCGGTCCACCCCATCGGCCGTACCCACCGCAAGGGCCCGGACAACGCGCTCACCGCCGCCGCGCACGACGTCGGCTCGCCCTGGGCGATCGGCTCGGCCGAGGGCGGCCACGACGCCGTCCACCCCGACCTGGGCACCCTCGACGACTTCCGCCGCTTCGTGGCCCGCGCCGGGGAACTCGGCCTCGACGTCGCCCTGGACTTCGCCCTCCAGTGCTCGCCCGACCACCCCTGGCTGACCGAGCACCCCGAGTGGTTCACCCAGCGCGCCGACGGCTCCGTCACCACCGCCGAGAACCCGCCCAAGAAGTACGAGGACATCCATCCCCTCGCCTTCGACCGGGACTTCGAGGGACTGGTCGCCGAGAGCGTACGGCTGCTGCGCTTCTGGATGGACCAGGGCGTGCGGATCTTCCGCGTCGACAACCCGCACACCAAGCCGGTCGGCTTCTGGCAGCGGGTGATCGCGGAGATCAACGGACGCGACCCCGATGTGGTGTTCCTCGCCGAGGCGTTCACCCGGCGCGCCATGGTGCACGCCCTCGCCCAGGCCGGCTTCCAGCAGTCGTACACGTACTTCACCTGGAAGAACGAGAAGGAGGAGCTGACCGAGTACGCGAGCGAACTCGCCCACGAGAGCGCCGACTTCCTGCGGCCCAACCTCTTCGTGAACACCCCGGACATCCTGCACGCCTACCTCCAGGAGGGCGACCGGCCCGCCTTCGAGACCCGCGCCGTGCTCGCCGCGACGCTCGCCCCGGCCTGGGGCGTGTACGCGGGCTACGAACTGTGCGAGAACGAGGCCCTGGAACCGGGCACCGAGGACTACAGGAACTCCGAGAAGTACGAGCTGCGCCCGCGCGACTGGGCCGCCGCCGAGGCCGAGGGCCGCTCCATCGCCCCGCTGCTGACCCGCCTCAACGAGCTGCGCCGCGCCCACCCCGCCCTCCAGGAGCTGCGCAACCTCCGCTTCCACGGCGTCCCGCACCCCCAGGTCATCGCCTACTCCAAGCAGGTGCGGCTGCCCGACGGCTCCCTCGACACGGTCCTCGCCGTCGTCAACCTCGATGCGCACCTGCCGGCCGAGGGCACCGTCACCTTCGACCTGGCCGCCCTCGGCCTGCCCGACGACGGCTCGCTGAAGCTGCGCGACGTGCTGACCGGCGAGGTCCACTCCTGGCGCCCGGAGACGTACTTCCATCTGGTGCCGGGCCGTTCCCCGGCCCATCTGCTGGTGCCCGTCGGGGAGGAGCCATGACGGTCGCCTGGGTGGACGTCGGGCAGCGCCGGCCCGTCGACCCGCTGCTGGGACTGCTCGACCCCTGGCTGCGCACCCGCCGCTGGTACGCGGCCGGAGCCGGACCCGCCGGCCCGCTCACACCGGTCGTGGCCGACGTCGTACGCGAGCAGGCGCCCGCCCTGGTGCACGCCGTCCTGCGCACCGCCGCCGGACAGCTGTACCAGGTCCTGCTCGGGCTGCGCCCCGAACTGCCCCGGCGGCTCGCGGACGCCGCCATCGGCCGGGTGCCGGAGGGGGAGTGGCGCGGCTGGACGCTGTACGAGGCCACCGAGGACGCCGCGCTCATGGGGGTGCTGCTGCGCCACCTTGCGCACGGCGGCGGCGACGGGCTGCGCATGGAGCGGACCACGCCGCTGCCGCTGCCGGTGGGCCTCGTGCCCCGGCCGCTGACCGCCGACCAGAGCAACAGCGCCGTCGCCTACGGGGACCGGCTGCTGCTCAAGCTCTACCGGCGCCCCGAACCCGGCCCGCACCTGGAGGTCGAGACGCTGCGCGCGCTCACCGACGCGCGCTGCGCCCGCACCCCGCGGCTGCACGGCACCCTGCTCAGCGGCGGCAGCGCACTGGTCCTCGGGCTGATGGAGGACCTGCTGCCGGCCGAGGGCGACGGCTGGCAGGCCGCCGTGCGCCAGGTCGCCGACTGCGTGGACGGCACCTGTCCCGCCGTCCCGGCCACCGGCGGCTTCACCGCGCACGCCCGCGCCCTGGGCACGGCCGTCGCCGAGGTGCACACGGCGCTCGCCGACGCCTTCCCGCGGGTGCGGCTCACCGCGCAGGACATCGCGCGCCAGGCCGCCGAGATGACCGGGCGCCTGGAGACGGCCGTCCTGGAGGTGCCGGGTCTGGCCCGGCACCGCGGCGGGCTCGTCCGGCTCTACGAGGACTACGCGCGGGCGGGCGCGCGCGGCTGCGCGGTCCTCGCCCAGCGGGTCCACGGCGATCTGCACCTGGGCCAGGCACTGCCCACCCCGGCCGGCTGGCACCTGGTCGACTTCGAGGGCGAACCGGCCCGCCCGGCCGCCGAACGCGGCGCGCCGCAACCGGTGCTGCGGGACGTGGCCGGGATGCTCCGCTCCTTCGACTACGCCGCCCAGGCGGGCCTGCGGACCCTGCGGGAACGCGACCTGGACGAGGCGCCCGGCGCCCGGCTGCGCCGGGTCCGCCGGGCGCGGGCGTGGGCCGCGCGCAACCGGCGCGCGTTCGTCGCGGGCTACGCGGAGACGGGCGGCACGGATCCGCACTGCCACCCGCTCCCGCTGCGGGCCTTCGAGGCGGACAAGGCCGTCTACGAGGCCGTCTACGAGTCCCGGCACCGCCCCGACTGGCTGCCGATCCCCCTGGAGGCGGTGCACCGGCTGGCCCGTACCTGACCGGACGGCGCCGCAGGGCGCCGCAGTGGACGGCCGCGCGCGACGGGGGCGCGCGGCACCCACGCCCGCCACCACTCCGACCGCACCACCCCCGACCCGTGCCCGCCCCGCGCCGGAGCGTCTCCCGGCGCGGGGCGGGACCCCGCACGAGAGGACCGCGACGTTGCCCGTGACCGCCCCCCACCCGGACGCCGACCTGGACCGCATCCTCGTCGGCGCCCACCACGACCCGCACAGCTTCCTCGGCGCCCACCCCACAGCCGACGGCCACACCGTCGTGCGCGCCCTGAAGCCCCTGGCGCGCGCCGTCGTGGCCGTCCGCCCCTCGGGCGAGCGGACCCGGCTGACCCACGAGCGCGACGGGTTGTTCACCGGAACCCTCCCCGGCACGGCGGCCGGCCACCACCTCCTGGTCACGTACGACGACGGCGTCGAGCGGATCCACCACGACGGCTACCGCTTCCCGCCCACCCTCGGCGCCATCGACCTGCACCTCGTCTCCGAGGGCCGCCATGAACTGCTGTGGCGGGTCCTCGGCTCCCATGTGCGCACCCTGGACGGCGTCACCGGCACCTCCTTCGCCGTGTGGGCGCCCCACGCCCAGGGCGTGCGCGTCATCGGCGACTTCAACGGCTGGGGCGCCGAGCACCCGATGCGCTCGCTCGGCGCCAGCGGTGTGTGGGAGCTGTTCGTGCCGGACGTCGGCGCGGGCACTCGCTACAAGTACGAGATCCACACCCGCGACGGGCGCCTGCTCCAGAAGGCGGACCCGCTGGCCCGCGCCGCCGAGACACCGCCCGCCACCGCCTCCGTCGTGCACACCTCGGCCTACGCCTGGGGCGACGCCGCCTGGATGGCGACCCGCGGCGGCGAGGACTGCCACGGCCGCCCGATGTCCGTGTACGAGGTGCACCTGCCGTCCTGGCGGCCCGGCCTCGGCTACCGGCAGCTCGCCGAGGAACTGCCCGCGTACGTGACGGAACTGGGCTTCACCCACGTCGAGTTCATGCCCGTCATGGAGTACCCCTTCGGCGGCTCCTGGGGCTACCAGGTCACCGGCTTCTTCGCGCCCACCTCCCGGCTGGGCGGACCCGACGACTTCCGGTACCTGATCGACTCCCTGCACGCGGCGGGCATCGGGGTGATCCTCGACTGGGTGCCCGCGCACTTCCCGAAGGACGACTTCGCGCTGGCCCGCTTCGACGGCGAACCGCTGTACGAGCCGGCCGACCCGCGCCGCGCGCACCACCCCGACTGGGGCACCCTGGAGTTCGACCACGGGCGCCGCGAGGTGCGCAACTTCCTCGTCGCCAGCGCCGTCCACTGGTGCACGGAGTTCCATGTGGACGCGCTGCGCGTGGACGCCGTCGCCTCCATGCTCTACCTCGACTACTCCCGCCCGGACGGCGCCTGGAGCCCCAACGAGCACGGCGGCCACCAGAATCTGGACGCGGTCGCCTTCCTCCAGGAACTGACCGACACCGTGCGGCGCACCGCGCCCGGCGCGCTGACCATCGCCGAGGAGTCCACGGCCTGGCCCGGCGTGACCCGGCCCACCTACGAGACCGGCGACGACGGCTTCGGCGGCCTCGGCTTCGACCTCAAGTGGAACCTGGGCTGGATGCACGACACGCTGGACTACCTGGCCCGCGACCCGGTGCACCGCGCCTGGCACCACGACGAGATCACCTTCTCCCTGGTCTACGCCCACAGCGAGCACTATCTGCTGCCGCTGTCCCACGACGAGGTCGTGCACGGCAAGGGCGCCCTGGTGTCGAAGCTGCCGGGCGACTGGTGGCGGCGGCGCGCGACCCTGCGCGCCCTGTACGCCTACATGTGGGCCCACCCCGGCAAGCAACTCCTGTTCATGGGCCAGGAGTTCGCGCAGGGCGAGGAGTTCGACCACGACGCGGGCCCGCAGTGGTGGGTGCTCGACGAGGGCTGGCCCTCGCACGCCGACCACCGGGGCGTGCGCACCCTGGTCGGCGACCTCAACGCCCGCTACCGCGCCACGCCCGCCCTGTGGGAGCTGGACTCCGACCCGGCCGGCTTCTCCTGGATCGACGCCTCGCACGCCGAGGCCAATGTGCTGTCCTTCGTCCGCCGGGACGCGGCGGGCCGCCCGCTCGTCGCGGTCGCCAACTTCTCGCCCGTGGTGCGCACCGGCTACCGCGTCGGGCTGCCGGACGCCCCGGTGTGGCGGGAGGTCCTGAACACCGACGACGAGGCGTACGGCGGCAGCGGGGTGGGCAACGACCGGGTGATCCGGGCCGGGCGGACCCCCTGGCACGGGCGGACGCGCAGTGCCGCCCTCACCCTGCCGCCGCTCGCGGTGGTGTGGCTGGAGCCGGCCGGGGGCGCCGCTCACGACCTTGAGGAGGACGACCTCGATGACCACTGAACCCGCTGGAACCGAGGACGACCTGTACGACCGGATCGTCACCCCGTACGACATCAGGGGCCTGTTCCGGGCCGAGGTCGACCCCGGGCTCGCCTACCGGGCCGGTGCCGCCTTCACCGAGCTGACCGGCGCGGACACCGTCGCCGTCGCGCACGACGCGCGGCAGTCCTCGCCGGTGCTCGCCGACGCGTTCGCCCAGGGCGTCCTGGACCAGGGCGCCGACGTGCTGGACGCGGGCCTCGGCTCCACCGACTGCCTGTACTACGTCTCGGGCCGTCTGGACGTCCCCGGCGCCATGATCACGGCGGGCCGCGCCCCCGCCGCGTACAACGGGATCCGGCTGTGCCGGGCCGGGGCCGCCGACCTGGACGAGGGCACCGGCATGGAACTGCTGCGCCGTCGGCTGCGCGAGCCGCGCCCGCCGCTGACCGACCGCCCCGGCTCGGTGCTGCCCGGCCGCGCCGTGGACGACTACGCCGCGCATCTGCGCTCGCTCGTGGACCTCTCGGACATCCGCCCGCTGAAGGTCGTCGTCGACGCCGGGAACGGGATGGCGGGGCTGACGGCGCCCCTGGTCCTCGGTCATCCCTCGATCGAACTGGTGCCGCTGCGCTTCGAGCTGGACGGGACCTTCCCCTTCGGCGCGCCGGACCTCGCGGACGTGAGCGCGCTGCGGGACGTGGTACGGGAGTCGGGCGCCGACGTGGGTCTTGCCTTCGACGGGGACGGCGACCGGCTGCTCGCCGTGGACGAGCGCGGCGCCGTGGTGCCGCCCGCCGCGGTGATCGCGCTGGTGGCCGGGCGGGAACTGGCCCGCCGGCCGGGCGCCGCCGTGGTCCACGACCTGGTCACCGCCACCTCCGCCATCGACGCCATCAAGGAGGCGGGCGGTATCCCGGTCCGCTCGCGCACCGGCCCGGCGGCCATCAAGGCGCTGATGGCCGAGCAGGACGCGGCGTTCGGCGGCGCGCACTGCGGCCACTACTACTTCCGGGACTTCTGGTACGCCGACACGGGCATGCTGGCCGCGCTGCACCTGCTGGCCGAACTCGGCGACACGGCCTGCGAGCTGTCCGAGCTGGCGGCCCGGCACGACCGGTACGCCTCCTCGGGGCCCGTCGACGTCCGGGTGCCCGATCCGCTGGCCGCCCTGCAACGTGTGGTGCGGCACTTCGCCGCGCAGGGCACGGCGCTCGACCACCTCGACGGGGTGACCGGCGAACTGCCCGACGGCTCGTGGTTCAACGTGCGCGCCCCCGGGACCGGCCCCGTCGTCCGGGTGAACGTGGAGGCGGGGACGGTCGCGGCGATGGGGCGGCTGCGGGACCGGGTGGTGGACGTGGTGGTCAGCGCCGGTCGATGAGCGCGGCCTCCGGGGCGCGGGTGCGGGCCAGTCCCGCGGCGGTGAGCGCCATGTCGTAGGCCTTCAGGGCCTCGTCCTGCTCACCGCCCTGGCGCCACAGGTCCCCGATGTGGCGCCAGGTCTGCGCGGCGTCGTGCGAGGCGGGCTGCTGCCGCAACTGGCGGGCGGCCGAGTGGAGGTGCTGCACGGCCTCGTCGGGGGAGTTGCGCAGCAGGTGGATCTCGGCGAGGTACGTCCGGGCCAGCGCGGACAGCACCCGGGAGTCGGCGCCGAGCAGCCCGAGCGCGCGCTCGGCGTGGGCGGCGGCCGCGTCCCAGTGGCCGAGCTGCTTCTCCGCGTTGGCCAGGTTCAGCTCGCAGCGGGACAGCTCGCTGGCGCTGCCGACCTCGGCCAGCGCCTCCTGCGCCGACTCCAGCAGCTCCAGGGCGCGTTCGGGATGGGGTGGGTCCAACTGGAGCAGCATGGAGCCGTAGTTCATCCGGAGCATGGCCGCGTGGCGCGCGTTGTCGCCCTCGGCCATCATCGCGAGCGCCCGTTCGGTCAGCGCGATGGCCTCGCTCAGCCGGCCCTGGGAGCCGGCCACCAGGCCCGCGTTCCAGTAGACGGCGCCCCGGGCCCCGTGGGAGCCCTGGGTCTCGGCGGCGGGCAGCAGCCGCTCGCCGAGGAGCTGGGCCCGGGTCAGGTCGCCCCGGGTGTGGTACGAGCCCATGAGGGTGACGCCGAGCTGGATGTGGTCCATCGTGGTCTCCAGGCCGAGCCCGTCGAGCTGGGCCACCGCCCGCTCCCCGATGTCGATGCTGAGCGCGATGTCCCCGGCGTCGCGGTAGCAGCGGCACAGGGCGACCGCGATACGGCACCACTCGTCGGAGCCGACGGCGATGGCGGGGTCGCGGTGCAGGTCGTCCAGGACGGAGATGGCGGCCTCCAGGCGGCCCGTCTTCTCCAGCGCGGCGGCCTGGCCGATGAGGGCGCGCCGGATCATGGAGCCGTCCAGCGCGGAGCGGTGGGAGAGCAGTTCACCGAAGGACTGGAGGGCCTCACCGTTGTCTCCGTTGCGCAGCGCCATCTCGGCGAAGGCGAGCTTCAGCCGGTACTCCTCGGCGCGGTGGTCGTCGATACCGGTCAGCAGGTACTCGGGGGAGGTGCCGAGCTTCTCCGCGATGGTGGCCAGCACCGGAGAGGACGGCACCCGCTTGCCCGACTCGATCAGCGAGATGTAGCTCGTGGAGGCTTCCGCCGAGGCCAGATCCTGCTGCTTGAGCCCGCGCCGTATCCGAAGGGTCCTTATGCGGCCCCCAAGGCCCTCTGCCCGTTCCGCCTTGGTGTGATCCATGGGGACTCCTTCCGGAGTTCATGACTACGTGTGTGACAACGCAAAGTTACCAGCGTGACTCTGCGAAGCCCAGTGCTCTTTGAGAAGTCCTCCGCTTCTTAGGCAAGTCCGGAGTTGGCCGGTAAAGGCCAGCGGGCTTTGCTGTCTTATTACTTGACTAAAAAAGTGACTCAGACTTGACTCAGGGTGTCAACTCGACTGAGAGCGTGACGATTGGGGGGCTACGAGATGCGGAAGAGTCTTTTGTCACTCCTCCTTGTCCTGTGCGTGGGGGGAGTCGCGGCCGTCGGCTGCTTCGCCGAGACGGCCGGACCCGGACGGTCGGAACCGATCAGCAAGGAGGCGACCATTGAGGGCACCTGCTGCTGATGGCCCGGTCCCGCTCCGGGTGGACCTGCTCACCCGCGAATACCCGCCCGCCGTCTACGGCGGCGCGGGGGTCCACGTGGCCGAGCTGTCCCGCGGCCTGCGGGAGCTCACGGACGTACGAGTGCGCTGCCTGGGGGAGCCCCGGCAGGAGAACGGCGTCACGGCCTACGCGACCGACACCCGGCTCACCGCGGCCGACGCGGCCCTCGGGTTCCTCGGCGCGGACCTGGCCATGGCGCGGGACTGTGCCGGTGCGGGAGTCGTGCACAGTCACACCTGGTACGCCAACATGGCGGGTCATCTCGCCCGGACCCTGCACGGGCCGGCCCATGTCATGACGATGCACAGCCTGGAGCCGCTGCGGCCCTGGAAGGCCGAGCAACTGGGGGGCGGCTACGCGCTGTCGAGCTGGATGGAGCGCACGGCCGTCACCGCCGCCGACCGTGTCGTCGCCGTCTCCGCGGCGATGCGCGAGGACGTCCTGCGGGTCTACCCGGAGGTCTCGCCGGACCGGGTGCGGGTCATCCACAACGGCATCGACGCGGACGCGTACCGCGCCGACCCGCGCACCGACGCGCTGCACCGGCACGGCATCGACCCCGAGCGGCCCTATGTGCTGTTCGTCGGCCGCGTCACCCGGCAGAAGGGGCTGCCGCACCTGCTGCGCGCCGCGTTCGGCCTGCCGCCCGAGGCGCAGCTCGTGCTGTGCTGCGGACAGCCGGACACCCCGCGCATCGCCGCCGAGGTGGCGGCACTCGTCGAGGAACTGCGCACCGTGCGCGACGGGGTGTTCCGTATCGACGGGATGCTGGATGCCACGTCCGTGCGCCAACTGCTCACCCACGCCACCGTGTTCGTGTGCCCCTCGGTGTACGAGCCGATGGGCATCGTGAACCTGGAGGCGATGGCCTGCGGCACGGCGGTCGTGGCGTCGGCCGTCGGAGGCATCCCCGAGGTCGTCGCCGACGGGGAGACCGGCACGCTGGTCCCCTTCGAGGCCAGGACCGACGCCACCGGCGAACCGGCCGACCCGGAGAAGTTCGCCGGGCAGCTCGGCCTCACGATCGGCGAGCTGATCGCCGACCCGGCGCGCGCCGGGCGGTTCGGCGCCGCGGGCCGACGGAGGGCCGTGGAGCACTTCTCGTGGCACCGGGCCGCCGAACGCACCATGGAGGTCTACGCGGAGGCCGTGGCGGCGCGTTGAGCGCCCCCACCACGGCTCACTGCGCCGGGGGGCGCCCCTTCGAGGCCGTACGGCCGTGGAGGGGCGCCCCCTCGTCCGGGTACGGGAAGTGGCAGGCCGCGCCGTCCTCCGCGGGCGCGGGCAGATCGCGCTCGCACAGCAGACGGTGCTCCGGCGGCAGCCGCCGGTGGACGGGGCAGCGGCCGCGGAAGGCGCAGCCGGCCGACACATCGGCGTCCACCGCCGCAGGCCCTGGCAGCCCCGTCGGCTCCGGTCCCCCGGTCCGGCCGGGGCCCGCGCGCGGCACGGGCGCGGGCACGGCCGACAGCAGCGCGCGGGTGTAGGGGTGCCGGGGCCGGTCGAACACCGCGCCGACCGTCCCGGACTCCACCGTGCGCCCGCCGTACATCACCACCACCCGGTCCGCGAGCTGCCGTACGACCGCGAGGTCGTGCGAGACCAGCAGACACGCCGGACTCCCCGGCGCCGCCGTCACCCGGCGCAGCAGGGCGATGATCCCGGCCTGCACCGACACGTCCAGCGCCGACACCGGCTCGTCCAGCAGCAGCAGTTCGGGACGGACTGCGAGCGCGCGGGCCAGGGCGACCCGCTGGAGCTGTCCCCCGGAGAGCTGGTGCGGACGGCGTCCGGCGGTCGCCGGGTCCAGCTCCATCTGGGCCAGCAGCTCACGGGTGCGGGCGGCCACCCGCGGTGCCGGGGTGCGCAGCGCCTCCATCGGCTCGGCGACGATCCGCGCGACGGTCATCCGCGGGTCCAGGCTCGCCGCGCAGTCCTGGAGCACGAGCTGCACCCGGCCGCGCAGCCCCCGCGCCGCGGCCCGGGTCAGAGCCGCCGTGTCCTGGCCCAGGACCTCGACGCGGCCCGACTCGGGCGCGGTGAGCGCGATGATCCGGTCCAGTGTCGTCGACTTGCCCGCGCCGGACTCACCGACCAGCGCGACGGTCTCGCTGCGCCGGACCTCCAGATCGACGTGGTGGACCGCGCGGTGGGAGCGGTGGTCGGCGCGCAGGGCGGTGACCCGCAGGGCCGGGACGGCGGAGCGGGGCCGGGGCGGGGGCGGGGGCGAGGCGGGATAGAGGTCCGCCGCGCCGCGCGAGGCCGTGACACGCGGGCGCAGACAGGCCACCAGATGCGTGGCCGAACCACGTTGTTCCACGAGCGGTTCGAGCCCGGGGGCGGTGCGCGCGCACTCGGGGGCGGCCACCGGGCAGCGCGGCGCGAACGCGCAGCCCGCGACGGCTTCCCCCGGCGGCGGGGGCGTCCCCGGTATCTGGGTCAGCGCGTGGGCCGCGTCCAGCCGCGGGGCCGCGGCGAGCAGCCCCACGGTGTACGGCATCCGGGGCGCGGCGAACAGCTCGCGCGTGGGAGCCGTCTCCACCACCCGCCCCGCGTACATCACCGCCACCCGGTCGGCGGCGCCCGCCACCACCCCGAGGTCATGGCTGACCAGCAGCAGCGCCGCACCGGTCGCCGCCCGCGCGTCCTGGAGCGCGGTCAGGATCTCCGCCTGCACACTGACGTCCAGGGAACTGGTCGGTTCGTCGGCGACGATGACGTCCGGCCGGCCCGCGACCGCCATCGCGATCATGGCGCGCTGGCGCAGCCCGCCGGAGAGTTCGTGCGGATAGGCGCGCGCCACCCGCTCCGGCTCGGGCACGCGCAGCCCGGTGAGCAGTTCCACGGCCCGCCGCCGTGCCGAGCGCCGGGTGGGGCGCGGCCGTTCGTGGATGCGCAGCACCTCGCCGATCTGGTCGCCGATCCGGTGCACCGGGGTGAACGCGGCCAGCGGGTCCTGGAACACCATGGCGATCCGCCGGCCGCGCAGCCGCGCCAGGTCGCGCACCGGGAGGCCGACCAGTTCGGTGCCGAGCAGCCGCACCGAACCGCGCACCGCCGCCTCGCGCGGCAGCAGCCCGAGCGCCGCGAGCGCGGTGAGGGTCTTGCCCGCGCCGGACTCGCCGACGAGGCCGAGCACCTCGCCGCGCTCCAGGGCCAGGTCGACACCGCGCAGGGCGGCGCGGCCCGGCCCGAACTCCACGTGCAGCCCGCTCAGTTCGAGCACCGTACTCATGCCGGGACCTCGGTGCGGGCGGTCCTCGGGTCGAGCGCGTCGCGCAGCCCCTCGCCGACCAGGTTCACCGCCAGGACGAAGCAGAGCAGCATGCCGGTGGGGAAGAAGAACATCCACGGATAGGTGAGCGCGACCTCCGTGCTGTCGGCGATCAGCGTGCCCAGGGACACGTCGGGCGGCTGGACGCCGAAGCCGAAGTACGACAGGCCCGCCTCGCTGATCACCGCCCCGGCCGTGGCGATCGTTCCATGGGTGATCAGGAACGAGGTCATGTGCGGCAGGATGTGGCGGCGGACGATGCGCAGGGGGTGGACGCCCATGTGCCGGGCCGCCGTCACATAGGGCCGCTCGCGCAGCGAGAGCGCCGTCGCGCGGACCGCCCGCGCCGTGAGCATCCAGCCGAGCGCGGCCAGCGCCCCCGCGTAGGCCACCCAGCCCGCCCCGCGCAGCGCGGGCGCCACCACGACCAGCACGAGAAAGCCCGGGACCACCAGGAACAGGTCCACCAGGAAGGTGACGGCCCGGTCGGTCCAGCCGCCGAAGTACCCGGCGCAGGTGCCGGCCACCGCAGCGAAGGCCGTGCCCGCCAGCGCGACGAACAGCCCGATCAGCAGCGACTTCTGGAGCCCGCGCGCGGTCTGCGCGAACACGTCCTGGCCGATCCGGTTGGTGCCGAACCAGTGCCGGGCGCCCGGCGGCGCGCTGAGCGCCCCGTAGTCGATGTCGGTGGGCGAGGACGGGGACACGTACGGTCCGGCGGCCGCGTACGCGCACAGCAGCGCGATCAGTACGAGGCCCAGCAGCGCGCCCGGCCCGTGCCGCGACGGGAGGATTCTCACCGGCGCACCCGCGGGTCGAGCACCAGCAGCAGCGCGTCGGCGAGCAGCCCGGCGAGCAGCACCGTCACGGCCGAGAACAGGCAGACCGCGACGACCGAGTTGACGTCGCCCTCCTGCGCCGCCGCCAGGAACCAGCTGCCGACGCCCGGCCAGCAGTAGATCTGCTCCGCGAAGACCGAACCGGTGAACAGGGCGAGGAAGCCGAACGAGAAGAACGTCGTCATCGGGACCAGCGACACCCGCAGCCCGTGGCGCAGCAGCGCCCGGCCGGGCGTGAGGCCCTTGGCCTGCGCGGTGCGCAGATGGTCGGCGGCGAGCACGTCCAGGGTCGCCGCCCGTTGGTAGCGGCTGTAGGAGGCGATGGCGCCGAGCGCCACCGTGGCGGCCGGGAGCACCAGATGGGACGCCCGGTCGGCCGGCCCGGACGGCCAGGCGCCCCGGTGGCCGGGCGTCGTCTCGCCGGTGTAACGGATCACCGTGTGTCCGACGCTGTCGTTGAAGGAGAGCGCGCCGTCCTTGAGGAGCAGTGCCAGCACGAACGTGGGGACGGACAGGACGAGGAAGGAGAACACCGTCAGTACCCGGTCGGGCAGGCGGCCCCTGCGGACCGCGGCCCATACGCCCGCGAGCACCCCGAGCCCGGTCCCCACCACCGTCCCGGCCAGCAGCAGCCGCACCGAGACACCGACGCGCCGCCCGAACTCCGCGTTCACCGGCTCCCCGTCGATGGTCCGCCCCAGGTCGCCGTGGAGCGCCCGCCAGGACCAGTGCCCGAACCGGAGGAGGACCGGAGTGCTGTCGTCCAGGCCGAGCGCGGCGAGCTGGTGGTCGACCGCCGAGGCGGGCGGGCGGGGGGTGCGGTTCTCGAAGTGGGCGCGCGGACTGAGCGCGGCCGAGGCCACCACGTACGACACGAGAACCGAGACGAGGAGGAGGGCCGCGCTGTGGGTGATGCGCCAGAGCGCACGGCCGGCCATGAGTCTCCTCGGTGGGGGCGGGCGGCGGTCACGGTTCATGAGCGCGATACACGTCGATGGTAGATTCAACGCGCTCTATTCGTAGGTCAGTTCGCATCTTTTGGTGATCTTTTGCCTTGTCCAGGGGGGACATGTGAGCCGATTACGCAGCATCGGAGCCGTTCTCGGACTGCTCGTGACGACCGTGCTCGCGGGATGCAGCGGATCCGGCGGCCCGCCCGACGGACAGCGCTCCGCGGCGGCGGCCTACGGCTCCCAGAGCATCGGCGCCGCACCCGTGACCGGACTGCGTGACGGCGGAACGCTCACCCTCGGCATCTCCGCCTGGCCCACCCAGCTCAACTACCACCAGGTCGACGGCGCCACCGACGGCGTCTCACAGCTCGCCCAGCTCGTGGAGCCCGGCCTCTTCCGGCGCGACGCCAGGGGGGTACCGCACCCCGACACCGACTACCTCCTGTCGGCGAAGATCACCGACACCTCGCCGCAGACGGTGCTCTACCGGCTCAACCCCGAGGCCCGCTGGTCCGACGGGCGGCCCGTGGGAGCGGCGGACTTCGCCGCCCAGTGGCGGGCCATCGGCCGCGGCGACAGCCGCTACCACATCGCCGACCCGACCGGCTACGACCAGATCGCCTCGGTGAGCGCGGGCGCGGGCGGCGACGGCGCGCACGAGGTGAAGGTCGTCTTCCGCACCCCCTACACCGACTGGCAGCGGCTGTTCACCCCGCTGTACCCGGCCTCCGCCATCGACACCCCCGACCGGTTCAACCAGGGCTGGGTCGACCGGATCCCGGTCAGCGCCGGACCGTTCAAGGTCGCCTCGCTCGACGACACCACCGAGACCGCCACCGTCGTGCGCGACCCCGCGTGGTGGGGCACCCGGCCCCGGCTCGACAGGATCGTGCTGCGCACCCTGCTGCCCGGCGCCGCCCTCCAGGCCTACCGCAACGGCGAGATCGACGCCGTCAACGCCGGTACCGCCGAGGACTACGCGCAGCTGAAGGACGCCGGGGACAGCGAGATCCGGATCGGCTCCTCCTGGGACGAGGTGCATGTGGCGCTGAACGGCGCCGCCGGGCCGCTGACCGACATCGACGTCCGGCACGCCGTCCAGCGGGCCGTCGACCGGCAGGCGCTCGCGGACGTCGCCGCCAAGGGACTGCCGGTGGGCGTCCCGCTGCTCGGCAACCACATCTTCATGGTCAACCAGCCCGGCTACGCCGACCACTCCGCCATCTGGGGCACCCACGACCTCGCCGAGGCCCGCCGCATCCTGGACCGGGCCGGCTGGAAGCAGCACGGGCCGGGCGAGCCGCGCACCAAGAACGGCAGGACGCTGCGGCTCCGGTTCGTCGTCAGCACGGCCACCACCCGCCTCGGCCTCGACCTCTCGCAGCTCGTCCAGTCGATGCTCGGCCAGGCCGGAATCAAGGTCGACATCGTCAAGGTGCCCGCGAACGACTACACCGCGAAGTACCTGAACCACGGCAACTTCGACCTGGCCATGTTCCGCTTCGTCGGCCTCACCTACCCGAGCGGCGTCCTGTCGATCTACGAACAGCCGCACGACGGGGCCTCGTTGCTCAACTACGGCAGGGTCGGAGACGCCACCGTCGACACCCTGCTGCGCCAGGCCGCCGGCACCCTCGACACCCGGCGCGCCACCGAGCTGTACAACCGGGCGGACGCCGAGATCTGGCGCCTCGGCCATGACATCGAGCTGTACCAGCGCCCGCAGCTGATGGCGGTCCGCGCGGGCCTGGCCAACTACGGGATCCCCGGACTCGGCGACATCGACTGGACCAAGGTCGGCTGGGCCAGAAGCCGCTCGGGGGCCGGGGCGAAGACGGCCGCCCGCACCGGGACGGCGGCGGCGTCCCCGGCGCCGCGAGCGACGCCGTAGCTCCGCGCACGCCTGTCCGGTGGCGGTCGGACCGCCACCGGACAGGGGCTGTGTGCCGCGCGGAGCAGCGCTCGCGGACCGCCCGGACCGCCCGGACCGCCCGGCCCGCTCAGACGGCGGAGCCGCTGAGCACCCGCGCGGGCCGCGGCGCCGCCGCCCGCAGCGACGCGTAGCCGAGCGCGGCCGACGCCAGCGTCACATGGTGGTGCCAGCCGCGGAACGAACGGCCCTCGAAGTCACCGAGCCCGAAGTCCTCGTGCAGCCGCCGCAGGCCCGTACCGGCCAGGGAGCGCAGCTGCGCCAGCGGCAGCGCCTCCGCCAGCCGCCGGGCCGGCAGGTTCGTCAGCCAGTACGCGCGCGGCTCGGGCCGCCCGAACGGCCAGTCCGTGACCAGATGGCGCGGTCCCGCCCGGTGCGCGGGCGCGGTCCGGCCGGTGGCCGGCCGCCCGCACAGCAGCGCGGGCGTGGACAGGAACTGCGTGCGGTACCGGCGCTCGCTCGTGCGGTCCTGCCAGCTCACCGGGGTGCGCTCGGTGCGCCGGGCCACGTGCGCGGCCAGGTCGGCGACCGTGCCGCGCACCGCGGGCAGCGCCGAGTGCGGGCGCGGCATGGTGACGGCGGTACGCGGGGAGACCTGGACGAGATAGCCGAGGCCCCGCGCCTCCAGACCGCTCAGCAGCGGATCGGTCTCGGACTCGTGGCGCCAGTCGGCGAGCACCGGCCGCGGGTCCAGCAGCCACTCCTCGGTCATCTCGTCGACGGCCTCCAGCACATAGCGCCAGCGCGGCCTGGACTGCTCGTGCGCGGGCAGGTGCGCGGCCCGGCGTAACTGCTCGTCCCGGTCCCAGCGGGGCGGGAGCAGCAGCCGCCAGTTCACCGGCAGCCCACCGCCGGCGCCGACCAGCGAGACGGCGCAGGCGAGCTGGCAGTTGACGGTGCGCTCCTGGGACGGGGCGTACTGCCGGGCCACGCCCACCGAGCGGTCGCCGTTCTTGACGAAGACGACCTCGTCCACCGACCAGGCGTCCACGGCGAACGCGTTGGCCAGGCGCAGCGCCGTCTGGCGCCGCACCGGGGCGCACTCCCACGGGCTCTGGTGCACGAACTGCTGGAGCTGCTGCACGGCGGGCCGCCCGAGCACGTGCTCGGAGATCCGGGTGGGCGTCTTGCGGCCCGGCACGGACAGCAGCCCGCGCAGATAGACCTCGCCCCAGCGCCGCTGGTCGGAGCGGGCCAGTTCACGGAAGAGATCGCCGCAGTACGCCTGGAAGGACAGGGCGGCGGGCGCATCGAGGGGAGTCGGAGAGGACACAGTGCTCCCGGGGTGGTGCGGAACAGGTCGGATGGTCGGCGATTCAGTCATGGGCGCACGCGTCCCCGCCCTCCAGGAGGAAGGCGTCGGTGGCGAGCAGGGCGTCCGCGACGTCGGGCAGGGCGCAGCCGACGATGACGAAGTGGGCGTCGAGCCCGGCCTTGGTGCGCTGGAAGAGGAGTTCGTTGATGGCGGGCCGGCTCATCGCGGTGACCTCGCACAGGTGGAACTCCACGCGCTGCGGCTCGGCGGCCATCACCTCGGCCAGGATGCGGCGGAACTTCTCCAGCTCCGCGGTGTCGATGACGCCCGAGCAGCGCACGTGCGCGGTGTCGCCGTCGAACTCGGTGCGCATCCGCAGCCGCATCTGCGCGGCCTCCAGCTCGACGCGCACCCGCACCGGTTCGGCGCCCTCGGGCAGCCGGACGGTCAGCTCCTTGGCGTCGAAGTTGTGGTGCGGGACGCCGTCCACCCACACCCCGGTCAGCTCCACCGACCCGGCGGGCAGCAGATCGGGCGCGACCCGCAGGACCCGCTCGGGCAGATCGTCCGGGCGCGGCCGGAAGTGCAGGGTGAGCGTGTCGTTGGTGATGAGCAGACCGGTGTAGGTCGCGGCCAGGTAGCACAGCTCCAGCGAGTGGTAGCCGGCCATGGAGTGGCTGCCCTTGAGGCGCTCGGTGCCGAGCAGGTACGGGATGCCGTTGGCCTGCACGTTGAAGTACACGCCGCCGTCGTCGTTGTCGAGGAAGAAGGCGTTGTGGAACGAGGCGGCCTCACGGGCCAGGCGCAGGTGCTCCGGGTCGCTGGTGGTGCCGGCCAGGATCAGATAGGCGAGGATCGCCTGCTCCTGCTGCCACCACGCCTTGCGGTCGTGCCACACCATGCGGTGCATCCCGCTGTCCGGGTCGGCCTTGCGCTCGACCACGTCGTACCAGCCGCCGCGCAGCTGGTCGCTGCCGACCGCGGGCATGATCTGGCCGATGCGCTCGGCGAGCGCCCCGTAACTGTCCTTGTCGAACAGGGCCTTGATCCGGGTCAGGTTCCAGGCGATCTTGAGGTTGTGACCGACGACGGCCCGGTCCTGCTGCCAGCCCCAGGTGCGGTCGGGCGACCAGTCGGCGTGGAACCGCTCCTGCACGAACGGGCTGTGCGGCTCGTCGGGGAAGTGCTCGACGATGGTGTCGGCGGTCTCCTCCAGCAGCCGCGCGAAGTCCGCGCGCCCGGTGGCCAGATACGCGTTGATCAGGTAGGCCGGGGCGTGGTCGCCGATCGAGTTCCAGTTCTTGCGCGACCGGTTGGGCCCGAGCGCGTCGGCGTGCGGGTCCAGCGTGATCGGGTCCAGGTGCGAGAAGAACCCGCCCTGCTCCCGGTCCCGGAAGAACTGCTCGAACAGGGCGACCGTGCGGTCGATGTCCTCCAGGATCCGCGGGTCGCCGGTGATCCGGTACGTCTGGGTCGGACCGGCGAGCGCGTAGATCTGCTCGTACATCGGGATCGCGTCGACGTCGTCGCCGAACTCCGAGGCGTAGACCTTGCGCTGGCCGCCCGGGGTGACGTCGATGCCGTGGTACCAGTAGGCGAACCCGTCCCGGGCGTCGGCGACCCGCATGTGCTCGCGCAGATACTCCGTGCCCGACTCGGCCGCGTCCAGGAACCGGTCCTCGCCGGTCAGCAGGTAGGCGGTCGACAGGCCGTAGACCAGCCGGGAGATGGTGTCGGTCTCCTGGCGCACGTCCGCGCCGTCGAAGTCGGGCAGATGCGTGCCGTGCAGGGTCAGGTTGGTGCGGAACCTGCGCCAGTCGCAGACGCCGTCGGGGAAGTGGCCGCGCAGATAGAAGTCGGCGATGGCCGCGGCCTGCTGCACCCACCACGCCGGGTGCTCGAAGACATAGGCGCCGCGGTGCTCCTCGGGGAAGGTGATCTCCTTGGCCTCGAACCGCTCGCCGTTCTCCCACTCGTAGCAGATGCCGTACGCGAAGACGTAGCGGCCCTCGGCGAGCATGTCCAGGGTGGCTTCGGTGGTGTCGCGGTAGGGGTCGCCGAGGTTGCGCACGATGCGCGAGGCGACGTTGCGGGGCAGGTGGACGGTGAACTCACGGTCGTCCGAGGTGCGCAGACCGAACCGGCGGCCGGTGGGGCTGAAGTAGGTGACGTAACCGGCGAGCGTGTCGGAGAACGTGCGGCGACGTGCTGCGGATCCACTCATCGGGGATAGTCCTTCGCGTCAGACAGGGCCGCGAGCAGCACGACGCTGCGGCCGTGGGCATGGAAGGTGTGGTCGTCGTGGGGCTCCTCATGGCCGGCCGGAAGCAGGTCGCGCGGGCCGGCCTGGGCGGTGTCCAGGACGCGGTGCCAGCGGTGGCCGCGAATGAGCGGCAGTTCGAAGTCAAGGCCCAAGTGGTACATGTTCAGGATGAGATGCAGGTCGGGATCGCCGTCGAACCCGCCGAGCGTGCAGGCCAGGACGCGGGCGTTGGTGTCCTCCCAGCCGGGCTGCTCCAGCCGGGTGCCGTGCCAGGTGATGTCCGGCAGCTGGCGGGAGTTGAGCCGCCCGGTGTAGAAGTGGGGCGCGCGGAAGGTGCGGTAGCGGCGGCGCAGCCCGATCAGCCGCCGCACGAACGCGAAGGTCTCCTCCTCCTTCTCGGCCTGGTCCCAGTCGAGCCAGGACGTCGGGTTGTCCTGGCAGTACGCGTTGTTGTTGCCGCTTTGGCTGTTGCGGAACTCGTCGCCCGCGAGCAGCATCGGCACGCCCCTGCTGAGCATCAGCACGGACAGCAGGTTCTTGATCTGCCGCACCCGCAGGCGCTCCACCTCGGGGTCGTCGCTGGGGCCCTCGGCCCCGCAGTTCCAGCTGTAGTTCTCGCCCGCGCCGTCGGTGTCGGCCTCTCCGTTGGCGTAGTTGTGCTTGTGGTCGTAGCTCACCAGGTCGTTGAGGGTGAAGCCGTCGTGGCAGGTGACGAAGTTGATGCTGTTGGTGGGCAGTTCCTTCTGCGGTCCGAACAGGTCCTCGGAGCCGCCGAGCCGCTTGGCGAGGTCGCCGACGACCCCGGCGTCGCCGCGCACGAAGCGTCGTACGTCGTCACGGAACGGGCCGTTCCACTGGGCCCAGCGCTTCCCGGGGAAGCGGCCCACCTGGTAGAGGCCGCCGCCGTCCCACGGCTCGGCGATGATCTTCGTCTCGGCGAGCACCTTGGACAGCTCGATCGCCCACAGCACCGGCGGCACCGCCATCTCGTAGCCCTGGTCGCCGCGCGACAGCTCGGAGGCGAGGTCGAAGCGGAAGCCGTCGATGTGGTGCTCGGTGACCCAGTACTCCAGGGACTCGATGATGAACTTGGCGACGAAGGGGTGGTTGGCGTTGACCGCGTTGCCGCACCCGGTGAAGTCCATGTAGTGGGTGCGGTCCTGCGGCCACAGGTGGTAGTACGCCTCGTTGGCCTGGCCGCGGAAGCTGATGGTCGGGCCGAACTCGTTGCCCTCGCTGGTGTGGTTGAAGACGACGTCGAGGATCACCTCGATGCCGGCCCGGTGCAGCGCCTTCACCATGTCCCTGAACTCCGCTATGTGGGTGTTCAGATGGGGCGAGGTGCAGTAGCCGGTGTGCGGCGCGAAGAAGCCGTACGGGTCGTAGCCCCAGTAGTTGTGCAGCGGGGTGCCGTCCGGCCCGGTGCGCAGGACGTGCGTCTCGTCGAAGTCGAAGACGGGCAGCAGCTCCACGGCCGTCACTCCGAGGCGCTTGAGGTGCGGGATCTTCTCGACGACCGCGGAGAACGTCCCCGGGGCGGCCGCCCGTGACGTGGGCGACGCCGTCAGACCGCGCACGTGCATCTCGTAGATGACCGTGTCCTCCATCGGCGTGCGCAGCGGCTGGTCGCCCTCCCAGTCGTAGTCGTCCAGATCGACGACCAGGCTGCGCATGCACGTCTCGACGTTGTCCTGGAGGCCGATCGCGAGGGTGCGGTTCCAGCGGGAGTTGATGTTGGCGCGGGCGTACGGGTCGAGCAGCACCTTGCGGTGGTCGAAGCGGGCGCCGGTGCGCTTGGTGTCGCGCGGCCCGTCCATCCGGTACGCGTAGACCTGTCCGGCGCCGATCCCGGCGACATGGCAGTGCCAGAAGTGGAAGCTGCGGTGCTTGTCCGGGTGCAGGTGGATGGTCCGTGAGGGCTGCGGGTCGTCGCACTTGTCGAAGAGCAGCAGGTCGACACGGGTGGCGTGTTCCGAGAAGACGGAGAAGTTCACTCCGCCGTCGACGACGGTGGAACCCAGAGGCTGGGGACGTCCCGCGGAGATCTGCGGCGCCTCGGTCATGGTGGTCTCCGTTTTCGTGACAGGTGGGGCGTACGGGGGCCGGGTCGGTGAGCGGGCTCAGGCCAGGGCGCGCAGCGGGGCGCTCTCGTCCACGCTGAGCCCGGCGAACAGTTCCTCCCAGTCGCCGGGGGCGCTGCCCGCGCCGCCCCGCATCTCGAAGGTGAGTCCCTTGGCGGACGGGCAGTACAGGGCCTGGACGCAGGCCTCGGCGACGTCCTGGAGGGCGACGTAGCCGTCCCTGCGGTCGCCCTGCTCCAGGTGCACGCGGCCGTCGTCGGCCAGCTCGGAGCGGTCGGTCAGCCAGCCGGGACGCACGATCGTGTAGTCGAGGCCGGAGGCGCGGACCGCGTTCTCCCCGGCCAGCCGCCAGTCGAGCATCCGCCCGTAGGCGTTCATCGGATGCTCGGGGCGGGTCACGTGCCGCTGGCTGACCAGCACGAACTGGGCGCGTCCGAAACCGTCCTGGCGCAGCAGCGCGTCCAGGGTGTTGAGCACCCCGGAGTGCAGGGTGCTCCGCGGGCTGTCGGGTCCGGTGGTGTCGGTGCCGGGCTCCACGGTGTAGACGACGGCCGAGCAGTCGCGCAGCGGGACGGTCAGGGACCCGGGGTCGCGGACGTCACCGAGGAAGAACTGTGCACGGGGCGGCAGATGGCGCTGGGCGCGCTGTTTGCTGCGGCCGATGACCCGGACGCTCTCCCCGCGGTCGAGGAGCTTGCGGGTGACGATCCGGCCGACCCGGCCGGTGCCGCCGATCACGGCGATGGCAGTGTTCACGTGGGCTCTCCTGAGGGGGAGCGGTGGGTGTGGTTCACACCCACCGCAAGATGTCGTCCGAGCTGGTGAGCTGGGTGCCGCTGGGCACTCCCGAGACGGCCGGCACGCGCAGCCGCGGATAGACGCTGACGCCCGACAGGCGCGTGCCCGACCAGAGTTGGGCGCCGTCGCCCACGGCGGAGAGGGCTTCGAGGCGTACCGGGGTGCGGGCGTCGGAGCGCACCTGCACCATCGGGCCGACGTAGGAGTCGCTGATGTGCGCGTACGCGCCGATGACGGCGGAGTCCCCGAGCACGCTGCCCTCGACCTGGGCGCCCTCGTGCAGGTCGACGCCGTCGCCGACGTCCGTGCCGCGCAGCCGCACGCCCGCGCCGATCTCGACGTGCCGGCCGATGCGCACGCCGGGACCGATGACGACACTGCCCTCGGCGATCTTCTGGGCGAGCGTGGTGCCGGTGATGTGGTCCTTGGAGCGCAGGCTGGACTCGTGGATCCAGTACCGGGGCTCGGTGCTGGCCGGGGTGCCCAGGGCGCGGTCCAGCTGCGGGTAGAGGCCGCCGAGCGCGTCGCCGATGGTGCCCAGGTAGTCGCGGATGTTGCCGAGGTCGCCCAGGCGCGCGATGGGTTCGACGGCCACCCGGTGGCCGAGGCCGACCAGGCGCGGCAGCAGGTCGTTGCCCCAGTCCAGGCGCTGCTGGGCGAGCCGGATGAGTTCGGGGGTGCGCGCGGCGAGCCGGAGCCGGGCGCAGTCGATGAGGTACATCCCGGCGTTGGTGGCCAGGGTGCGCGGTCCCTGCGGCTGGGTGATCTCGGGGAACTCCCGCTCGATGACGGGGAGTCGGGGCTTCTCCAGGAAGCCGCACACCAGGCGCTCGGCGGTGGTGCGCATGACGCCGTACTTGCCGGCGATCTCCTCGGGGGTGCGGGAGACGGCGGCCACGGTGACCACCGCGTCGGAGTCGCGCTGGGCGGCGAGCAGCTTGTCCAGCGAGAACTCGAAGAGCGAGTCGACGGGGAGGACGAGCGCGGTGCCCGTGAGGTTCCACTGCTCCAGATTGTGCAGGGTGGCCGCGCCGGAGCCCACGTTGTACGGGTCGAAGCGGGCCCGGGAGTAGTCGATCTCCACTCCGTAGCGCTCGCCGTGCCCGAGCACCAGCTTGATCTGGCTGCGGTTCTCCACCCCCTGCGCCACTACGTAGAAACGGCGTATGCCCTGATCGCGGCAGGCCTCGACGATCCACTCGATGAGCGGCCTGCCGGCGAACGGGATGAGTGCCTTGCTGCGGATGTAGTCGGCGGACTGGAGGGTGATGGGCTTCGCCCGTTCGCCCCGCCCACCGGCCAGGATGATGCCGACCGTGCTGTCGTCCCCCATCGCGTGTTCCGCCCTCCAGGCCGACTTGTCGATGAATCAGATTCAACAGCGTGTGTCATATCAAGTCAAGTGACCTGTCATGTGCGCAGGTTGGAGCGATGGTCACCAGTCAATCGACGCGTGGGGCGGCGGCTGCGCCACAAGCCCCGGCGACAAGCGGTCCGACGACCGGTTTCCCGGCGCGGGCCCGGCGCGGGCCGCGTCCCGGGGGTCCCGGCCGTGTCGCCCCCGGCCGCCGCCTGGGCGCCCCGCGCACCCGTCTCGCCCGTTCGGCCCATCCAGCCCGCCCCGGGCGGCGTTCCCTCCAACGGGCTACATCCGCTCGTGCGGGGGGCGGATGCCGGGCGAGGGTGGCAGTGGCGTGAAGGAGTGCGGGACGCCCCGGGACACCGTGGCCGGACCCGCCCCGCCCCCCGAGAACGGAGCGCGACCATGACCGCCCAGCCCCACTCCGCCCCGACCGGGGGCGGCTACGGACCGCCCCCGGACCGCCGCGCCGCCTGGGCCGCCGGAGGCGCCGCCTTCGCGGGCATCCTGCTGCTGCTCAACGGCGTCCTGGCGATCCTCCAGGGCATCGCGGCGATCGCCAAGAACGATGTGTACGCCCAAGTGGGCGACTACATCTACGAGTTCAGCCTCACCGGCTGGGGCTGGCTCCTGGTGATCCTCGGTGCCGTCGCCGCCCTCGCGGGCTGCGGCATCCTCGCCGGGTCGGCCTGGGCCCGCGCCATCGGCATCGTGCTCGCCTCACTGGGCCTGGTGGCGCAGTTCCTCTTCCTGCCGCACGCGCCCGTCTGGTCCGTGATCATGATGGCGATCGACGTGTTCGTCATCTGGGCCCTGGCGGTCTACGAGCCGGACACCGCGCACGGATGACGTCACCCCTCCGTGGCCCTCAGCCCGCCGAGTGCGCCGAGCGGACCTGGAAGAGGCGCGGCTGCACATCCGTGGCGATCTTCGCGGCCTGGTCCATGTGGAAGCGGGCCTCGGGGTTGGCGAGCATGGCCCGGTAGTGTTCCTCGGTCTCCCACTGGCAGTAGTTGACGACGCGTTGGCCGTCGAGCGAGGCGTGGAAGTTCGCGTGGAGGAAGCCGGGCTGGTGCCGCATCGTGTCCTCGGTGGCGCGGGCGAGCAGCGCGATCAGCTCGTCCTGGCGGTCGGGGGAGACGGTGAAGACGTTGATGAGGGTCGCCACGGGACGCCCGGTGTCGACCTGCACGGTAACAGTCATGCCAGTACGTCTCCCCTTACCGCCTGCCGGGTTGTCGCCCGGCGCGCCGCATTCGCCCGATCGGAGCCGCGGTCCGCGGCACGGGCGTCGGCCGCGGCTCCGGCCGGGGCGGCTGCCGGAGCGCCTCGCTGCCTTTGTTAGGCTCCCCTCGCCTCCCGCGGGGGAAGTCCGGTGAGAGTCCGGCGCTGACCCGCAACGGTGTGCGCGACGGCCTCGCGGTCCGCCGCGCGAGCCCGATCGCCCGGGGGTGGCGCGACCCGATGACTGCTCGCCGCGGACTGTGAGAGGGGGGCCGCGGCCGTTCGGCCGCAGGGCTGTCTCCTGCTCGACGTCCGGCAGGCGGCCCAGCCGAAGGACGGCCCGCACCGTGCGCCGAAGGACGACCCCCGGCCGGATACCCCTGCCCCCGCTCGCCCTCGGCCTCGGGCTGCTCCTGATCGTCTCCCTGGTGTGCGGCGTCGGCCTCGGCGCCGCACAGGTCACCTGGCCCGACGTCTTCCGCCATCTGTGGGCCGGCCTCACCGGCGGCACCGTGCCCGCCCGGGACGCCGCCGCGTACACCATCGTCTGGGAGATCCGGCTGCCGCGCGTCGTGCTCGGCGCGATCGTGGGCGCCGGACTCGCCACGGTCGGCGTCGCCGTCCAGGCCATGGTCCGCAACGCGCTGGCCGACCCGTTCGTGCTGGGCATCTCCTCGGGCGCGGCGGTGGGCGCCAACGCCGTGATCCTGCTCGGCGCGTTCGCCGGGCTCGGCGTCTGGGCCCTGTCGGTGTCCGCCTTCGGCTCCGCGCTGGCGGCCATGGTCCTGGTCTACGCGGTCGCCCGCTCACCGCGCGGACTCGCCCCGCTGCGGCTGGTCCTGACCGGAACCGCCCTGGCGTACGGCTTCGAGGCGATCACCATGGTCATGGTGTTCGGCGCGGCCCGGGGCGAGGCGGCCCGCTCCGCCGTGATGTGGCTGCTGGGGAGCCTCGGCGGCGCCACCTGGGCGCAGGTGCCGCTGGCCGCGGGCACCGTCATGGCCGGCTGGCTCTGGTTGCGGGCGCGGGCCGAGGCGCTCAACGCCCTGGCCATGGGCGACGAGACCGCGGCGGCGCTCGGCGTCCCGCCCGGCCGGCTGCGCCGGGAGATCTTCGTGGTCACCGCGGCCGTCACCGGGACCGTGGTCGCCGTCAGCGGCGCCATCGGCTTCGTCGGCCTCATGGTGCCGCACGTGGTGCGCATGGTGGTCGGCGCCGACCACCGCAGGGTGCTGGTGGTCGCACCGCTGGCCGGAGCCGTCCTGCTCGTCTGGGCCGACGTGGTCTCCCGGCTGCTGCTGGCCCCCGCCGAACTCCCCGTCGGAGTGATCACCGCCGTGGTCGGGGTCCCCGTGTTCCTGCTGCTGATGCGGCGGGGCGGCTACGCGTTCGGAGGCCGCTGAGCATGCGTGTCGACATCGAGGACGTGACGGTCGAGGCCACCGGTGTCCGGCTGGTCGAGGACATCCGGCTCACCGCGCCGGACGGGGCGTTCGTCGGGCTCGTCGGACCCAACGGCAGCGGCAAGTCGACCCTGCTGCGCACCGTGTACCGGGCGCTGCGTCCCGCCTCGGGCACCGTACGGATCGACGGCGAGGACCTGCACGCGATGAGCCCGCCGGCCGCCGCGCGTGTACTGGCCGCCCTGCCCCAGGAGTCCAGTGCCGAGTTCGACTACACGGTGGCCGAGGTCGTCGCCATGGGCCGCACCCCGCACCGCGACCGCACCGCCGCGGGCGACCGCGAGATCTGCGCGCACGCCATGGCCCGCACCGGCGTCGCGGACCTCGCCGACCGCGGCTTCCTCGCCCTGTCCGGCGGCGAACGGCAGCGCGTCCTGATGGCCCGCGCCCTCGCCCAGCAGCCCCGGGTGCTGGTCCTGGACGAACCCACCAACCACCTCGACATCGCCCACCAGCTCGACCTGCTCGCCCAGGTCAGGGAAAGCGGCCTGACCGTGCTGGCCGCGCTCCACGACCTCAACCTCGCCGCCGCCCACTGCGACGTCCTCTACGTGATCTCCCGGGGCCGGATCGTCGCCGACGGGCCACCCCACGACATCCTGCGCCCCGGCCTGCTCGCCGAGGTGTTCGGGGTGCGCGCCCACCGTGTGCGGCACCCCGAGACCGGCGCCGTCCAGCTCCTGTTCGACCTGCTCCCGCCCACCACCTGAGGACCCCCGCCCATGCGCACCCTGCCCGCCGCCGCCCTGTGCCTCGCCGCGGCGCTCACCGCCACCGCCACCGGCTGCGGCGCCCACGTCGAGAAGGCCCCGGCCGCCGGGGCCTCCGCGTCCGCCACGGCCGTCACCCTCACCAACTGCGGTACGCCCGTCACCTACGACAAGGTGCCCGAGCGCGTCGTCACCAACGACGTCGGCATCACCGAGCTGATGTTCGCCCTCGGCCTGGAGGACCGCATGGCCGGCTACGCCATGCCCGACGACAAGGGCGACCTGGACGCCGTGCCCTACCAGGACGCCTACCGCAAGGTGAAGTGGCTCTCCAAGAACCAGCTCACCAAGGAGAACGTCCTCGACGCCCGCGCCGACCTCGTCTTCGCCGGCTGGAACTACGGCTTCCGCGAGGACGGCGGCTTCACCCCCGACTCCCTGAAGAAACTCGGCATCCCCTCCTACGTCCTCACCGAGTCCTGCCACAACGGCCGGTCCAAGACCTCCCGCGGCATCATGCCGCCGCTCGACGCCCTCTACGCCGACCTCACCAACCTCGGCCGGCTCTTCGGCGTCGAACAGCGCGCGGCGAAGCTGATCGCCGAGTACAAGAAGCAGATCGCCGACGTCCGCGCCAAGGCCCCGCAGGGCGCCGCCAGGCCCAAGGTCTTCCTCTACGACAGCGGCCAGGACCAGCCGTTCACCGCGGGCCGCTACGCCGCGCCGGAACAGATCATCACCGAGGCCGGCGGCGTCAACGTCATGCACGACGCCGCGGACTCCTGGACCACCGTCGGCTGGGAGAGCGTCGTCGACCGCGACCCCGACGTCATCGTCATCTGCGACTACGGCGACGTCAGCGCCGAGCAGAAGAAGAAGTTCCTGCTCTCCTACGCCCCGCTGCGCGACGTGTCCGCCGTGAAGAACCGGCGGATCTTCGTCCTCGACTACGTCGACCTGGTGGAGAGCCCGCGCATCCCGTCCGCCGTGGCCCGGCTCGGCGCGTACCTGCGGACCGTGGCGCAGAAGTCGTGACGCGGCCGTGCTGAGAGGACCGGGGTGCCGTGCGGCGGACCGGGCCCCGGGCGGCCGGTAACCTGCGACGCCATGCACGTACTGATCCTCGGCGGCACCGCCGAGGCCCGCCGCCTGGCCGAACTGCTGCACGGCACCCCCGGGGTGCGCACGACCAGCTCCCTGGCCGGGCGGGTCGCCGCGCCCCGGCTGCCGCCGGGCGAGGTCCGCCTCGGCGGCTTCGGCGGGCCCGGGGGGCTGACGGCCTGGCTGCGCGCGCACGCGGTCGGCGCGCTCGTCGACGCCACCCACCCCTTCGCCGGGACGATCAGCCGCCACGCCGCCCGTGCCGCGGCCGACGCCGCCGTCCCCCTGCTCGCGCTGCGCCGCCCCGGCTGGAGTCCCGGCGCGGGCGACCGCTGGCACGACGCCGCCTCGCTGGAGGCGGCGGCGGCACTGCTGCCCGCGCTCGGCCGGCGGGTGTTCCTCACCACCGGACGGCTGGGCCTCGCGGCCTTCGCGCACCTGGACGACCTGTGGTTCCTCGTGCGCTCCGTCGACGCGCCCGAGCCCCCGCACCCGAAGCGCATGGACGTCCTGCTCGACCGCGGGCCCTTCACCCTGGAAGGGGAGCGCGCCCTGCTGCGCCGCCACCGCGTCGACGTCGTCGTGACGAAGGACAGCGGGGGAGCGGCCACCGCGCCCAAGCTCACGGCCGCCCGCGAGGCCGGTCTGCCGGTGGTCGTCGTCCGGCGCCCGGCCGCGCCCGAGGGCGTCCCGGCCGTGCCGGGACCGGAGGAGGCCGCCCGCTGGATCGGGGAGCTGTCCGCCCGTGCCGCAGGCCGCGGCGGTGACACGGGCACCGGCCGCTGAGCGCGGCGGCACGCCCGTAGCCGGTCAGGGGCAGGTCACTCGGTCTCGCTCGCGATCGCGTTGACCGCGGCGGCGGCGATGGCGCTGCCGCCCCGGCGCCCGCGCACCACCAGATGCTCCAGGCCCGACGGATGCGCGGCCAGCGCCTCCTTGGACTCGGCGGCCCCGACGAACCCCACCGGCACCCCGATGACGGCGGCGGGCCGTCCCGCGCCCTCCTCGACCAGCTCCAGCAGCCGGAACAGGGCCGTGGGCGCGTTGCCGACCACGACCACGGAACCCGCCAGCCGCTCCCGCCACAGCTCCAGCGCGGCGGCGCTGCGCGTGGTGCCCAGCTCGGCGGCGAGCGCGGGCACGGCCGGGTCGGAGAGGGTGCACAGCACCTCGTTGTCCGCGGGCAGCCGGGCGCGGGTGATGCCGCTGGCCACCATCCGCACGTCGCACAGGACGGGCGCCCCGGCGCGCAGCGCCTCGCGCGCGCGGGCCACCACGCCGGGCGAGTACGCGATGTCCCGGACGAGGTCGGTCATCCCGCAGGCGTGGATCATCCGGACCGCCACCTGGGCGACGTCGGCGGGCAGACCGGTCAGGTCCGCCTCGGCGCGGATGGTGGTGAAGGACTGGCGGTAGATGGCCGCGCCGTCCTTCTCGTAGACGTGCCGGGGGGAGCGGGGCGCCGGGGTGTTCTTGTCGCTGGACATCGCGGCGAGCATACCGACGCCGTCCCCCGTCGCCGGACCTAGGTCCAAGGCATGATCGGCACCCCGCCCCTTCTGCTGTTAGCGTGCAGATGCACATTGTTCGCAATAACGCGAAGGGCGTTGGACATGCCGATCTACACGCTGCCTGAACTGCCGTACGACTACTCGGCGCTCGCGCCGGTCATCAGCCCCGAGATCATCGAGCTGCACCACGACAAGCACCACGCGGCCTATGTGAAGGGCGCCAACGACACGCTGGAGCAGCTCGCCGAGGCGCGGGACAAGGAGACCTGGGGCTCGATCAACGGCCTGGAGAAGAACCTGGCCTTCCATCTCTCCGGGCACATCCTGCACTCGATCTACTGGCAGAACATGACGGGCGACGGCGGCGGCGAGCCGCTGGCCCAGGACGGCGTGGGCGAGCTGGCCGACGCGATCACCGAGTCCTTCGGCTCCTTCGCCGGGTTCAAGGCCCAGCTCACCAAGGCCGCGGCCACCACCCAGGGCTCCGGCTGGGGCNTCCTGGCCTACGAACCCCTCAGCGGCCGCCTCGTCGTCGAACAGGTCTACGACCACCAGGGCAACGTCGGACAGGGCTCCACCCCCGTCCTCGTCTTCGACGCCTGGGAGCACGCCTTCTACCTCCAGTACAAGAACCAGAAGGTCGACTTCATCGACGCCATGTGGGCCGTCGTCAA
>NZ_KB892171.1:0-172314 GCF_000373685.1 Streptomyces sp. PsTaAH-124 | reverse complement strand
GTCCCATGATCCTTCGCCGCCCGCGCGATCTCCCGCACCTGATCGTCGAACTTCTTGATGTTCCCCGGATTCACCCGCACCGCCGCACACCCCGCCTCGATCGCGGCGAACACATACTTCGGCTGGAAATGAATGTCCGCGATCACCGGAATCTGCGACTTCCGCGCGATCACCGCCAACGCATCCGCATCATCCTGCGTCGGACACGCCACCCGCACGATCTGACACCCCGACGCCGTCAACTCCGCGATCTGCTGCAACGTCGCACCGATGTCCGACGTACGCGTCGTCGTCATCGACTGCACCGACACCGGCGCGTCTCCGCCGACCGCCACGGACCCGACCTGGATCTGCCGGCTCCGGCGGCGCTCGGCGAGCTTGGTCGGAACGGACGGCATGCCGAGAGAAATCGCAGTCATCTGCTGTGCAACCCCAAGTCGTGGATCAAGGTCCGGCCCCGTTCAGCGGCGGGCTCCAGGCTTCGAGATTACGGCACCGCCCCGATCATCGGCACATCCCACCCGGCAAACCCACTCGATGGAAGGCGGCCGGACAGGGTGCCCGTCCGGCCGCCTCGAACAATCGGTGGCTAGGTGATTTTGACGGGGTTAACGACGTCGGCGATCAGCACCAGGATCGTGAAGCAGATGAAGACGCTGGCCACCACGTAGGCGACCGGCATCAGCTTCGCCACGTCGAACGGGCCCGGGTCCGGGCGGCGCAGCACCCTGGCGAGGTTGCGGCGCAGCGACTCCCACAGGGCACCGGCGATATGGCCGCCGTCCAGCGGGAGCAGCGGGAGCATGTTGAAGAGGAACAGGGAGAGGTTGAACCCGGCGACCAGCATCATGGCCATGGCCAGCTGCTGGGTGGGCGGGATGTCCAGGGTGAAGATGTCGCCGCCGACGCGGGCGGCGCCGACCACGCCCATGGGCGAGTCGGGCTGGCGGGGCGCGCCGTCGAAGGCGGCGTCCCACAGGGCGGGGATCTTGCCGGGCAGGCTCGCGATGGAGTCGACGGCCTCGCCGAGCCGGTCGCCCATCCAGCTCACGGACTCGCCGAAGTCCTGGCGGACGATGCCGGTGGCGGCGCTGAAGCCGAGGAAGCCCGCGGTGACGTACTTGCCCTGGACGATCTGGCCGTGCGCGTCCTTCTCGGCGACCTGGTTGCTGGCGATCTTCGCGTGCAGGGTGAGGTCCCGGCCGTCGCGGTGGACGACGATCGGCACGTCCTTGCCGGGGGTGGCGCGGATCAGGTCGGAGAGCCGGTCCCAGTCGTCGGTCTTCACGCCGTCGAAGGAGACGATCCGGTCACCGGCCCGCAGGCCCGCCGCCGCGGCCGGGGAGGGGGCGTCGGCCTTGGTGCAGGTGTCGCGGTTCTCGCTCTGCGCGATGACGCACTGCGAGACCGAGCTGACGGCGGTGGTCTGCTGCGAGATGCCGAAGCCCATCAGCACGACGAGGAACAGCGCGACCGCCAGGACGAGGTTCATGAAGGGGCCGGCGAACATGACGATGACCCGCTTCCACGGGGCGCGCGTGTAGAACATGCGCTTCTCGTCGCCGGGCTCCAGTTCCTCGAAGGCGGCCGAGCGGGCGTCCTCGATCATGCCGCGCCAGGGCGAGGTCGAGCGGGCGGTGACCCGGCCGTCGTCGCCCGGCGGGAACATGCCGATCATGCGGATGTAGCCGCCGAACGGGATGGCCTTGATGCCGTACTCCGTCTCGCCCTTCTTGCGCGAGAAGATCGTCGGTCCGAAGCCGACCATGTACTGCGGCACCCGGATGCCGAAGAGCTTGGCCGTGGACAGATGCCCCAGCTCGTGCCATGCGATGGAGACCAGCAGGCCGATCACGAAGACGACTATGCCGAGGATCATCATCAGGGACGTCATGCACGCGCCTCCGCGGTCGCCGATTGCGCTGTCAGTTCCCGGGCGCGGGAGCGGGCCCAGGTCTCCGCTTCGAGGACGTCCGGCACGGTCAGAGTAGTTCCCGTGGCGGGTGTGCCGTGTTCCTCGACCACCTGTGTCACGGTCTCCATGATCCCGTTGAACGGCAGCGCGCCGCGCAGGAACGCGTCGACGCACTCCTCGTTGGCCGCATTGAACACGGCCGGGGCGGTGCCCGCGAGCCGGCCGACGTGCCGGGCGAGGCCGACCGAGGGGAAGGCTTCGGTGTCGAGCGGGAAGAACTCCCAGGTGGAAGCCTTGCTCCAGTCGAAGGCGGGCGCCGCGTCGGGCACCCGTTCGGGCCAGCCGAGGCCGATGGCGATGGGCCCGCGCATGTCGGGGGGCGTCGCCTGGGCGAGCGTGGAGCCGTCGGTGAACTCGACCATCGAGTGGACGTACGACTGCGGGTGCACGACGACCTCGATGTGTTCGAAGGGGATGTCGTACAGCAGATGGGCCTCGATGACCTCCAGGCCCTTGTTGACGAGGGTGGCGGAGTTCACCGTGATCACCGGGCCCATCGCCCAGGTGGGGTGGGCGAGGGCGTCCTCGACGGTGACGTGGGCCAGATCCTCCTTGGTGCGGCCGCGGAAGGGGCCGCCGGACGCGGTGACCACGAGCTTGCGCACCTCGGCCCTGGTACCGGCCGCGAGGGCCTGGAAGAGGGCGGCGTGCTCGGAGTCCACCGGGATGATCTGCCCCGGCGCGGCGAGCGCCTTGACCAGCGGGCCGCCGACGATGAGCGACTCCTTGTTGGCGAGCGCGAGGGTGCGGCCCGCCGTCAGAGCGGCGAGGGTCGGAGCGAGGCCGATGGAGCCGGTGATGCCGTTGAGGACGGTGTGGCAGTCGGAGGCGGCGAGCTGGGTGGCCGCGTCGGGCCCGGCGAGGATCTCGGGAAGCGGTTCGCCGCCGCCGTACTGCGCGGCCAGCGCCTCGCGCAGGGCCGGTACGACGTCCTCGCGGGCCACGGCCACGGTCCGCGCCCGCAGCCGGAACGCCTGCTCGGCGAGGAGACCGACCCGGCCGCCGTTGGCGGACAGGGCGGTGACCCGGAAGCGGTCCGGGTGGCGCAGCACGAGGTCGATGGCCTGGGTACCGATGGATCCGGTGGACCCGAGGACGACCACGTCCCTGGGTCCGTCGCCGCCTGCGGGGTCGAAGACGAGATGCGGATCGGCGAGAGGGGCTGGACTGTCGCTCATCCCCCCATTGTGGCCGCAACGGCTCCGGCTCAGGACAGCGCGGTCCCGGACACGGCCGGGAGCGGCCGGGGATGGCCGGGAGTGGCCCAGGACGGCCGGGGAGGGATGGGGACGGCCGGGGACGGTCGGGAGAGTGCGGACCGGTGGGGCGGGCCGAGCCGGGTCGGGGCGGGGCCGCCCCGGCGGTACGGCCGGTGGTGCTAGCGGATCGGCCGGTGGACGTTCTCCCGTCCGCCGGGGCCGGGTTCCGGCTCCGCGATCCAGGGGCCGTCGTCCGAGGGGTCGACGATGCCCTGCTCCAGCCACGTGTAGACGCCGCCGAGGACGCCCCTGACGACCGTGCGGTCGATGTCGTCGGTGTTGGTCCACAGCCGGTCGAAGAGTTCGCCGACGCGGACACGGGACTGGCGGCAGAAGGCGTCGGCGAGCTGGTACGCCTCGCGGCCGTGCTCGCCGCGGGTGCGCAGGAGTTCGGCGCGTACGCAGGCGGCGCTCATCGCGAACAGTTCGGCGCCGATGTCGACGACCCGGCCGAGGAAGCCCTGCTTGCTCTCCATCCGGCCCTGCCAGCGGGTCATGGCGTAGAAGGTGGCGCGGGCGAGCTTGCGGGCGTGGCGCTCGACGTAGCGCAGATGGCCGGAGAGGTCGGCGTGCCCGCGCGGATGGAACTCCGCGTACGAGAGCGGCAGTTGGCCGGGGCCCGCGACGAGCTTCGGCAGCCACCTGGCGTAGAAGACACCGGCGCGCCCGCCCGCGCGCGCCTTGTCCGGCAGGGACTTGGCGGGGTCGATGAGGTCCCCGGCGACCGCGAGGTGCGCGTCGACGGCCTCGCGTGCGATCAGCAGGTGCATGATCTCGGTGGAGCCCTCGAAGATGCGGTTGATGCGCAGGTCGCGCAGCATCTGCTCGGCAGGGACGGCGCGTTCGCCGCGGGCGGCGAGGGAGTCGGCCGTCTCGAAGCCGCGGCCGCCGCGGATCTGCACCAGTTCGTCGGCCATCCGCCAGGCCATCTCGGAGCCGTAGAGCTTGGCGAGGGCGGCCTCGATGCGGATGTCGTTGCGGTCCTCGTCGGCCATCTGGGACGACAGTTCGAGGACCGCCTCCAGGGCGAAGGTGGTGGCGGCGATGAAGGAGATCTTGGAGCCGACCGCCTCGTGCAGCGCGACCGGCTTGCCCCACTGCTCACGGACCCCCGACCACTCGCGGGCGATCTTCAGGCACCACTTGCCCGCGCCCGCGCACATCGCGGGCAGGGAGAGCCGCCCGGTGTTGAGGGTGGTCAGGGCGATCTTCAGGCCCTGGCCCTCCTCGCCGATGCGGTGGGCGGCCGGGACGCGGACCCGGTGGAAGCGGGTGACGCCGTTCTCGATGCCGCGCAGGCCCATGAACGCGTTGCGGTGCTCGACCGTGACGCCCTCGGCGGCGGCCTCGACGACGAAGGCGGTGATGCCGCCGCGGTGGCCCTCGGACCTCGGCACGCGCGCCATGACGACGAGGAGGTCGGCGACGACCCCGTTGGTCGTCCACAGCTTCACGCCGTCCAGCACGTACGCGTCCCCGTCCGGCACGGCCGTGGTCGCCAGCCGGGCCGGGTCGGAGCCGACGTCCGGCTCGGTGAGCAGGAAGGCGGAGATGTCGGTGCGGGCGCAGCGCGGCAGGAAGGTGTCCTTCTGCTCCTGGGTGCCGAAGAGTTTCAGCGGCTGCGGTACGCCGATCGACTGGTGCGCGGACAGCAGCGCGCCGAGTGCGGGGCTGGCGGAACCGGCCAGGGCGAGCGCCCGGTTGTAGTACACCTGGGTGAGGCCGAGGCCGCCGTACCTGGTGTCGATCTTCATGCCGAGGGCGCCCAGTTCCTTGAGCCCGGTGACGACCTCGTCGGGGATGCGTGCCTCGCGCTCGATGCGGGCGGAGTCGACCCGGGTCTCGCAGAAGTCGCGGAGCCGGGCCAGGAACGCCTCGCCGCGCCGGACGTCGTCGGCGGCCGGGAGCGGGTGCGGGTGGACGAGGTCGAGCCGCAGGCGGCCGAGGAAGAGTTCCTTGGCGAAGCTGGGCTTGCGCCAGTGCTGCTCCCGGGCGGCCTCCGCCACCTGCCGGGCCTCGCGCTCGCTCACGGTGGGGCTGCTGGTCGCTGGTGCGGTCATGGGGCTCACCTCACCGCGAGGACGGGCCTCGCGAACAGGGATCTCGGGGGCGTTCGCCACCGACCGGTACTCCTGGTTCGTATGTACCCGATGGCGGGCGGGGCCACCACCTCGTGCGGCTGTTCGCGGGGGTCGGCGGGCGGGCGGCTGTTCGCGGGGGCGGGCGGGGTGCCGGGCGTCCCGGTACAGGACGACGACGGCCGGAGCCCCCGCACAGTGGGCTCCGGCCGTCGTCGCCGGTGACCGGCCCGGACGGTGTGACCGGTCCGGCCGGTTCGATCTGTTCGACCGCTCCTGACAGGTCCTAGAGGGCCAGGCCGGTCAGGACGAGGACGCGCTCGTAGGTGTAGTCGTCCATGGCGTAGCGCACGCCCTCGCGGCCGACGCCGGACTGCTTGGCGCCGCCGTAGGGCATCTGGTCGGCGCGGTAGGACGGCACGTCGCCGACGACCACGCCGCCCACCTCCAGGGCGCGGTGGGCGCGGAAGGCGGTCTGCACGTCGTGCGTGAACACACCTGCCTGGAGGCCGTACTTGGAGTCGTTGACCGCGGCGAACGCCTCCGCCTCGCCGTTCACCTTCTGCACGGTCAGGACCGGGCCGAAGACCTCCTCACGGGCGAGGGTGGTGTCGGCGGGCACGTCGGTGAGCACGGTCGGCGCGTAGGAGGCGCCGTCGCGCTTGCCGCCGGTGAGCACGGTGGCGCCGGCGTCGGCGGCCTCCCGCACCCAGGACTCGACGCGGCGCGCGGCGTCCTCGCTGACCAGCGGGCCGACGTCCGTCTTCGGGTCGGACGGGTCGCCGGTGACCTGGGCCTCGACGGCGGCGACGACGCGCGGCAGCAGCCGGTCGTAGACGGCGGCGTCGGCGATCACGCGCTGCACCGAGATGCAGGACTGGCCGCCCTGGTAGTTGGAGAAGGTGGCGATGCGGGTCGCCGCCCAGTCCAGGTCCTCGTCGCTCGCCCAGTCGGCGAGGACGACGGCCGCGCCGTTGCCGCCCAGCTCCAGGGTGCAGTGCTTGCGCGGCACCGAGTCCATGATCGCGTAGCCGACCTTCTCGGAACCCGTGAAGGAGATGACCGGCAGCCGCTCGTCCTGGACCAGGGCGGGCATCCGGTCGTTGGAGACCGGCAGGATGGACCAGGAACCGGCGGGCAGCTCGGTCTCGGCCAGCAGCTCACCGAGGATCAGACCGGACAGCGGGGTGGCCGGGGCCGGCTTGAGGATGATCGGGACACCGGCGGCGATCGCGGGGGCGACCTTGTGGGCGCACAGGTTCAGCGGGAAGTTGAACGGCGCGATGCCGAGGACGACGCCCTTGGGGAAGCGGCGGGTGAGCGCGAGGCGGCCCTGACCGCCGCCGTCGGTGTCCAGGCGCTGGGCCTCCCCGCCGTTGAACCGGCGGGCCTCCTCCGCGGCGAACCGGAACACCGACACCGCACGCCCGACCTCGCCGCGCGCCCACTTGACCGGCTTGCCGTTCTCGGCGGAGATCAGCTGCGCGATCTCCTCGGTGCGCTCGGTCAGCCGCTTGCCGACGTGGTCGAGCGCGGCGGCGCGTACGTGGGCCGGGGTGCCGGCGAACTCCTCCAGCACGGCGTGCGCGGCGGCCACGGCCTCCTCGACCTGGGCGTCGGTCGGCACGCTGACCTGCCCGACGGTCCGGCCGTCCCACGGGGAGGTGACGTCGAAGGTGTCCTCGCCGGTGGCCTGGCGGCCGGCGAGCCAGAAGGCGGTGGTGGATGTCATTGAACGAATCCCGGCCCTTCCGCGTAGGAGGTGAGTGGTGATGACTGCTTGCGACGACAACGGTAGGGCGGCACCGGCCCGGCGGCGCTTGTCCGGGGTGGAGCAGTATGCGGGGGGTCTACGCCGGTTTGGCGCAGGTGGGGGCGGGGTGTGGGTGGGTGGGGGCGGGGTGGCGGTGAGGCACGGTGGGTGCGGGGTCAGGAGCGGGCGCCGGGCGCCGGGCGCCGGGAGCGGCAGGGCGGGTGCCGGGCCCCGGGAGCGGCAGGGCGGGTGCCGGGCCAAGGGCCGGGACCCGGCGTCGGGCACCGGGCCCGGGACGGGGTGCAGGGCGGAGACCGCGTCGCGGACAAGCGCTGCGGGCGGGCAGGCGCACCGCACCGCACCGCACCGCACCGACGAGGCGGCCGGGATGCGGGCTCGGGGGTCGCGCCGAGGCCAGTACGGAGCCTCGGGGCGGACATCGCGCCACGGGCAGGCGCCGTGCCCAGGCACATACGGCCGGGTCGCCCGGGAGGCGGACCGGGCTCGGCGCCGGCCCCGGGGCGGGGTTCGAGGACCGGCACCCAGCCGTGGGCGAGCGACGGGCTCAGGGGCCTGCGTCCGGCTCAGGGGCCGTCGAGGTTCCGGAACAGTGGCCTCCGGGCAGGTGACGGGCTCGGGGCGGGGCTATTCCGGGGCTGTGGCCTTGAGGGCGAGCCAGAGTTCCATGCGGACGTCCGGGTCGTCCAGGGAGCGGCCGAGGATCTCCTCGACGCGGCGCATGCGATAGCGCAGGGTGTGCCGGTGGACGCCGAGGTCGGCGGCGGCCGCGTCCCACTGGCCGTGCCGGGAGAGCCAGGCGCGCAGGCTGGCCACCAGGTCGCCGCGGCCGGTCGCGTCGTGCTCGTACAGCGCGCGCAGCAGCCCGTCCGCGAACGCCCGTACGGCGTCGTCGGCGAGCAGCGGCAGCACCGAACCCGAGGCCAGTTGCTCGTGCTCGACCAGGACCCGGCCGCGCCGCCGCGCGACGGACAGGGCCTGCTCGGCCTGTTTGAAGGCGGCGGCCGCGGCGATCGGTCCGGCGGGGGCGGACAGGCCCACGACCAGTTCGGCCGCCTCGCCGGCCGGCTGCTCGGGGACGGCGGCGGCCCGAGCCGCCTCCAGCACGCCCGCGTACTCCCCGCAGGCGGTGACGGCCGCGCCGCCGTCACCGGCCAGCACCACCAGCCGCTCCCCGTCGGGCACCACGAGCACCGCCTCGCCGGAGCGCGCGGCGGCGGCCTCCACCACCTCGGCGAGGCCCGCGAGCGGGTCGCCGCCGGTACCCACGGCGGCGGGCACGGCGGCCGGGGCGGGCTTGGCGGCCTGCACGCGCGCGTGCGCGTCGGCGTGTGCCCGCGCGGCGGACGCCGACGCCACCTCGGCGACGATCGCCCGGAACGGCGCGTCCAGCAGGTCGCCGTACAGGTCACCGGCGACGGCCCGCGCGTGGTCGGGCTGCCCGGCGAGCAGCATCCGCAGCACGGCCCCGCCGACGCGCTGCTCGGCCGCGTGCAGGGAGCGGGAGCGTTCCGTGGTGAGGGTCAGCAGGGCGATGGCGGAGTGCACGGCGTAGCGCTCGGCGGTGCCCAGGGTGGCGGCGGTGCCCACGGCGAGGGCGGCGCGCGGGCGTCGGCCGGTGCCCAGGGAGTGCAGTTCCACGCGGTCCTCGGTCTCGGGCACACCGGCCACGGCGGAGGCGGGCGCGGGTCTGTCGCGCAGCCGTTCGACGTCGGCGGTGAGCCGGGCGGCGCGGCGGACCGCCCACTCGGGTGCGGCGGCGACGACGGCGCCCGAGGCGTCGTAGAGCGCCGCCCAGCCGTCGACCTGGGCGGCCAGCGCGGTGAGCAGCCCCTCGGGCCCGGAGCCGAGCGCCTGCCGCGTCAGTTCGCGCTGGGCGGCGAAGCCCGCCGTGACCGCGCGGTACTGGTCGGCGGCGATGGCCGCGGAGACCGCCTTGCTGATCGCGAGGAAGGGCGTGCGCCGGGGCACCTCCAGCAGGGGCAGCCCCTCCTCCTCGGCGGCGGTCACGAGCGCCTCGGGCACCTCCTCGTAGTTCACCCCGACGGCGAAGCCGAGCCCGACCACCCCCGCCTGCACGAGCCGCTTCACGTAGCGGCGCATGGCCTCCGGGTTCTCCGCGTCCAGCTTGAGCGCGGTGATCAGCAGCAGCTCGCCGCCCTCCATGTACGGCACGGGGTCGGCCAGCTCGCTGACGTGCGCCCAGCGGACCGGCACGTCCAGACCGTCCCCGCCCGCGCGCACGGTCAGCTTGAGCGCGGAGTGGTGGACGAGCGAGGCGAGCGTGGGAGGCATGGGACCGACCTTCAGGTCTGCGGGGATCCGGTGAGCGGGAGCGGGACGGCCCAGGGACCGTCGCCCATGACCTTTTGGCCGCCGCGTATGAACGGCCACTGTCGATTCTGCCTCACCGTACGAGCCGCGTCAGCCGCGCAGGTCCACCAGGAGCGGCGGCGCGTGCTCGCCGGACACCCCGGTCAGCGACAGCACCGCGTGGCCCGGCGGCACCTCGTGGGCCAGCTGCGAGGCGGACCAGCGTTCCCGCTCGACCTGCTTGGTGGTGACGGCGTCGGTGGTCACCGCCCGCCCGGTGACCAGTTTGCGCAGGGCGTGGATGGCCCGGGTCATCGGCTGGTCGGCGAAGACGGTGTGCTTGGCGACCTCCTTCGTCTCCACCCACTCGGTGCCCCAGGCGTGCGCGAACCGGGTGCCGTCCCAGGTGGTGACCCCGGACAGCGCCATCCGGCAGCCGACCGCGCCCAGCAGCGGCCCGTGCAGGGCCTCGGGCACGTCCGCGACCGAGCGCAGCGCGAGGACGACCCCGGCGTTCTGCGAGCGCAGCCTGCCGACGCGGCGCACCGACTCGGGGGTCACGGCGCCGGTGGCGTCGTCGAGGACCAGGCAGGCGAAGTGGGGGCGCCGGGTGTCCCGTACGAGCGTGTGGAACTGGGCCAGGACCAGTCGGGTGATGATCCGGGACGCCTCCTCGTGCCCGCGTTCGGGCAGGTCGATGCGGACCCGCAGCGGATGGTGGGCGACGGCGCGCAGCGAGAACGGCCGGGCTCCGGCGCCCGCTCCGCCGTGGCCGCCGCCGAAGAAGTCGGCGAAGACCGGCCGGTCGAGCAGGGCCAGCCGGTCGGCGAGGGCCGGGCCCGCGTCCGCAGCGCCGCCCGACTGCCGCATCCGGGCGTCCAGCTCGCGGCGCATCACCGCGTGCCGGTCGTCGGCGGCGAGTCCCGCCCGCAGGGCGGCCAGCGCCCCCGGGTCGCCCTCCAGCAGTTCGCGCAGCACCGGCAGGGAGGGGAAACGGCCGTGCACCGCGCGGTAGGGGCCGAGGAGCTGGGCGAGCGCGGTGGCGGCGCTCTGGGTGCCCACGGCGGCCACGTCGCCGACCAGGGCCTCGGCGAGGAGGGCGGCGGCCTCGTCGGGGTCGTCGGACTCGGCGTACGGGTCGAGGTCGTGCGCGGAGGCGGGGTCGCCGATCCGGACCACCACGTCGTACGCGCCGTCCCGGCCGAGCGGCGTACCGGCCGCGCAGACGGCGACGACCGCGCACCGGCCGGTCAGTGCCCGCAGCGCCAGCCCCTCGGTGAGCGGCTCGACGACATGCCGGGTCTTGCCGGAGCCGGACGGTCCCACGAGCAGCAGCGAGGTGGCGAGCTGCTCGGCTCCGACGGCGGCACCGGCCCCGTGGTAGGCGCGCGGGGTCCGCTCCCCGGGCACCCACCGGCCGAGCCGCACCTGTCCCGTGAGCAGGTCGTGGGCGGCGGCGCGGCCCGGCAGGTCGCGCGCGCCGGACGGGTGGGTCCAGGCGGCGGCGCCCTGCCGCAGCACGGTGTCGGTGAAGGCCGCGAGCCCCGCCGCGCGCCGCGCCTCGCCCCAGGCACTCTCCACCCGGACGCAGTCGACGTCGTTCATCCGGTCAGCGGCCACCTCGGCGGTGAGCAGTTCGGCGGCCTGGTGCTGGCCCGCGTGGCGCAGTTCGGGCCACTGCGAGCGGGGCAGGTCGGCGGGCGGCGGCGCGGTGGGGTCGGCCGCGGCCCGTCGGCGCGCGAGCAGCTCCCGGCCGTACGGCAGCCAGCCGCCGAGGCGGGCGAAGGGCCAGAGGACGAACAGGGTGATCAGTGTGTAGAGGGCATCGGTGAAGAGCCGCGAGCCGAACAGGTCGTAGCTGCCCGAGATCAACGCCACCAGGGAGAACAGCGGATCGACGATCGGCACCGGGTCCCAACCGGCCAGTGGGACCGCCTCCGGAAAGACCAGGCTGAGGGCGCCGAGCGCGCCGACGGCGGCGAACAGGGCGCGGGCGGGCTGCGGGCGACGGCCCACGAAGTGCCGCGCGACCTCCGGCCAGCTGCCCAGGTGTCCCACGGCGTAGACGAGGACGGCGAAGAAGATTCCGTCGTAGACGACCCTGGCCTCCTGCCCCTGCCACCCCTTCGGGGAGACCGTGCCCCCCCACCACCAGTCTTCGGGGGTGAAGAGCTTCAGCGGCGCCGACTCGTAGGGCACCGCGCCCTGCCGCCACAGCGACCACACGAGCAGGGCCACGACCAGGGGGATCAGCAGTCCCACGGCGGTGATCGCGGGAAGCCGGCCCGCGGCGGGCTCGCTGCCCTTGGGCGGCCGGTGGCCGAACCGCCAGATGCCGGGCGCGGCGGCGGGCCGGGGGGTGTCGAGCCAGGCGGCGACCGCGGAGCGGGGACCGGTACCGGAGGCCGCCGCCGCACTCACCGCGCCCGCCGCACCCTCCGTACCCGGCGCGTACGCCCCCTGCGCGCCCTGCCCCGTCCGCGCGCCCGGCGCCGCCGGTGGCCGGGACGGCATCGGCGGGGCCTGCCGGGGCATGGCCGGGCGCGGTACCGCGCCGGGGTGCCGCTGGGGTGCCGGGGCGCCCGGCCCGGGTACCGGGTCCGACCGCTTCGGATGCGTGCCCCGCGCGTCCTGCGTCCCGCCGTCGTCCATCGCCGTCGCTCCCCGGCCAGCCGTTCCGTGCACCGTCACATCAGCGAGTCAATCTAACCCCCGGACAAGGGAGTTCACCGTCCGCACGGCGCGACGCGCGCATCCGGCGCCGACGCCCGCTCCGACACCCCCGTCGGCCCCTTCCCTCCCCGCTCCCCTCTTCTATGTCCACTTCTATGTCCACGACGGACAACCGCGACCGCCGACAACGCCCACATGGAGCATGCCCGCCCCTCTTCTGCCGTCTTAACCTGCGAGAAAAGAGGGAAAGGCGTCCACGGAACGCCACCCTCGGCCAAGCCCCGAAGCACAGCACCGAGCAGAGCTTCGAGCACAGCCCAAGCCCCCAACGCATGATCTCTTCAGGGAGCCCTCTATGACCGCACTTGAGCAGGAGCGCCGCGTCGTCACCGCCATCCCCGGCCCGAAGTCGCAGGAGTTGCAGGCCCGCCGTACCGCCGCGGTCGCGCAGGGCGTGGGCTCCACGCTGCCGGTCTTCGTCACGCGCGCCGGCGGCGGCATCATCGAGGACGTCGACGGCAACCGCATCATCGACTTCGGCTCCGGTATCGCCGTGACCAGCGTCGGCGCCTCCGCCGAGGCCGTCGTACGCCGGGCCTCCGCGCAGCTCGCCGACTTCACCCACACCTGTTTCATGGTCACGCCGTACGAGAGCTACGTGGCCGTGGCCGAGGCGCTGGCCGAGCTGACGCCGGGCGACCACGCGAAGAAGTCGGCCCTGTTCAACAGCGGCGCCGAGGCCGTCGAGAACGCGGTGAAGATCGCCCGCGCGTACACCAAGCGCCAGGCGGTCGTCGTGTTCGACCACGGCTACCACGGCCGGACCAACCTGACCATGGCGCTGACCGCGAAGAACATGCCGTACAAGCACGGCTTCGGTCCCTTCGCGCCCGAGGTCTACCGCGTCCCGGTCGCCTACGGCTACCGCTGGCCGACCGGCCCGGAGAACGCGGGCCCGGAGGCCGCCGCGCAGGCCATCGACCAGATCAGCAAGCAGGTCGGCGCGGACAACGTGGCCGCGATCATCATCGAGCCGGTGCTCGGTGAGGGCGGCTTCATCGAACCGGCCAAGGGCTTCCTCCCGGCGATCCGCGAGTTCGCCGCCGCCAACGGCATCGTGTTCGTCGCGGACGAGATCCAGTCCGGCTTCTGCCGCACCGGCCAGTGGTTCGCGTGCGAGGACGAGGGCATCGTGCCGGACCTGATCACGACCGCGAAGGGCATCGCGGGCGGCCTTCCGCTGGCCGCCGTCACCGGCCGCGCCGAGATCATGGACGCCGCGCACGCGGGCGGCCTGGGCGGCACCTACGGCGGCAACCCGGTGGCCTGCGCCGGTGCGCTCGGCGCGATCGAGACGATGAAGGAGCTGGACCTCAACGCGCGCGCGAAGCGCATCGAGGAGGTCATGAAGGCCCGTCTCGGCGCCATGCAGGAGAAGTTCGACGTGATCGGCGACGTCCGCGGCCGCGGCGCCATGATCGCCGTCGAGCTGGTCAAGGACCGCGCCACCAAGGAGCCCGCGGCGGAGGTGGCCGCGGCCGTCGCCAAGGCCTGCCACGCCGAGGGCCTGCTGGTCCTGACCTGTGGCACCTACGGCAACGTGCTGCGCTTCCTGCCCCCGCTGGTGATCGGCGAGGACCTGCTGAACGAGGGCCTCGACATCATCGAGCAGGCGTTCGCGCGCATCTGAGCGGCGCATCCGCACCGGTGGGACGACGGGCGGCAGACCGTGTGAAGAAGGTGTGCGAGGTGGATGGCAGCTCATCGATCCGGCTGTCCCCGGTCCCCGCGCTGCCGTAGGTTCTCTTCCAGATGAGAGATACACCCCGCCCACAGGGGACTGTGGGCGACATCAGGCCGTAGCCTCCCCAGCTTCGACCTGGTTCGTGCCTCGCGCACACCACCGGGGCCCTCGGGCTCCGGGTCTCCTCACCGGTCGGACGGTCGCTCGCCCCAAACCCCCCGGGGCGCGCGACGTTCCGGCCGGACGGCCGCACTCGCATGGACGGCCGTCTTCGAAGGGCCGACGCGGAACCCCCCCTCCGCGCCGGCCCTTCGGCATGTCGCGGGTCTGGGAGGCTGTCCCCGTGAGTACGGGTCGAAGAGGTCGGGTGAGTCGGGCGGTCGGAGTGCCGGTCGCCTGGCGCACGGTGCTCGCAGTGTTCGCGGTGCCGGCGATGTTCGTGGTGATCACCTGGCAGGTCGTGGCGCACGGGCCGCTGCTGCGGGCGGACCGGTGGGCCAGCCGGGGCCTGGTGCACCCGGACCGGGCCTCGGAGCTGCTCTCGGACCTCGGGAACGTGCAGGTGGCGGTGCCGGTGCTGCTGGTGGTCGCCGGGTACGCGGCGTGGCGGGGACGCGCCGCCGGGCTGGGGCGCTGGTGGTGGGCGCCGCTGCTGGCGCTGCTGGCGATGGCCGCGGTCCCGGCGCTGCTGGTGCCGCTCAAGGAGTGGACCGCGCGGCCGGGCACCCCCGCCGTGCCGCCGGGGACGGGGTACTTCCCCTCGGGGCACACGGCGACGGCGGTCGTCGCCTACGGGGGTGCGGTGGTGGTGCTGCGGCCGTGGCTGCGAAGCGCGCGGGCCCGGCGACTGGCGGTCGCCGGGGGCGTCGTGCTGGTGCTCGCCGTCTCCTACGGACTGGTCAGGCGCGGCTACCACTGGCCGCTGGACGTGGTGGCCGCCTGGTGCCTGGGGACGGTGCTGCTGGCGGTGCTCAGCCGAAGTACGCGTCGAAGTTCTTCTGGAACTGATAGCCGTTGAAGCGGTCCCAGTTGATCGACCAGGTCATCAGGCCGCGCAGGGCGGGCCAGGTGCCGTGGGTGGCGTAGGAGCCGCAGTTGGTCTTCTTGGTCAGGCAGTCGAGGGTCTTGGTGACCTCGGCGGGGGCGACGTAGCCGTTGCCCGCCTGGGTGGAGGCCGGCATGCCGATGCCGATCTGGTCGGGGCGCAGCGCCGGGAACATGTTGCCGGTGTCGCCGGCGACCGGGAAGCCGGTGAGCAGCATGTCGGTCATGGCGATGTGGAAGTCGGCGCCGCCCATGGAGTGGTACTGGTTGTCCAGGCCCATGATGGAGCCGGAGTTGTAGTCCTGGACGTGCAGCAGGGTCAGGTCGTTGCGCAGGGCGTAGATCACCGGGAGGTAGGCGCCGCAGCGCGGGTCCTGGCCGCCCCACTTGCCGGTGCCGTAGTACTGGTAGCCCATCTGCACGAAGAAGGTCTCCGGGGCCATGGTGAGGACGAACTTGGCGCCGTACTTGGCCTTCAGGGTCTTCACCGCGGAGATCAGGTTGACGATGACCGGCGTCGTCGGGTTCTTGAAGTCGGTGTCACCCGTGTTCAGGGACAGGGAGTGGCCCTCGAAGTCGATGTCGAGGCCGTCGAGGCCGTACTCGTCGATGATCTTCGAGACGGAGGAGACGAAGGTGTCCCGGGCGGCGGCGGTGGTCAGCTGGACCTGGCCGTTCTGGCCGCCGATGGAGATGAGGACCTTCTTGCCGGCGGCCTGCTTGGCCTTGATGGCGGCCTTGAAGTCGGCGTCGCTCTCGACGCCGGGGCACTCGGTGACCGGGCAGCGGTTGAAGCGGATGTCGCCGGAGGTGACCGAGGTGGGTTCGCCGAAGGCCAGGTCGATGATGTCCCAGCTGTCGGGGACGTCGGCCATGCGGGTGTAGCCGGAGCCGTTGGCGAAGCTGGCGTGCAGATAGCCGACGAGGGCGTGGGTGGGCAGGCCGGGGTCGCCGTTGCCGGGGCCGCCCGGGTCGGCGGCGGTGGTCGCGGCGACCGCGGCCGACTTCGCGGACTCGCCCGCGTCGTTCACGGCCGCGACCTGGAAGCTGTACGCGGTGGACGGGTTCAGGCCGGTGACGGTCGCCGTGGTGCCGGTGGCCGTCTGGACCTTGGTGCCGTCGCGGTAGACGGCGTAGCCCGTCGCGCCCGTGGCGGGTGACCAGGACAGGGCCACGCTGGTGGCGGTGACGGCGGTGGCCTTCAGGCCCGCGGGGGTGGCGGGCGGCTGCTGGCCGGGGGTGCCGCCGGGCCCGGTGAGGGAGATGTCGTCGGCGTTGTAGGCGCCGGTGCCGTACCAGCCGTGGGTGTAGATGGTGACCTTGGTGGTGTCGGCGCCGGTGCGGAAGCTCGTGGTGAGCTGCTGCCAGTCGGCGGCGGACTGGGTCCAGGCGTAGGTGTCGGTGGTGCCGGTGCCGCTCGCGCCGAGGTAGACGTAGGAGCCCCGGACGTAACCGGACAGCGTGTACTGGGAGTTCGGCTGGACGGACACCGTCTGGGCGCACTGGGCGTTGTCGCTGCCGGCCGGGGTCGCCTGCAACGCGGCCGTGCCGCTGTGGACGGGGGTGGCCACCGTCTTGCCGGTGGCCGTACAGGTCCAGCCGTCGAGGCCGGACTCGAAGCCGCCGTTGCGCGCGAGGTCCGCGTCGGCCGCACGGGCGGCCGACGAGAGCGCGGTGACGCCGGGCACGGCCAGGAGTGTGGCCGTGAGTCCGGCGAGCAGCCGGCGCGTCGCTGGTCGGTGTCGTCTGTCGCGTTCCACAAGTGCCTCCGGGCAGGGGGAGTTTGGAGGGTGGAGGAGCGCGCCCAATTTGGTCCAGACCAATTGGGTTGTCAAGACCTCTGACGGCCCGCGGCACTCCGGCGCGCGTCCGCGGGCCCGCCGCGCACCGCTCGCGGCACCGCGCCGGACCCGGCCGCGCCCGCGCCGCGGCGCCTCACCGGGTGTCGTCCCCCGTCGCCAGATACGCGGCGGCCTCGTGCATCGCCAGCTCCAGCAGCGCCGGGTCGGTGAGGGTGCCCGAGCCGTCCGGCGGGACCAGCCAGCGCAGCGTCCCGGCGGTCCGGCCGGGGTACGGCACGACGATCCAGGTGCCGGCCCCGGCGCTGCGGACGCCGGTGCCGAGCCAGCGCGCCGCGGTGCCGGGCGGCACGAGGAAGCCCAGGCGCTGGTCGCCGAAGTCGGCCAGCACCGGGCCGAGCTGGTCGAGCACCCGGCTCAGCACGTCGAGCGTCGGATAGCCGAGTTCGCCGGGCAGGAACAGCACGTCCCACGCCTTGCCCGCGGGCAGCAGCGCGACGCCGCGCGGGTTGCGCTCCCACTCCCTGCGGCAGGCCCGGGGGTCCGGTGCGACCGATGCCAGCCACTCGACCGCCGTCTTCGTCCCGGTCATGGAAAGACCTCCCTCTTCGCCGTGGACGCGGGAAGTCGCGTCCACAAGGGAGAGGGAGGTCCCCATCAGGCATTACGCGGGTTCGGGTCCCTCGTTGGAGTGAACCGGGTCACATTCCCGGAAGGGGGTCCCGCGGCCGGTGCGTCAGCTGTCGAAGCCGAGGCCCAGCCGGTCCATCGTGCGCAGCCACAGATTGCGGCGGCCGTCGTGGGCGTCCGCGCGCGCCAGCGACCACTTGGTGAGCGCGATACCGGTCCAGGCCAGCGGTTCGGGCGGGAACGGCAGCGGCTTCCTGCGGACCATCTCCAGCGCGGTGCGCTCGGTGCGCTCGCCGGAGAGCAGGTCGAGCATCACCTCGGCGCCGAACCGGGTCGCGCCCACGCCCAGGCCGGTGTACCCGGCCGCGTACGCCACCTTGCCCTGGTGGGCGGTGCCGAAGAACGCCGAGAAGCGCGAGCAGGTGTCGATGGCCCCGCCCCAGGCGTGGGTGAAGCGGACGCCCTCCAGCTGCGGGAAGCAGGTGAAGAAATGCCCGGCGAGGCGCGCGTAGGTCTCCGGCCGGTCGTCGTACTCGGCGCGCACCCGGCCGCCGTAGGGGTAGACGGCGTCGTAGCCGCCCCACAGGATCCGGTTGTCGGCGGAGAGCCGGAAGTAGTGGAACTGGTTGGCGGAGTCGCCGAGGCCCTGGCGGTTCTTCCAGCCGAGGGAGTCGAGCCGCTCGGCGCTCAGCGGCTCGGTCATCAGGGCGTAGTCGTAGACCGGGACGGTGTAGGGGCGCACCCGCCGGACCAGGCTGGGGAAGACGTTGGTGCCGAGGGCCACCCGGCGGGCCCGGATCCGGCCGTAGGGGGTGGTGACGCTCATGCCGGTGCCGTACGGCCTGAGGGTGAGCGCCGGGGTGTGCTCGTGGACGCGGACGCCGAGCCGCAGGCACGCCTGCTTCAGGCCCCAGGCCAGCTTGGCGGGGTGCAGCATGGCGACGCCCCGGCGGTCCCACAGGCCCGCCTCGAAGGTGGGCGAGGCGACCTCGGCGCGCACCGCGTCCCGGTCGAGCAGTTCGATGCCCTCGGCGAGGCCCTTGTCGGTCAGCTCCGCGTGCCAGTCGCGCAGTTCGCGGGCCTGGTACGGCTCGGTGGCCACGTCGATCTCGCCGGTGCGCTCGAACTCGCAGTCGATGCCGTGGCGGGCGATCGTCTCCTCGATGGCGTCGAGGTTGCGGGCGCCCAGCCGCTCCAGCTCGTGGATCTCGTCCGGCCAGCGGGCGAGGCCGTTGGACAGGCCGTGGGTGAGGGAGGCGGCGCAGAAGCCGCCGTTGCGGCCGGAGGCGGCCCAGCCCACCTCGCGGCCTTCCACGAGCACCACGTCGGCGCCGGGGTCGCGCTCCTTGGCGATCAGCGCGGTCCACAGTCCGCTGTAGCCGCCGCCGACGACCAGCAGGTCGCAGGTGGCCGTGCCGGTCAGGGCGGGCTCGGGGCGGGGGCGGCCGGGGTCGTCCAGCCAGTACGGCGCGGGCTGCGCCTCACGGAGCGAATCGGTCCAGCGGGTCATGGCGCTCGGGGCCATGATTTCAACTCCCTACAGAGTCGTTCGGTGGTGCGGGAAAAGCGGGTGGTGCGGTTCTCCCGGGGAATTCAGGAGAGACGGAGAAGCAGAGAACTCCGGGCGGATGTCATGCCTTGCTCCGGGCGCGGCGGTTTCCGATGACCATGGAGACCAGCACGAACAGTACGGCGAGGACGAACATGGCCGTGCCGATGACATTGATCTGAACGGGTGTGCCGCGCTGTGCCGAGCCCCAGACGAACATGGGGAAGGTGACGGTGGAGCCCGCGTTGAAATTGGTGATGATGAAATCGTCGAAGGAGAGCGCGAAGGCGAGCAGCGCGCCCGCGGCGATTCCGGGTGCCGCGATGGGCAGGGTGACCCGCCAGAACGTCTGGAACGGGCCGGCGTAGAGGTCCTGCGCGGCCTGCTCCAGTCTCGGGTCCATCGACATCACACGGGCCTTGACGGCGGTGACGACGAAGCTGAGGCAGAACATGATGTGGGCGATCAGAATGGTCCAGAAGCCCAGCTGGGCGCCCATGTTGAGGAAGAGGGTGAGCAGCGAGGCGGCCATGACGACCTCGGGCATCGCCATCGGCAGGAAGATCAGCGAGTTGACGGCGCCGCGGGCGCGGAAGCGGTAGCGGACCAGGGCGAAGGCGATCATCGTGCCGAGCGCGGTGGCGCCCAGGGTGGCCCAGACGGCGATCTGGAGGCTGAGCGAGAGCGAGCCGCACATTCCGGCGACGCCGCACGGGTCCTTCCAGGCGTCGGTGGAGAAATGCTGCCATTCGTAGTTGAAGCGGCCCTTGGGTTTGTTGAAGGAGAAGACCGTGACGACGACGTTCGGCAGCAGCAGATAGCCGAGGGTCAGCAGTCCGGCGATGACGACGAGATGGCGCTTGAGCCAGGTGACGAAGGGCATTTAGACGAGATCCTCCGTCCCGGACCTGCGGATGTAGACGGTGACCATGACGAGAATCGCGGCCATGAGGATGAAGGAGAGCGCGGCGGCCGTCGGATAGTCCAGGATCCGCAGGAACTGCGACTGGATGACATTGCCGACCATCCGGGTGTCGGTCGAGCCGAGCAGGTCGGCGTTGACGTAGTCGCCCGCCGCCGGGATGAAGGTCAGCAGGGTGCCGGAGACCACGCCGGGCATGGACAGCGGGAAGGTGACCTTGCGGAAGGTGGTGAAGGGCCGCGCGTACAGGTCGCCGGCCGCCTCGTGCAGCCGTCCGTCGATCCGCTCCAGCGAGGTGTACAGCGGCAGGATCATGAACGGCAGGAAGTTGTACGTCAGTCCGCACACCACCGCGAGCGGGGTGGCGAGCACCCGGTCGCCCGAGGTCCAGCCGAGCCAGTTGGTGACGTCCAGGACGTGCAGCGCGTTGAGGGCGCCGACCACCGGGCCGCCGTCGGCGAGGATGGTCTTCCAGGCCAGGGTGCGGATCAGGAAGCTGGTGAAGAACGGCGCGATCACCAGGATCATGATCAGATTGCGCCAGCGGCCCGCGCGGAACGCGATCAGATAGGCCAGCGGATAGCCGAGCAGCAGGCACAGGACGGTCGCGGCGGCCGCGTAGAGGACCGAGCGCAGGAACTGCGGCCAGTACTCGGACAGGGCGTCCCAGTAGGTCACGAAGTGCCAGGTGACCTTGTAGCCGTGCTCCAGGGAGCCGGTCTGCACCGAGGTGGACGCCTGGTAGATCATCGGCAGGGCGAAGAAGACGACCAGCCACAGGATGCCGGGCAGCAGCAGCCAGTACGGGGTGAGGCGGCCCCTTCTGCGCGGCGGCTTCGCCTCGGGGGCAGTGGGCGCGAGCGGGGGCGGCGCCTCGGTGACGGCGGTCATCAGGCGGCCTCCTCCTCGACCGGTCCGGCGCCCGCGTCGATGTCCTGGGCGGCGTCGAGACCGAAGGTGTGCGCCGGGTTCCAGTGCAGGACGACCTCGGCGCCGGGAGTCAGGCGCGGGTCGCGGTCGATGTTCTGGGCGTAGACCTCGAAGCCGGAGCAGACCGGGCTGTCGATCACGTACTGGGTGGAGACGCCGATGAAGCTGGAGTCGGCTATGCGGCCGGTGATGCGGTTGCGGCCCGCGGGCACGGCGTCCGCGTCGTCGGCGTGGGTGAGGGAGATCTTCTCGGGGCGGACGCCGGCCAGCACCTTGCCGCCGGGGGCGGTCTGGGCCGGACAGCGCGCGCCGGGCAGGGTGAGCCGCCCGCCGCCCGCCCGGAGGACGATCTCGTCGCCGCTCCTGGAGTCGATCTCGGCCTCGATGAAGTTGGAGGTGCCCAGGAAGTTGGCGACGAACGTGGTGCGCGGGTTCTCGTAGAGGTCGGCGGGCGAGCCGAGCTGTTCGACGCGTCCGGCGTTCATCACGGCGACCGTGTCGGCCATGGTCATGGCCTCCTCCTGGTCGTGGGTGACGTGCACGAACGTGATGCCGACCTCGGTCTGGATGCGCTTGAGCTCCAGCTGCATCTGGCGGCGCAGCTTCAGGTCGAGGGCGCCGAGCGGTTCGTCGAGCAGCAGCACCTTGGGGTGGTTGATCAGCGCGCGGGCCACGGCGACGCGCTGCTGCTGGCCGCCGGAGAGCTGGTGCGGCTTCTTGCGGGCCTGCTCGCCGAGCTGGACCAGGTCGAGCATCTCCTCGACCTGCTTCTTGACGCTCTTGATGCCGCGCCGGCGCAGTCCGAAGGCGACGTTCTCGAAGATGTCCAGGTGCGGGAAGAGGGCGTAGGACTGGAAGACCGTGTTCACCGGGCGTTTGTAGGGCGGCAGATGCGTGACGTCCTGGTCGCCGAGGTGGACGGTGCCCCCGGTGGGCTCCTCCAGGCCGGCGATCATGCGCAGGGTGGTGGTCTTGCCGCAGCCCGAGGCGCCGAGCAGGGCGAAGAAGGAGCCCTGCGGGACGGTCAGGTCGAGCGGGTGCACGGCGGTGAAGGAGCCGTAGCGCTTGCTGATCCGGGTCAGCCGGACGTCCCCGCTGGGGTCCGTCGTCTCTGGTGTCGTCTTCATGGTGGTCACGCCCCTGTGAGCTTCGCGAACTTCTCTTCGTAGGCCGCCTCTTCCTTCTCGCCGAGCGCGCGGAAGGCGTGGGACCGGGCCGCCGTGGCCTTGTCGGGAATGATCAGCGGGTTGTCCGCCGCCGCCTCGTCGATCTTGGCGAGGTAGGGCTTCACGCCGTCGACCGGAGTGACGTAGTTGGCGTAGGCGGCGAGCGCGGCGGCCTGTTCGGGCTCGTAGAAGAAGTCGATCAGGCGCTCGGCGTTGGTCTTGTGGCGGGCCTTGTTGGGAATCAGCATGCAGTCGGTGGAGACCATGTAGCCGGCCTCGGGGATGAGGTAGCCGACGTCGGGGTTGTCCGCCTTGAGCTGGACGACGTCGCCGCCCCAGGCGAGGCAGGCGGCGAGGTCGCCCTTGGTGAGGTCGGAGGTGTAGTCGTTGCCGGTGAAGCGGCGGATCTGGCCCTTGTCTACGGCCTTCTGGAGGCGGGCGACGGCCGCGTCGTAGTCGTCGGCGGTGACCTTGGCCGGGTCCTTGCCCATGTCCAGCAGCGTCATGCCCATGCTGTCGCGCATCTCGGACAGGAGGCCGACCCGCCCCTTGAGCCTGGCGTTGTCGAGCAGGTCGGAGACCGAGCGGACCTCGATGCCGTCCAGGGCCTTCTTGTTGTAGGCGATGACGGTGGACACGCCCTGCCAGGGGTAGGAGTAGGCGTGCCCCGGGTCCCACTCCGGGCTGCGGAACTGCTCGGCGAGGCGGGCGAAGGCGTGCGGCAGGTTGGCCGGGTCCAGCTTCTGCACCCAGCCGAGCCGGATCACCCGGGCGGCCAGCCAGTCGGTGAGCACGATGATGTCCCGGCCGGTGTCCTGGCCCGCGGCGAGCTGCGGTTTGATCTTGCCGAAGAACTCGTTGTTGTCGTTGATGTCCTCGGTGTACTTGACCTGGATGCCGGTCCGCCGGGTGAACGCCTCCAGCGTCGGGTGGTGCTTGCCGCTGTCGTCGACGTCGATGTACTCGGGCCAGTTGGAGAAGTTCACGGTCTTCTCCTGCGCCGAGTGGTCCTCGGTCGCGGTGCCGCCCTGGGTCTTGCCGGCCGCGGGGATCCCGCAGGCGCTCAGCGCCCCGAGTGCGCCGGCCGCGAACACACCGCCCGCACCGGCGCGCAGCAGCGAACGGCGGCCGAGGACGGCCCCGCCGCCCCGCCGGCCGCGCCCCGCGGGCTCCGGCCGGGCCGGTGTCGGGCGGTCGGGCTCGTACTGCTCCATGCGCGTGTGCCCTTTCCGGAGGATCCGGCCCGCTGGCGGGCCGGGATTTCGGCTATCGGTCCCCGAACACGGTGCGGTGCCAGTCCTTGCGGACCACCGCGGTGTTGTCGAACATGACGTGCTTGAGCTGGGTGTACTCCTCGAAGGAGTAGGCGGACATGTCCTTGCCGAAGCCGGAGGACTTGTAGCCGCCGTGCGGCATCTCGCTGATGATCGGGATGTGGTCGTTGACCCACACACAGCCCGCCTTGATCTCGCGGGTGGCGCGGTTGGCGCGGTAGACGTCCCGGCTCCAGGCGGAGGCCGCCAGGCCGTACGGGGTGTCGTTGGCCAGCGCGATGCCCTCGTCGTCGGTGTCGAAGGGCAGTACGGCCAGGACCGGGCCGAAGATCTCCGACTGGACGATCTCGCTGTCCTGCGGGGCGTCCGCGATCAGCGTGGGCCGGTAGTAGGCGCCGTCCTTCAGCTCGCCCTGCGGTGCCTCGCCGCCGGTGACCACGCGCGCGTAGGCACGTGCCCGGTCGACGAAACCGGCGACGCGGTCGCGCTGGGCGTGCGAGATCAGCGGGCCCAGGTCGGTCCCGGCGGCGAACGGGTCGCCGAGCCGTACGGTCTCCATGAGGGCGGCCGTGCGCGCCACGAACTCCTCGTAGTGGGCGCGCTGCACGTACGCGCGCGTGGCGGCCGTGCAGTCCTGGCCGGTGTTGATGAGCGCACCGGCGACGGCGCCGTTGACCGCGGCGTCCAGGTCGGCGTCGTCGAAGACGACGAAGGGGGCCTTGCCGCCCAGTTCCAGGTGGAGGCGCTTGACGGTGGCGGTGGCGATCTCGGCGACCCGCCTGCCGACGCCCGTGGAGCCGGTGAAGGAGGTCATGACCACGTCGGGGTGGCCGACCAGGTGCTCGCCGGCCTCCCTGCCGGTGCCGGTGACGATGTTGATCACCCCGTCCGGGATGCCCGCGTCGGTGGCGGCCCGCGCGAACATCAGTGAGGTCAGCGGGGTCAGCTCGGCGGGCTTCAGGACGATGGTGTTGCCCGCGGCGATCGCCGGGAGGATCTTCCAGGCGGCCATCTGGAGGGGGTAGTTCCAGGGCGCGATGGAGCCGACGACGCCGATGGGCTCGCGGCGCACGTAGGAGGTGTGGTCGCCGGAGTACTCGCCCGCCGACCGGCCCTCCAGGTGCCGGGCGGCGCCCGCGAAGAACGCGGTGTTGTCGATGGTGCCCGGCACGTCGAACTCGCGGGTCAGCTTCAGCGGCTTGCCGCACTGGAGGGACTCGGCGCGGGCGAAGTCCTCGGCGCGCTCGGCGAGCACGGCCGCGAAGCGGTGCAGCGCGTCCGCGCGCTCGCCGGGTGCGGCGCCCGCCCAGCCGGGGAAGGCGTCGCGGGCGGCGGCGACCGCGGCGTCGACGTCCTCGGTCCCGGCCAGCGCGTAGGTGAGGACCGCGCCGCCGGTGGCCGGATCCAGCACGGTGTGGGTGTGGCCGGACGTGCCGTGCGCCGGCCGTCCGGCGATGTACTGGGCGCCGTCGGCGAAACGGTCCTGAGCAGGGAATCTGTCCTGCGTGGCGGTGTCCGGGTGGTGCATGTCGCTCTCCTCCGCCGGCGCCGCTGTTCAGCGACGGACGGCGTAGCTCCGGCTCGATTTGAGTGCCGATCCTGACAGAGCACCGGGTCGCCAACAAGTGATTCCGTAGTTGCCTTTTGGTTACGCGACGGAATCTGTCGACCAGGTGTCGAGTCGGCACGGAAAAGGCGGGACGGAGTGTCAGTGGTGCGTGCCACACTCGCGTGCATGGTGGAGATCGGTTCGCGGGAAGCCCTGGTCAGCGCGGTCCGGACGGGGGCGGGAATCAAGTACCTGCACTTCTGGGGACACAGCCCGCGCCCGGACGGCCGGGTCGGTGCGAGCTGCCTCAGCCAGTGGTGGCCGTCGCCGTTCACCGTGGACGGCGTGGCGTACGCGACCGCCGAGCACTGGATGATGGCGGGCAAGGCCCGGCTCTTCGGTGACGCGGAGGGCGAGCGGCGGGTGCTGGCCGCCGGGCATCCCGCGCAGGCGAAGAAGGCCGGGCGGCTGGTGCGCGGCTTCGACGACGCGATATGGGCGCGGGAGCGCTTCGGGATCGTGGTGGAGGGCAGCGTCCACAAGTTCGCCGCCCATCCCGCGCTGCGGGACTTCCTGCTCGCGACGGGCGACCGGGTGCTGGTGGAGGCGTCCCCGGTGGACCGGGTGTGGGGCATCGGTCTCGCCGCGGCCGACGAGGCGGCGTCCGACCCGGAGCGCTGGCGGGGGCCGAACCTGCTGGGCTTCGCACTGATGGAGGCGCGGGAGAGGCTGCGGGCGGGGGCCGGAGCTTAGGTGCCGGGGGGGCTGGACCGGGGCGCCTGGCCGGGCCGGGGCGGAGGCCGGTATCCGGAGCGGGGCGGGCGCGGGTGCGGCCAGCCGGGGCGAGCGTGCGGCGGGCGAGCGCGGGCCCGGTGAGGCGCGGGTGCCGGGCGGGGACGCGGGTGCCGGGGCGGGACCCGGGTGCCGGGGCGGGGCCGGCCGGTCGTGGTGGCCGGCCCGCGCCGTGCGGCGGATGCCGTCAGAAGGTGCTGGCGCCGCCCATGATGCTGGCGAAGATCAGCAGACCCAGCAGCGGCAGGACCACCGTGGCGATGATGCCGCAGACCAGGCCGCCCGTGGCGGCGCCCTTGTTGGTGGCCTCCCCGCGGTTGGCCTTGCCCCGCCCGATGGCGCCGAAGATGATCCCGAGGATGCCCAGGACGATCCCGAAGAACCACAGGAAGAACGTCAGGCTGCACACCACGCCGATGATGCCCAGGACCAGGCCCGTGGTGCCCATGCCGTTGCTCGGCTGCATGGGCATGCCATAACCGGGGGCCTGCGGATAGGCCTGCGGGTAGCCCACCGGCGGCGCGGCCGGGTAGCCCGGGGCCGACTGCGGGTAGCCGTAGTCCGGGTTCGACTGCGGGTAGCCGTATCCCGGCGCGGGCTGCTGCGGGGGCTGGGGCGGCACCACCGGCTGCTGCGGGGGCTGCGGGGGCTGCTGCGGCGGCCCGAAACCATCTGGTGCGGGCTGGGTGTTGGACATGGCTGGATTCCCCTCCGTTGACAGTCAAGGCATCGTAATGCCCTTGATCCACGCGGTGGGCGGGGTCGGCGAAGACCGTCCCGCGACCGAGCCGGACCGGGCCGGGCGCCCCGCCGCGCACCCGGGACCGGATCGCGTCGGGGCCGGGGATCAGCGGTCGGCGAGGACCGTGGCGGTCGGCCGGAGGGCGCCGTCGTAGTAGTACGGGTCCGAGTCGTCGGAGTCGTGGACGGCGACCGAGATGCCGATGATCAGCAGGACGATCACCGCGACGCCGAGGACGATGCCGATGACGCCGGTGACGAACCCGGCCTGGGCCTGGCCGCGGTTGTTCGCCTCGCCCCGGTCGGCCCGGCGGCGCCCCTTGACACCGAAGACCACGGCGAGGATGCCGAGCACCAGCGAGACCACGCCGTAGAGGCAGAACAGGCAGCAGGACAGGATGCCGAGCACCAGCGCGGCGACCCCCAGGCCGTTCTGCGGGGCCGGGTGCACACCGGGCCAGCCGTAGCCCGGGTAGCCGGGGTAGGCGGGCTGGGCCGGGTAGCCGGGGTAGCCGTAGCCGCCGGGGCCGGCGGCGGGCGCGGGACCGGTGGGCGCGACGGGCGGCGGCGGCACGGGGAAGTCACCGGCGGGCGCGGGCGGCACGTCCGCCGGGCCGCCCTGGCCGGGCGGCGGGAAGGCGGGCGGCACGGCGTCCGCCGGAGCGGGCGGCGCGGGCGGCGGGAATCCGGGCGGCGGCATCGCCGCCACGGTGGCCTGGTCGTGCACGGGCGGCGCGGGCGCCGGGGGCTGCTCGGCCTCGGGCGGCCGCTTCTCCAGGGAAGGGCCGCTCTCGGGCGGCGCCCACGGGTTGTCGCCGGATCCGGCGTCGCCGCCCGCCCGTGTCGCGTCCGTCATGCTGTCGAGTCCCCCTCGGTCGATCGTCCCGCCATGCTACGGCCTGCCACCGACAGCCGGTCCGGCGGATCATGCCCGCCCCCGCGCGGCACGCACCACGCGGCTCCGCACGGTCCGGTCCCCGCGCCGCGCCCCGGACCCCACGCCCCGCGCCCCGCGCTCGCCCCGCTCCCCGTCCGGGTCCGCAGGGCACGCCGTCCGCGCGTCCGCCTACGATGGCCGTGCTCATCGATCAGCCGATCACCCGCACCGCGCCCCGCACCGGAGGCCGCCGGTGCCGTTCCCGGGGAGGGACACCTTGACCGACCAGCGCGCACCCCGCGATCCGCACGCGTTCATCGCCGGACTGCCCAAGGCCGAACTGCATGTGCACCACGTCGGCTCCGCCTCCCCGCGGATCGTCTCGGAACTGGCCGCCCGCCACCCCGACTCCGAGGTGCCCACCGACCCCGAGGCGCTGGCCGACTACTTCACGTTCACGGACTTCGCCCACTTCATCCAGGTCTATCTGTCGGTCGTCGACCTGATCCGCACTCCGGAGGACGTCCGGCTGCTCACCTACGAGGTGGCCCGGGACATGGCCCGCCAGCAGGTGCGGTACGCGGAACTGACCATCACGCCGTTCTCGTCCACCCGGCGCGGCATCGACGAGCGGGCCTTCATGGACGCGATCGAGGACGCCCGCAAGGCGGCCGAGGCCGACTTCGGGACCGTGCTGCGCTGGTGCTTCGACATTCCCGGCGAGGCCGGCCTGGTCTCGGCCGACGAGACGCTGCGCCTGGCCACCGACGACCGGCTGCGGCCCGAGGGACTGGTGTCGTTCGGACTCGGCGGGCCCGAGATCGGGGTGCCGCGGCCGCAGTTCAAGCCGTACTTCGACCGGGCCGTCGCCGCCGGGCTGCACTCGGTGCCGCACGCCGGGGAGACCACCGGGCCCGGGACGGTGTGGGACGCCCTGACCGAGCTGCAAGCCGAGCGGATCGGCCACGGCACCAGCGCGGCCCAGGACCCGAAGCTGCTCGCGCACCTGGCCGAGCACCGGATCCCGCTGGAGGTGTGCCCGACCTCCAACATCGCCACCCGGGCGGTGCGCACCCTGGACGAGCACCCGATCAAGGAGTTCGTGCGGGCCGGTGTCCTGGTCACGGTCAACTCCGACGACCCGCCGATGTTCGGCACCGACCTCAACTCCGAGTACGCGGTGGCGGCCCGGCTCCTCGGCCTGGACGAGCGCGGCATCGCGGAGCTGGCCAAGAACGCGGTGCACGCCTCCTTCCTCGACGAGGCGGGCAAGACGCGGATCGCCGAGGAGATCGACGCCTACACCGCGCGGTGGCTCGCGCCCTGACCGGGGACAATGGGGCCATGCAGACCGTGACCGCCGTGGCGCACCGCGGCGACCCCTATCGCTTCCGTGAGAACACCCTCGACTCGCTCCGCTCCGCGCTCGCCCGGGGCGCGGACGCGGTCGAGATCGACGTGCGGCTGACCCGGGACGGCGTGCCCGTGCTGCTGCACGACGAGACGCTGGGTCGGCTGTGGGGGCACGACCGGCCGCTGCGGTCGCTGACCGCGGACGAGGTGCGCGAGCTGACCGGCGGCGGGGTGCCGCCGCTCGCCGACGCGCTCGCGGCGACGGAGGGCGGCCGGGTGATGATCGACCTGCCGGGCGGCCCGAGCGCGCGGGCGGTGGCGCGGATCGTCGGTGCGGTCCGCGACTGCGGGGCCGAGGACCGGGTGTACTACTGCGCGGGCGCCGAGGCGATGCTCGCGGTGCGCGCGGCGGACCCGTCCGCCGAGATCGCCCTGACCTGGACGTCGCTCGCCCCGCCGCGGGCCGGGGTGCTGGAGGCGGTGCGGCCCAGGTGGCTGAACTACCGCTTCGGTCTGGTGGACCGCGAGCTGGTGGAGCGGGTGCACCGCGACGGCCGCCTGGTGTCCGTGTGGACCCCCGACACCCGCCGCAGCCAGCGCAGGCTGCTCGGCATCGGCGTCGACTCGATCACGACCAACCGCGTCGACCTGCTGCGCGGGCCGCGCCGCCGGTGACGGGCGCGGCCCCTGCCGCGGGGGTCAGGACGGCTTGACCAGGCGTACGTCCGCCACGCCCAGCAGTCCCAGCAGCGGTACGTGGCCGGTGTGCTGGGCGGGGTCGACGACGAGGCCGGCGCCGCGCACGAGGTCCAGGAGGAGTTCGGCGAGCGGCATGACCATGTGCCGCCCCCAGCAGCGTTCGGAGGAGTGGCCGAAGGGCAGGTAGCCCGGTGCGGTGTCCGGGTCGAGGGTGTCCCAGCGCTCCGGGCGGAAGGCGTCGGGCTCGTCCCACAGGGCGGGGTCGCGGTGGGAGAGCAGCGGCAGCAGCAGGACGTCGTCGCCCGCGCCGATCCGGTCGTCCAGGGCGGGGTACTCCGGTGAGGCGTTGCGCAGGATGTTCCACGAGGGCGGCAGCAGGCGCAGGGACTCGTGGATGATGTTGCGGTTGGACATGCCCTCGGCGAAGGGGTGGCCGAGCCAGAGGGCGTTGGCCACCAGCGTGGAGATGGTGAAGCACACCGGGGCGGCGGCCCTGCGGTACATGCCCATCGCGTACCGGCGTTCCTGGTAGCCGGTGGCACTCGCGGCCCGCTCCCCCAGCGCGGTGAGCCGGCCGGTGCCGGGGCGCGGCCAGCCGGGGAGCGCGGCGCCGAGCGCGATGACGGACCAGGTGAGCTTGGTGGTCAGTTCGAGGTTGCGGCTCATCAACAGGCGCAGCCGGTAGGGGTCCTGACCGAGGATCAGGTCGCGCAGGAAGAGATGGCCGGTCAGGGGCCAGGGGCCGGTCAGGTCGACGTGTTCGGGCAGCGGCCGCTTCAGGGCCTCGCGGACGTCGCTGCCGATGGTGCGGGTCACCGAGGACGCCTCGGTGCGGGAGATCGACCGGCCGTGCAGCGGCTTGAACGTGGGGCGTTCGGTCTCCGTGGCGCGCCGGGCCGCGAGGATCCGGTCCGCGACCTCGGGTCCGGCGACCCCGACCGTGTCGGGTTCGAGCCGGAAGACGTCCTGGCCCAGGTGGTCGTCGAGGAGGGCGGCCAGCCGGGGGGCGAAGACGGTGGTGCGGGTGCGCGGCACGGACGACAGGGGCATGGGGTTTCTCCGGCGGGAGGGGCGCGGCGGCGGTGCGGACGAAGCCGAAGCGAAGGGGCAGCGAAAGGGCAGCGGAAGGGATGCGGGGGGGCGAAGGGAGGCGAAGAGAGGCGAAGGGGAAACGAAGGAGGCCGGCCGGAGGCCGGGGTCGCCCCCGCCGGGCGGTGGGGCAGCGCGGTCCGGGCGCGCGGGCACAGGCCGCGCGCAGGACAACGATGTCCCGGTTCCGCCCGGCGGGGGCGGGCGGGGCCGGTCAGTACCAGATGTACCAGGCGCTCGCCTTGAGGCTCTTGCGGGCCGAGACCTTGTTGCGGACGGCGAAGAGCAGCTTCATGGCTGACTCCTTCCTGTTGGGCGTGGCACGTGATGCTCCGTGGCCGGGATCCGGAGAGCCCGTGAAGATCACACGCGATGGCTTGGAGAGCATTGCCCAGGATCAGTTACGGATAATCGCTCCTCTGGCCACAGGTTCTTCCGCCGTCCCGCCGACGGGCCGTCAGATGGCCGCTGTTACCGGTGGGTTCACGCTCAGCGACTCCAGGCGCCGGATGCGCCGGCGCACGTCGTACAGCGGGAGGATCCCGAACACGCCGAAGGACATGTCGATCACCGACCACCACAGCGGGATGCCGCGCAGCGGCCCGCAGACCAGGGCCAGCGGGACGATGCCCACGCACGCGATCATCCCGAACTCCACGACCCAGATGTTGCGCACCGGGTCGCGGTAGGGGCCGTAGAAGGCGACCGCGATGACCAGGTGCGCGAAGGCCAGCCAGTCCGTGCCGTACAGCAGGAACGGGTAGTCGGCGTCGGCGGTGTCGAGCCCGCGCCGCACCCGCTCGATCCACTCCATGAGGGCGGGCAGGTGCTCGGGCACGGACAGCGCGCGCAACAGGCTCTCCAGCCCGTGCAGTTCGTGGACGAGCGGGAAGGCCGTGGCCCCGCTGAGGACCAGGCAGACGACGAAGAGAACCAGCCGGACGCGGATGCCCTTGAGCAGGGCGGCTCTGTCGCTCATGGCAGGAGCGTACGCCGCTGTTGAACGCGTTCAAAAAGAGGGTCGCGCACAGCCCGGACGCGGCTTGCGGGACGTCCGTCCCCGGGCCGCGGCGCGGGACCGCGGCCCGGGGGTCACTCCCCCGCCATCGCCTCCCGCAGCTGGCCGCGCCGCCTGATGCCCAGCTTCTTGTAGGTGCTGGTCAGATGGGTCTCCACGGTGCGCCGGGCCAGATGCAGCAGGGCCGCGATCTCCGTGTTCGTCCGTCCGTCGGCGGCCAGTTGGGCGATGCGGCGCTCGCTGCCGGTGAGCGAACCGGAGCCGGTGCGGGCCCCGGCGGTGCGGCGCGCGCCGCCCGCGCGCAGCGCCTGCTCGGTGAGCGTCCACAGCCGGGGCGCGCCCAGGCGTTCGGCGCGTTCGGCGGCCTCGCGCAGACAGGCGCGGGCGCGGACGAGTTCCCCGGCGGCGGTGAGCTGCCGCCCCTGGGCGAGGAGCGCGGAGACCAGTTCCGGCGCGGCCCCGGGCGGCGCCTGCCGCAGCAGATGTACGGCCTCCTCGGCCAGCTCCAGGCCCCGGCGCCCGCCGGTGACCGCGCCCAGCACCCGCAGCGACCGGCCGATCGTGCGCGGGGTGCCCCAGACGCGGGCCAACCGCAGTTCCTCCTCAGCCAGTTCGAGCGCCTCCAGCGGGCTGCCGAGGGCCAGCCTGCACTCGGCGGCGGCCGAGCGCCACGGGGTGACGACGGGGCTGATCACCTCGCGGGCCGACTGGCGGCGGCCGCACTCCAGGAAGTCGTGCAGCGCCCCGGCGGTGTCCCCGGCGGCGGCGCGCTGCACGCCCCGGGCGTACAGGAACCGGTTCAGCTCCCAGGAGCCGGGCACGGTCCGCAGGTCGAAGCCGTCCGCCAGGCGGCGTGCCTCGGCCGTGCGGCCCTGCTCGACCAGGGCGAGCAGGATGTGCGCGTGGATGTTGCCGGGCCCGGTGACATGCACGCCGGGCGGCTCGGCCGGGAGCCGCCCGTGGGTGCCGCGCGCCGCCGCGACGTCGGCGCGGGTGTTGAGCAGCGCCTCGTGCATGGGATGCAGCAGTCCGGGCCGCTGCCCGGCCAGGCCGCGGTCCACCAGCCGGTCCGCCTCGTCGAGTTCGTCGGCCCACTGGGCGACCGCGGCGGTCGTGCCCAGCAGGAACGGCTCGGTCAGCGGATCGGCGGGCTCGGCCAGCAGTTCGCGCACCCGCCGCATGGCGTCGGCGGCCGAGGTGCGTCCGGCGGTGGCCGCGTGCCGCACGAACAGCGCCCGTACGACGGTGCCGACCGGCTCGGACGAGCGCTCGGCGGTGTCGCGCAGCAGCCGGTACACCTCGCGGCGGACCGTCTGGTCCCGGTCGGACAGCAGCGCGGAGGCGCTGTGCAGGGCGGCCACCAGCTCCGGCCGGTCCGGGAGCTGCCCGACCGCCGTGCACAGCACCTCCACGGCGGCCCGGGGACGGCCGCTCCCGGCGAGCGCGGTGCCCAGGGCGACGGCGGCGCGCACCCGGTCCTGCGGGCCGCCCGGCAGGCCGAACGCCTCGGTGAGCCGGGGGATCCCGGCGGCCGACTCGTGCGCGGCGCACTCCAGGGAGCCCAGCTCGGTCAGCAGCCGCTGCCGGCGCGCGCCGGGCAGCGGCTCGTCCAGGGCCCGGCGCAGGTACGCCATGGCGTCCTGCGGCCGGCCCTCGCGCAGCGCCAGCGACGCCGCGTCCTGGAGCACGCCCGCCGTCCAGGAGGCGCCGACCGGCCCGGCCAGGAGCAGATGCCGGGCCACCGTCTCGGCGGACGCGCCGCGGTGCAGCATCGCCTGGGCCGCCGCCAGGTGCGTGGCCCGCCGCCGGGACTCGGGCACGCCGGTGAGCACCGCGTCCCGCAGCAGGGGGTGGGCGTAGCGGGGCCGCCCGCCGGGGCCGGTGCGCAGCAGTCCGAGGCCGGTCATGGCGGTGAGCCAGCCCGTCACCCGGACCGGGTCGGCGCCGGACAGTTCGGCGAGCAGCACGGCCGGGCCGTCGGCGGCCCGCGGTCCGGGCACCGCGGCGGGCCGGACGCCGGGTGCGTCGGCGGCCCCCGGGCCCCGCCGGTCCGCGCCGCCCGCCGCCCCCGGGCGACTCCAGCCGTCGTCGAGGACGGCGAGGATGCGCGCCACCTCGGCGGTGCCGGACCCGGCGCTGTCCAGCCACCACGAGACGGCCGCCTGGTAGGCGCCCGGGTAGAGCGCCGCCGCCGTCTCGGGCACGATCGGGTGCCGTGCCGGGTCGCCGAGGTCGTCCAGGAGGGCGCGCAGCAGCAGCGGGCTGCCCGCGCCCGCCCGTACGCAGTTCTCGGCCCAGGTGCGGGTGGCCGCCGGGAACCTGGCACGCACCAGCGCACCCGCCGCCCCCGGGGTGAGCGGGGCGAGGGTGTGGGTGCGGGTCAGCGCGGGCGAGAGGGTGTGCGTGAAGCCCGGCCGGGGTGTGTCGACGTCGTACTGGCTGCGTTCGGTGACGGCCAGCAGGACCGGCAGGGCTAACCGGTCCAGGTGCCGGGCGGTCTCCACCAGCCAGCGGTGGGAGTGGCCGTCCGCGAGGTGGACGTCGTCCACGGCGATCAGCACCGGCGACCGGGCGGCGTACGCGTGCAGGGCGCGGCGCAGCAGTTCGGCCGGCTCGCGCTCGTCCCCGGCCGCGCCGGAGCCGCCGGGCGCCCCCGGTTCGCCGGGACCGCCGAGTCCGGGTACGGGGCCCAGGAGCTGGAGCGCGGTGGCGTACGGAACGGTGCCGTCCCCGGGGGCGCAGCGGGCGCGCAGCACCCGCATGCCGTGCGCGGCCGCGTCCCGGGCGGCGGCCTCCAGGACGGTGGTGCGGCCGGTGCCGGTGGCGCCGCGCAGCAGCACCAGGCCGCCCACGCCGGACCGGGCCCGCTCGGCGCCGTCGGCCAGCAGCGCGGCGGCCTCCCGGTGCTCCGGCGGCAGTTCGCACCCCGGCCGGACGGGCTGATCGGGGAAGACGTGCCCCGAGGGCCGGACGGCCGGGCCGCCGACGGGCCGGTCGGCCGGGTGCCCGGAGGGCGCGGCGCACGGGTGCTCCCCGCCCCGGTCGCCGCCCCGGTCCCCGGTGCGGGCGGCGGGAGACCGCTCGGCCCCGCGGCCGGAGGAGACCCGGCCGGGCACCCGCGCCGAGAGCAGCGCGAACAGGTGCTCCGCCGACTGCGCCGCCACCCGGTCGGCGGGCCGTCCCGGCGCGGGACCGGAGGCCGGATCGGACGCGGGCCCGGCAGGGCGGCCCGAGGCACGGCCAAAGACGGGACCCGACGCATCGTCAGCCGCCCGGTACCGCACGTCGTCACCGGACGTCTGCTCGGGTACGCGGTCGACGGCGCGGCCGGGCGACGGGGCCGGGGACCGGCCGGGCAGCTCCGTGAGGGGACGGCCGGGCAGCTCGGCCGGGGGGTGGCCGGGCAGATTTCCCAGGGGCTGTTCGGGCAGATGCGCGGGGGGCTGTTCGGGCAGCCGGGCGGCCGGACGGTCAGCGGCCCGCGCGGCCGTCCGGTCGGCCGGAGCCGCGCCGCCGCCACCGGTCGCGGGGTCCGCCGGAAGGCCGGCGGGGCGGTCGCGCTCCACGAGGTGATCGGTCGGGCGTGCGCGCAGCCGGCCGCACGGACGGTCCCGCCCCGGTCCCGGCACCCCTGCCATCCCTGTCATTCCTGCCTCCTCGCTCGGACATGACGACCTCCGCACACGAGGACGGTCCCCAGGGGCCCTCGGTGACGTGACAAGTCCCACCAAGGCCGTCCGGCGGGCCGACGGAACCGGACGGACGGTCACCCTCGTGGTGTACATAAGGCTGTTCTCGTGGTCCGGCTCGTGGTGCTCCACGATTGCGCGGGGCACTCCCCCGGCAGGAGTGTGAACAGCACACGCCCGCCACCGCCCCCACAGAGGTGACGGGCCCGTGCACATAGGGGAAACCGTTGCTCAGCTCATCGCGGACCACGCGCCCCGGCTCGGCCGGTACCGCAGACCGCATCCCGGTCGCCGTGCACGCCACGGACCCGATCCTGCGCGAGGGGGTGCTGAGCCAGCTGCGCCGGTTCCCCGAGGTCGAGTTGCGGGACGAGGCCGGTTCGGGTCCCGGCACGGTGGCGCTGCTCGTGGACGACATGCTCGACGAGGCCGCGCTGACCCGGCTGCGCCGGGTGGTGCGCAGCGAGGGCGCGCGGGCGGTGCTCGTCGTCAGCACGCTGCGCGAGGCCGAACTGCTCGATGTGATCGAGTGCGGGGTGGGCGCCATCGTCTGGCGCCACGAGGCCGGTGCGCACCGCCTGGTGCAGGCCGTGCTGGCCGCCGCCCGCGGCGAGGGCGACCTGCCCGCCGATCTGCTCGGCCGGCTCATCGACCAGGTGGGCACCTTGCACCGCAACGCGGCCGGCCGGCCGGGTGCGCCCGGCTCCGGGCTCACACCGCGCGAGGTCGACGTACTGCGTCTGGTCGCCGAGGGGCTCGACACCGGGGAGATCGCCGGCAAGTTGTCCTACTCCGAACGGACCGTCAAGAACGTCATCCACGGGCTGACCACCCGGTTGCATCTGCGCAATCGCGCGCATGCCGTGGCCCATGCCCTGCGGGAAGGCTACATCTGACCGAACAGGCATCCCGGACCGGCCCCCGGGGCAGCGCGCTCTGCCCCGGCCCCGGCCCCGGCACGCCTGCGCCGCGGCCCGGGGCGCAGGGCAGGATCGGACCCCGGCGGCCGCCGGGCGGGCCGGACCGGACAACGGCCTCCCGGGCGGGACCCGGGCACGGGTCACGCGCGACCGAGCACGAGCGAGCACGGCAGGGCAGGAGCACGACGGTGATCCACGAGGTGGACGAGGTCCTCAAATCCCTGCTCGGAGGCGGCGCGCTGGCCGGTTCCGGCATCGACGTGGTGCTCGACGCGCCCACCCGGGACTGGGCCGCCCGGCGCAACGCGCCCACGATCAACGCGTATCTGTACGACATCCGGGAGGACGTGAACCGCCGTCAGCGCGGCCATGTCCCCGTGTACGACGAGAGGGACGTGGTCGTCAAACGGCGTCAGCCGCCGCGCTGGTTCCGGCTGTCGTACCTGGTGACCGCGTGGACCCGGCAGCCGCAGGACGAACACCGGCTGCTGTCCGCGGCGCTGGCCACCCTGATCCCGCGCGAGGTGCTCGCGCCCGGCGAACTCCCCGGCGCGCTGGGCGCCCTGGGCATGTCCGTCCCCGTGTCGGTGGCCGGCACCCAGACCGAGTCCCGCTCGCTGGCCGAGATCTGGTCCGCGCTCGGCGGTGAGCTCAAGCCGTCCCTGGACGTGGTGATCACCGCGCCGTTCCCCGCGTACCCCGAGTACGACGCCGGGCCGCCGGTCACCGAGGGCGCCGCGGTCCGTGTCCGCACCCTGGACGACACCCCGACCGGGCCCGAGGAACGCGCCCACCGGCCGCGCCAGGTCGCCGCCGTCCGTGACGCGCGCCGGGCCGCCCGGCGCGGCCGCGGGACGGGCGGCGCGCTGTGACCGTGACGGACCCGGCGGACACGCTCACGGCGGTGGCTCCCGCCGACGCGCTCCTCACCCGGCTGGCCGCGCTGCGCGACCGGGTCGCCCTGCTGGTGGGCCGGCGCTCCGCCGACGACCCCACGGCCGACGACCCGCTGCGCGGCCTGTACCTGTCGCAGGACGCGGTACGGCACCTGCTGCACCCGGCCCCTCCGGCGCCGGAGCCCGCGGACACCCACGGCGACGGCTCCGCCCCGGCGCTCACGGACGGCGGCCCGGACAGCCCCCACAGCCCGGAGGTCCCCGGCGGCCCCGGCGGCTGGGACGGCCCCCGGGACCGGAACGACCGGCTGGCCCGGCTGGCCGCGCGGCTCGGGCTCGGCGAGCTGGACACCGCGCTGCTCCTCGTCGCCCTCGCCCCCGACCTGGACCGCTCCTTCGAACCGCTCTACGGCTACCTCAACGACGACGTCAGCCGCCGCCGCGCCACCGTCGCGCTCGCCCTCGACCTGTGCGGTGTCCCCGTCCACTCGGCGTCCGCGCGGGCCCGGCTGCACCCCGGGGCCCCGCTGTCCGCGCTCGGCCTGCTCACCGTGGAGGAGCCCGAACGCCCCTTCCTCAGCCGGTCGTTGCGCGTCCCGGACCGGCTGGTGTCCCATCTCCTGGGCGACGACACCCCGGACGCCGCGCTCGCCGGCCAGTTGCGCGCGCTGCCCCCGGCGGCACCGGCCGCCGCCGACGGGGACGACCGGGACGGCAACTCCGAAGAGGGCAGCGAGGGCCGTGAGGGCACGGAGTTCACCGGCTTCGCCCGGCGGCTGGCCGCCCGGCTGAGCGCCGGAGCGCCGCCCACCGTGTATCTGCGCGAGGGCCGCGAGGGCGAGGCGCTCACCTGCGCCGCCACCGCCCTGCACACGGCGGGCCTGGCCGCCCTGCACTTCGCCGGGCCCGAGGACCTGGTGCCCGCCCTGCTGCGCGAGGCCCGGCTCAGCGGCTCCGCGGTCGTGGTCTCCGCGCTGCCCGAGCACCCCGCCCACCTGGTACGGGAACTGACCTCGGCCGCCGACGTACCCGTACTGATCACCGGCGCCCAGCCCTACGACCCACACTGGTCGGAGCACGGCGCCGCCGACCCGCTCGTCCTGGACGTGCCCGGACACCGGGCCGGGGCGGTGCGCGCCTGGGCGGCGGCGCTGGGCGAGGAGCCGGGCTTCGACCTGGCCGCGACCGTGGCGCCGTACCACCTGGCGGCCGACCGGATCGCCCGCGCGGCCCGCGCGGCGAAGGCCCTCGCCGTCTTCGACGGTACGCCGCTGACCGCAGCGCATCTGCGGGTCGCCGCGCGCCGCCAGTCGGCGTCCGGTCTGGAGCGGCACGCCCGCCGGATCCGGCCCGCCGTCGACTGGACCGACCTGGTGCTGCCCGAGCGCCCGCTGACCCAGCTGCACGAACTGGCCCTGCGCGCCCGGCACCGCGACCGGGTCCTCGGGGACTGGCGGCTCAGCGCGGGCGGCGGGCGCGGGCGGGGCGTGCTCGGTCTGTTCGCGGGCGAGTCCGGCACCGGCAAGACGCTCTCGGCCGAGGTGGTCGCCGCCGAACTGGGCCTGGACCTCTATGTCGTGCAGTTGTCCTCGGTGGTCGACAAGTTCGTCGGCGAGACGGAGAAGAACCTGGAGCGGATCTTCGCCGAGGCCGACCGCACCGACGCGGTGCTGCTCTTCGACGAGGCCGACGCGGTGTTCGGCAAGCGGTCCGAGGTGAAGGACTCGCACGACCGGTACGCCAACATGGAGAGCGCCTATCTGCTCCAGCGGCTGGAGTCCTTCGACGGGATCGCCCTGCTCACCACGAACCTGCGCGCCAACATCGACGAGGCGTTCACCCGCCGCCTGGACCTGGTCGTCGACTTCCCGTTCCCCGACCCGCGCCAGCGTCTGGCCCTGTGGCGGCACAGCCTGTCCCACGTGCCGTGCGCCGAGGGCGTCGAACTCGACCGGGTGGCGGGCGACTTCGAGCTGGCGGGCGGCTCGATCCGCAGCGCGGTGGTGACCGCCGCCTATCTCGCCGCCGGCCGGGACGGCCAGGTCACCTCGGCCGACGTGCTGGAGGGCGCCCGCCGCGAGTACCGCAAGGCGGGCCGGCTGCTGCCGGACGAGGGCTCCTGGTAGCTCCGCACACGGGGAAGGGGGGTGGACCCGCGGGTCCACCCCCCTTCCCCGTGTGCGGCTGCCTCTTCGTCACTCGCCGTCCGGCTTCTGCGGCTTGATCAGCCACAGGTGGTCGTCGGTCAGGGAGCAGCGGAAGATCGAGAGCGGGGTGTCGTCGCCGCCGTCACCGCTGCCGAACACGTCGAGACACATGTTCTCGCTGGCGAAGTTGCGGATCCAGTAGGCCCCGTTGTCCTGCTTGTCCAGCCAGAACAGCTGGTTGTCGGACGTGGTGCCGTCGCAGGTGTACTCCATCATCGGGGACCGCTCCTCGGCGGGCCCGTAACCGGTCAGGTCCATGCAGAACCTGTCCTTGACGTTGCGGATCTGGTAGAGGGGCACACCGCCGGGACCGCCCTTGGGGTACCGCATCTCGAAGTCCCACAGCTGGTTGTCGTTCGAGGTCCCGTCGCAGCTGTACTCGCGCACCGGGCCGGCCGACTCGCCCTTGTCGTAGCCGGGGATGTCCGCGCACTTCTTCGTCGTGATGTTGTACAGCAGGACGTTCTTGAGGACCGGGCCCTTCGGCTTCTTCTTCTGCGGCGCGCCGCCGCCACCGCCGCTGTCGCCGCCCTTGGCGCCACCGGTCTCCTGGGGCTGCGTCGGCTGCTGCGGCACCGAGGGCTGCGGGGGCGGCGGCGCGGGCGACAGGGCCGGGGCCGTCGACGGGCTGGGCGCCAGGGTGGTGCCCGCCTCGGCGACCTTCTCCGTGGCCCCGCTGCGCACCGCCGGCTTGTAGGCGATCCAGAGCATCACGAAGGTGACGCTCAGCGCGAGCAGCACCCCGAAGAAGGTGGCGAGCCAGCGGGGCAGGAAGCCGCGCTGGAGGTAGGTGCCCTCCACGGGCACCGGCGTCGCCCCGGACCGCTGCACGGCCAGGGTGTAGGGCCGCCGCTCCTTGGGCCCGAACCAGATGATCTTCCGCGGCTTGAGGGTGGCCTTGACGAACGCGGCCCGGCCCGGCTCGATCTGCACATTGCTCGGGTGCAGGTCGTAGGAGAGCTGGTCGCCGGTGTCGCTGCCGCTGACGGAGGCGGTGACCTTGGTGTTGCCGAGGTTGTCGACGGCGAGGCGGGGGCGGCCGCGGAAGCGGCCCTTGACGGTGGCCGGGACCAGTTCGGCCCGCACCTCCGTGAAGGGCGTGATGGTCAGATTGCCCTCGGGGACGGTGACCGCCTCGGGGTGCTCGGTGGGCGTGATGCGCACCGCGTACGGGTTCGGTCCCGCGGTGGCGTCGGGGGTGCGGGGCGGCGAGAAGGTCAGCTCCACCGTGCCCGTCGTGCCCGGGTAGAGCCGGAGCGTCTGCGGCTCCACGACCGTCCAGGGCGAGAGGTCGCCGACGGGCTCGAAGCGGTACTCGTCGACGACGTCACCGGTGTTGCGCAGCCGCAGCCGCACGCGTGTGCTGCCACCCGGGTCGACGGTCGCGGAGGCGGGTTCCAGAGAGGTCCAAAGGCTCATCTGTCAGGTCACTGCTCCGGGATCTCGGTGGCGTGGTACTCGACGAGGGCGCCGTCGGCGGACGGCACGGCTGCCGGTCTGCGGAAGGCCCGGTGGTCCGGTGGTCCGGTGACCCGGTGGGTTCCGGATTCCGTGTTCCGGGAGAGGCGGTCCCGGCGGTCCGCCCCGCCGTCGTGTCCTGCCGTACGTCCCGCGCCCGTACGGCACATGCCGTACTCGCGCGTCCCGTACGTCACGCACGCGCACCGCGCGCTCCCCTCCGCCGTCGGCGGACACCAGCGTCGCCCGCGCGCGCGGGAGGCCGGAAGGGACATGGGGGCAGTCGCGCGGGCAGCGGGCCGGGCCGTGCGGGCACGCGGGGAAGCCGGGCTGCCCGTCGGGGCAACCGGGGTGCCCGCGAAGAGGTACCCCAGGACGTTTCGGCCGCCGCGCTTCGCGCGTGAGGCTGGATCCCGTTCCTGTCTCGTACCCCGAGGAGAGCAGAGCATGCCGTCCTACCTGTCGCCCGGCGTCTACGTCGAGGAGGTGGCCAGCGGTTCCCGTCCGATCGAAGGGGTGGGCACCTCGGTGGCGGCCTTCGTGGGCCTCGCGCCGGCCGGGCCGCTGAACGAGCCGACCCTGGTGACCAACTGGAGTCAGTACGTCGCGTCCTTCGGCGAGTTCACCGACGGGTACTACCTCGCCCACTCGGTCTACGGGTTCTTCCAGAACGGCGGCACCGCCGCCTATGTCGTGCGGGTCGGCGGTTCCGCCGAGGACGCCTCCGGCGGTGCCGTGGCCCGCAACGGCGCGGTGCCCGCCGCGGTGAGCGGTTCCGCCGCTCCGGCCGCGCTGACCGCCGGTGAGCCGCGCCAGCTCGGCACGTTCACCGTGACCGCTCTCGCCTCCGGCGGCAAGGGCGGCCTGAGCGTCGAGGTCGCCGACCCCGAGGGCGAGGGCCCCGCCGAGCGCTTCCGGCTCGTCGTCAAGGACGGCGACAAGGCCGTGGAGACCTTCGACGTGACCGCCAAGAAGGGCGGCCGCAACTACGTGGTCACCCAGGTGAAGGAGCGCTCCAAGCTCATCACCGTGGCCGAGGCCGCGCCGGCCGCGCAGCTGGTCCGCCCGGAGAACCAGACGGTGGCCCTCCCGGCCCCGCCGGCCGCTCCGGCTCCCGTCGTGCCCGAGGCCCAGGAGGCCGTCGCGCCCCACCCGGGCCCGGCCCAGTACCTCGGCGACTCGGCCGACCGCACCGGCTTCGGCGGCCTGGAGGCGGTCGACGAGATCTCCATGGTCGCGGTGCCCGACCTGATGGCCGCCTACCAGCGCGGCGCGATCGACCTGGAGGCCGTCAAGGCGGTCCAGCTCGGTCTGATCGCGCACTGCGAGCTGATGGGCGACCGCGTCGCCGTCATCGACCCGCCGCCCGGCCTGAATGCCCGTCAGATCCGGGTGTGGCGCCAGGAGACGGCCGGTTACGACTCCAAGTACGCGGCCCTGTACTACCCGTGGATCAAGACGTTCGACCCGGCCAGCGGCCAGACCCGGCTGATCCCGCCGAGCGGCCACGTCTCCGGTGTCTGGGCCCGCAACGACTCCGAGCGCGGTGTGCACAAGGCGCCCGCCAACGAGGTCGTGCGCGGTGCGGTGGACCTGGAGACCCAGATCACCCGCGGTGAGCAGGACCTGCTCAACCCGATCGGCGTCAACTGCATCCGCGCGTTCCCCGGCCGGGGCATCCGCGTCTGGGGTGCCCGCACCCTCTCCTCCGACCCGGCGTGGCGCTACCTCAACATCCGCAGGTACTTCAACTACCTGGAGGAGTCCATCCTCATCGGCACCCAGTGGGTGGTGTTCGAACCGAACGACCACGCCCTGTGGGCCCGGATCCGGCGGAACATCTCGGCGTTCCTGGTCAACGAGTGGCGCAACGGCGCCCTGTTCGGCCAGCGCCCCGAGGAGGCCTACTACGTCAAGTGTGACGAGGAGACCAACCCTCCGGAGTCGGTGGACATCGGCCGCGTCATCTGCGAGATCGGCATCGCGCCGGTCAAGCCCGCCGAGTTCGTGATCTTCCGGCTGGCCCAGTTCTCCAGCGGCAGCGGGGAGCTGGAGGAGTAGGACGCGGCACCGCCCGCGCCCCGCCGCCAGCCCGTCTTCCACACCCTTCCAAGGACAGCGAACACATGAGTCTCCAGCCGGGTGACGCCCTCACCTCACATAATTTCGGCCTCCAGATCGACGGCGTCATGGTCGAGTACCTGGCCGAGGTCAGCGGCCTGAGCATCGAGCAGGACGTCATCACCTACCAGCAGAACACCCCCAACGGCCAGAACGTGGTCAAGAACCTGCCGGGTGTGAAGAAGAACGGCACCTGCACGGTCATCCGCGGTATGACCCAGTCGGCCTCGTTCACCCAGTGGATCAACGAGTCCATCAACGGCCAGATGACCACGGCACGCAAGAACGCCTCGATCATCATGATGGACTTCCAGAACAACCCGGTGAAGCGCTACCACCTGCGCAACGCCTGGTGCAGCAAGATCGACGCGAGCACGGTCAAGGCGGGCGAGGCCGCCGCGCTGACCGAGACCGTGACGATCGCGTTCGAAGAACTGGTCATCGAATAATGCGGCGTACGGCCGGCCGGACCGGCGGTGCCGTCGCGTGGGCCGGCCAGGACGCGGCGGAGCCCGCGCCGGAACCGGCGGACCGGCAGCCGCCGGACCAGCAGCCCGCCCCGCAGCAGTCCGCGCCCCAGCAGCCCCTGCTCCAGGAGCCGCTGCGCACCGAGTTCCCCTTCCAGCTGCCCCGCGGGTACGTCGACGAGTCGGGCACCGTCCACCGCGACGGTGTGATGCGGCTGTCGACGGCCCGGGACGAACTCGTCCCGCTGCGGGACGTGCGCGTGCAGGAGAACCCGGCGTATCTGTCGGTGGTGCTGCTGGGCCGGGTCATCACCCGGCTCGGCACGCTGCCGCTGGTGCACGACGGGATCGTGGAGAACATGTTCGCCTCGGACCTGGCGTTCCTCCAGGACTTCTACCGGCAGATCAACGCCGAGGGCCACACCAGGGCGGGCGTGCGGTGCCCGCACTGCTCGGAGCCCTTCGAGGTGGAACTCGGCGGGAGCCGCCTGGGGGAATCGTGACGTACGCGACCGACCGGCTTCAGGAGGAGATCGCGTACGTGGCCTACCACTTCCACTGGAGCCTGGAGGAGATCCTGGATCTGGAACACCACGACCGCCGCCGGTACACGGAGGCCATCGCGTCCCTGGTGACGCGGGCCGGAGCGGAGGGCTGACACGTGGGATTCCTGGACCGCCTCGACCGGCGGGACCGGCTGCGCGGCCGGCGTTCCGCCGCGGACGGCGACGGCGCGGGCAAGGGCGTGCCGAGCGTCACCGCCGCGGCGGACACGGCGGCGCAGGCGGCACCGTCCGCGCCACCGCCGGACGACAAGGCCCCGGCCGCGCCGGACGCGCGGCCGGCGGTGGCGCCCTCCTGGATCGGACTGCCTGCGATCCAGCGAGCCCTTGGCCCGAACCCGGGCGGCGTGGCCGACTCCGGGTTCGGCGGGCGGCTGCCCACCTGGCAGAACCCGTCGTTCACGGCGACGGTGTCCCACGCCGTCCTGGACGGCCGCACCAGCGCCGTCCTCGGCGGCGGCCCGGCGGCGCACCCGGTCCCGGCCTCTCCGGTGACCGGCCTGGAACGCCCCGCGCCCGCCCTGCCGTCCGCCTCCGCCCCGGGTTCGTCACCCGTGGCGCAGCGGGCGCCCGCGGTACCGCTGCGGTTCCTTCCGCCGCGTACGCCGGGCGGGCTGCGCGGGCCGGGCAGACCGGGTGGGCCCGGTACGACCGGTACGACCGGTGCGTCCGTCGCTTCGCCGGTCGTGGCCGGTGGTGCGGTGCGTACGGCGGCCGGTTCGCCCGCGCGCGCCACGCCGGGGGGCGTGGCGCGCGGCGGGTCCATGACGGGCGGTGCGGGGCGGTCGGCGGGGGTGCCCGTCGCTGCCTCGCCTTCTCCTTCTTCGTCTGCGTCTGCGTCTTCTCCGTCGTCCGCGGCCGGTGCTTCGGTCGTCTCGCCGGTCGTGCCGCCGGTGAGTGCTCCGGGCGCTGCTCCGGGCGGCAACTCGGCCGGTACACCGGCCGGTTCCCCGCCGGGGGCGCCCGGCACGTCTCCCCGTACGGCTTCGGCCGTCCGGGGCGCTCCTGTGCCGGGGCGACCCGGCAGCTCCGCTTCCCCCTCGGCCGGGGCCTCCGCGCCGGGGGGCTCCGCTGCGTCCGCCTCCGGCCCGGCTTCTTCCGCCGCCGTGCCCGCGCCCGCGACTCCCGCCGCCCCGGCGCCCGCTGTGCAGCGGGCTGGTCCTGGCCGACGGCGGCGGCGCGGCGCGGGGTCCGGTCCGGCCGCCGCGAAGACACCGACGGCTTCCGCCGCTTCTGCTGCTGCCTCCGGCTCCGCTTCCGCTTCCGCGTCCTCCGGTACGTCCCGGGTGCCGTCGGCCGACGGTGCTACGGCGGTGCGGCGGGCGGGCGACGAGGGACGACCGGCGGCCACCGACCCGGCCGAGGCCGCAGCCTCGGTTCCGGCATCCGCACCCGCCGCCGCCCCCGTGCCCGTGGTGTCCCCGCAGCCCCCGTCCTCCGGACCCGCCACGGCGCCGCCTCCCCTGCCCGTCTCCGGTCCCCGGCTGCGTCCCGTCTCCTCGAACGCACCGGCCGGGCCGGGATCGCTGACCCGGGCGCAGCGGAGCGGCCCTGCGGTCCAGCGGCGCTCGCTCCCCGTCGCCCGGCAGGACACCGCCCCTTCGGGCAGCGGCGCCCCCGAGGCCCGGAGGGCGCCCGCCGGGAACGGTTCGCCGGTGTCCGCCCCGAACCCGACCGCACCCGCCGCAGCGCCGAGCCAGCACGGCGACACGGCACCGGCTGCCGTGCGGCGTTCCGTGTCCTCGTCCTCCCCCGGCGGTACGTCCTCCAGCGCCACCGCCCGTGACACGGCCGGGGCTCCCGCACCGGCGGCCGGACACGCCCCCGTGGTGCAGAAGTCGGCCGCCTCCCCCGCGCTCCCGCCCGTCACCAGCAGCACAGCGGCCTCCGCAGCGGCCCCGGACGGGCCGAGCCGGACAGCGGCGAACGCGGCGCCGAGCAGCGCGAACACCCCGGCCCCGGCCCCGGCCCCGGCCTCGTCGACGGGGGCGGTCCGGACACCGGGCCCGGCTCCGTCCTCGGGCCCCGGTCCGGTCTCGGTCGCGCGCTCGGCCACGGCTCCGGGCCGGACCTCGACGCCTACGCCTACGCCTACACCGACTCCGAGCCCGACTCCGAGCCCGGCACCGGCTCCCGGCCCGGCATCCGCGCCGACTCCGGGTCCGGCAGCGGCTTCTGGTCCCCCTTCCTCTTCCGCTTCACCCTCCGTCACGGGTTCCGCTTCACCCTCCGCCACGGGCCCGCGAGCGGCGTCCGGCCCGGCATCGGGCTCGTCCTCACCCGCACCCCCTGCCCCTGCCCCTGCCCCTGCCCCTGCCCAGCAGTCGGCCACCTCCTCGGCGCCGGCCACCCGCGCGGCCACTCCCCCGCGCCAGGGCGGAACTCAGGGCGTTCAGGGCGCCGTACAGCGCCGGACGTCGCCGTCCCAGAGCGGCCGTACGCCACTGCCGGGCGCCCCCGCGACGACACCCACCGCCCCGCAGCGCCCCGCCACCTCGTCCGCCACCTCGCCCGCCACCTCGCCCGCGACCGCGTCCGCACCGGCGCCCACCCGGGCCGCCGACACCCCTGTGCCGCCCCGGGCGAACGAGACCCGCGCCGCCACCGCACCCACCCGGGACAGCACCCCGCACGCCCCGGCCGCCGACGCCCCCGTACAGCGGACCGCGGCGAGTGCGACGCCACCCGCCGCCACCGGCTCCACGGCCGCCGCACAGCCCACCGCGTCCGTGACCGCCCCGCGCCCTGCGGACGCCTCGGGCGGGAGTGCCCCGGCGCCCGCGCCGGTCGTCCAGCGGCGCGGTGACAACCGTCGTGCGGCCCGCCCGGGTCTGGGCGCGCCCGTGTCCTCACGGTCCGCCGCTCCGCCGAGCCCGCGGCCCCGGACGGACGCTCCGGGAGGTCCCGAGGCAACGGCCCCGGCTCCCCAGGCCCCGGCCGCACCGGCACGGCGTTCGCCCCTCGGCGCGCCCATGAGCGCGCTCCCCACGGACTCCGCGCCCGTCAGCAGCGCCCCGAGCACCCCGCGCGCCCCGCGCACTCCCGCACCGCCCGCGGCCGCCCTTCCCTTCCCGCCCGTACCGCTGCCGACGACGGAATCGCCCCTCCCCGGCTCCGTGCCGCCCTCCGTCCAGCGCAGCGTCCGGCCCCCGGCCCCGGCACCGGCCGCGCCGCCGACACCACCGGCCGCCCTCATGCCCGTAGCCACGCCCGCGCCCGCGGCCCCCGCGAGTGTCCCCACCGACCGCCCCCTCCCGGTGGCACGCCTCGCCTCCCGTCCCTTCCCGCCTCCGGTACCGGCGCCCGGCGCCACACCTCCCGCCCCGGCGTTCGGTCCCGTACCCGCACCGGCACCCGCACCGGCACCGACCCCCGGGCCGATGTCCGCACCGATGCCCACCACCGCGTCCGACCCCGCCCTCGCCCCGCTGCCCGTCGTCCAGCGCTTCTGGAAGAAGCCTTCGAAGGCGTCGAAGCCGTCGAAGCCGTCGGCCCCCGCCAGCTCGGTCACGAGCGGGCATTCCGCCCCGGCGGCGGCCGCCGCCGTCGCGAACACGCTGCCGCACAGGCCGCCGCCGCACCGCGTCGAAGGCCCGCCGCCCCCGTACACGCCCCCGGCCACCACCGCGGCCGCCGCCTCCGCACCGGAACCGGTGTCGCAGTCGGCGCCCCCGGAGTACAGCGGGGTCCCGGCGGGCGCGTTCGACCCGAGGGAGCTGACGGACTTCCAGCTGGACGAGCTGGTGCACCGGATCATCGGCCGGATCACCCGGCTGATCCGCACCGAACTCCGCATGGACCGCGAGCGGATCGGCAGACTCCGCGACCCCCGCCACTGACCGGCGACCGGCGCGTCTCGCGCGGCCACCGGCCGGGACCGTCCGGCACGACAGCAACGAAAGAAAGGCCCACCCTCGATGTCCCGCCAGGACCCGGGCTCCACCATCTGGTTCACCCTCAGCATCGACGGCGAGAGCCTCGGCTACTTCAACGGCTGCGAGGGGCTGTCGTCCCAGGTGGAGGTCGAGCACCGCCAGGAGGGCGGCAACAACGGCTTCGTCTGGCAGCTGCCGACCCGTGTCACGTTCTCCACGATCCGGCTGACCCGTCCGCTCACCTCCGACACCACCAAGGTCGCCAAGTGGATCTCGTCCGTGCAGACGGGGATCAAGCGGCCCACCGCGCACATCGCGGCGCTGCGCGCGGACGGTTCGGTGGTGGCGCGCTGGGGGCTGCTGGAGGTGCTGCCGGTGAGCTGGACCGGTCCGACGCTCGACCCGGCGAGCCCGTCCGTGGCGACGGAGGTCCTGGAGATCGCCCACCACGGATTCACGGACTGAACGGACTGAAGGGCACAGGACGACATGGCCAAAGGCAAGAGCGGCGCGGGCAAGAGCCTGGTGCGGGCCACGCTCGCGATCCACGAGCCCCCCGTGGGTGACAGCACGTCACCCGGTGGCATCATCAAGACGTTCGACTTCGACTTCAACCCCGCGCAACTGTCGCTGACCCGGCGCGCCGAGTGGAAGGCCACCCCCGCGCAGATCGAACGGGACGGCCCGCTCCCGGAGTTCATGGGCGCGCTGCCGCGGGAGATGCATGTGGAGATCTTCCTGGACTCCTCCGACGAGCCGACGAGCAACACGGTGCTGAAGAAGGTGGAGTCACTGCTGGACTGCTGCGAGGTGACCAGCGCCAGCCGGGCCGCGAAGAAGCCGTCGCCGCCGTGGGTGGTGTTCGGCTGGGGGTCGTTCTCGACGGCCCGGTTCGCGGCGTACGTCAGCTCGGTGGAGGCCAACTACACGCTGTTCGGGACGACCGGTGTGCCCATCCGGGCCACCTGCCGGCTGCATCTGCACGAGATCCCGAACGCGACGATGGGGCAGAACCCGACCTCCGGCGCGCTCACCGCGCAGCGCGTGCACCGGGTCGTGGCGGGCGACTCGCTCCAGTCGCTGGCCTGGCGCGAGTACGGCAACGCGTCCGCCTGGCGGGCCATCGCCGAGGCCAACGGCATCGACGACCCGGGCACGCTGCCCAACGGCGTGGAACTCGTGCTGCCCGCCGCCGAGGAGGTGCGTTCCTGATGGTGCGTCCCGCGCTCTCCAGCGTCGTCGACGTCAAGATCGGCGGCGCCAAACTGCCCATCGAGTTCTCCCGTGCCCTGGTGGACTGCTCGGTCGACCAGGGCGTCGGGGTGCCGGCCGCGTTCCGGCTGACCTTCCGCGACCCGTACCGCAAGCTGCTCGGCAAGCTGGGCATCACCTTCGGCACCACGGTGGTGCTGGCGCCGGTCTCCGACGGCAAGGGCGCCGGGGATCCGCTGCTGACCGGCGAGGTCACCGGCCTGGAGGCCGACTACGACGGCACCGGCACCTTCACCGTGATCCGCGGCTACGACCTCGGGCACCGTCTGCTGCGCCAGCGCCGGGTGGCCGCGTACCGCAACCAGAGCGCCTCCGACATCGCCCGCAAACTGGCCGCCCAGGACGGCGTGCCCGTCGGGCGGATCGAGTCGACGCGGACGGTGTACGAGTTCATCAGCCAGTCCAACGTCACCGACTGGGACTTCCTCGCCCGGCTGGCCGACGAGAACGAGATGGTGATGTCGGTCGACGCGGACGGGAAGTTCCAGTTCGCCAAGCCGAAGCCGTCCTCGGGGGCGCCCTCGCCGCACACGGAGGGCGACAAGAGCCCGTTCGTGCTCCAGGCGGGCCACGACATCCTGCGGCTGCGGGCCGCGGTGACCGCCGCCGACCAGGTCGGCAAGGTCGAGTCGCGCGGCTGGGACGTGACGACGAAGAAGAAGCTCACCTCGACCGCGCCCGCGGTCGACAACCCGGGCGTCAGCATCGGCACCACCCCGGGCGCGGCCGCCGGGAAGTTCAAGACGGCCAAGCTGGTCGAGACGGGCACGCCCTACGACAAGCAGAACGAGGTGAAGTTCGCGGCCGACGCGCTGGCCGACGACGTGACCGGGGCGTTCGCCGAGCTGGAGGTCGTCGCGCGCGGAAATCCCAAGCTGCGGCCGGGAGTTCCGGTGGCGCTCTCCGACGTCGGGGTGCCCTTCGAGGGCAAGTACACGGTGACGTCGGTGCGGCACGTCTTCGGCGACGGCAAGCACTACGAGGTGTGGGTGACGGTCAGCGGGCGGCAGTGGCGGTCGCTGTACGGGCTCGCCTCGGGCGGCACGGAGACCGCGCCCCGGCTGCCCGGTGTGGCCAACGCGCTGGTCACCGACGTCAACGACCCGCTGAAGCAGGGCCGGGTGCGGTTGCAGTTCCCGTGGCTCGACGACAGCTATGTCAGCGACTGGACGCGTACGGTGCAGATGGGCGGCCTCGGCGGCGGCGGGGTGTTCCCGATGGACGTCAACGACGAGGTGCTGGTCGCCTTCGACCGGGGCGCGCTGGACCATCCGTTCGTCATCGGCGGGCTCTACAACGGGCGGGACAAGCCGACGACGGTCGGTGACGTGCCGCTGCACGACACCGTGCGCAAGAAGGCCAGCCGGCACACCGTCTCCGACCGGGACGGCAACCGCATGGACCTGCTCAGCCAGAAGACGAGCGGGCGCAAGCAGGGCGTGCGGCTGGTGACCGGCGACAAGCAGCTCACCGTGAACCTGGACCGGACGAACACCGAGATCATCGTGGACAGCAAGGGCTCGGTCAGCATCAAGGGCAGCCGCTCGGTGAGCGTGGAGGCGGGCACCGATCTGAAGCTGAGCGCCCGGCGCAATCTGTCCATCCACAGCGGCGGCACCCTCGACATCCGCGGCGGCGCCGTGGTCGGCATCAAGGCGGCGGGCGTGCTGTCGGTGGACGCGGGCGCCGCCCTGAACATGAAGGCCGCGGCCGCCGTGAACCTGAGCGCGCTCGCCAGTGTGCAGATCAACGCCGTGGCCAACGTGGGCATCCGGGCCGTCACCGTGCCCATCATGGGTGTCCTGACCTCCAACGGCATGCCGGTGATGGTGATTCCGGCGTGAGCGGTGTGAGCGGTGCGGACGGCATGAGCGATACGGACGGCGCGGGCCGTGCGCGGGGAACGCGGGGGTGGTGGTGATGGCGGAGCAGTTCGTCGGGTCCGGCTGGTCGTTCCCGTTGCGCATCGGGCCCACCGGCGGGATCGCGCTGGTCAGCGGGGAACGCGAGATCGAGGAGGCGATCCGCCTGGTGCTGTCCACGTCACCGGGCGAGCGGCCGATGCGCCCCGACTTCGGCTGCGCCATCCACGACCTGGTGTTCGCTCCGGTCAACGAGCAGACCGCGGGCCGCATCCAGCACGAGGTGTACATCAGCCTGGACCGCTGGGAGCCGCGGATCGAGGTCACCGACGTCGAGGTGACCGCGGGCGGCGACCAGGGCGTCCTCTACATCGACGTGCGCTACGCGATCCGCGGCACCAACAACCCGCGCAGCCTCGTCTTCCCGTTCTACGTCATTCCGTCCCACGACGAGCCGGGGGACACCGCCCCGGCTCCGGAAAGCGATCGCTGATGGCCCTGCCCTCCCCCAACCTCGACGACCGCCGCTTCCAGCAGTTCGTCGACGACGCCAAGCGCTACATCCAGCAGCGCGCCCCGGAGTGGACCGACCACAACGTCTCCGACCCGGGCGTCACCCTGGTCGAGACGGTCGCCCACATGGCCGACCAGATCGTCTACCGGCTCAACCGGGTGCCGGAGAAGAACCACCTGGCCTTCCTCGACCTGGTCGGGATCACGCTGTTCCCGCCGTCGGCGGCCCGTACGGACGTCACGTTCTGGCTGTCCGCGCCGCAGGAGGAGCCGGTGGCGGTGCCCATCGGCACCGAGGTGGCGACCGTGCGCACCGAGAGCGAGGAGGCGGTGGTCTTCGCCACCGAGCGCGAACTGTCCGTGGTGCCCTGCTCGTTGCGGCACATCCTGGTGCAGCACCAGGGCGAGGCGGCGGTCGACCGCACCCATGACCTCGCCGCCGAGGACAAGGACCTGCTCTGCTTCGCGGAGTCCCCGGACCCGGGCGACTGCATGCTGCTCGGCCTGTCGGCCGCGGTGCCGCACAACGCGCTCGCCCTGGACCTGGACAGCCGGGTCGACGGTGTCGGCGTGGACCCGCGGCAGCCGCCGCTGGTGTGGGAGGCGTGGACGGCGGACGGCTGGCAGCTGTGCGAGGTCGACCGGGACGGCACCGGTGGTCTGAACCGGCCCGGTGAGGTGGTGCTGCACATCCCCGGCGGGCACGTGCTGTCCCGCAACGCCGGTCAGGAGGCGGGCTGGCTGCGCTGCCGGGTCACCGAGCCGCAGCCCGGCCAGCCCTTCTACACCACGTCCCCCACGGTGCGCGCCGCCGAGGCGTTCACCATCGGCGGGACCACCGCAACCGTGCACGCCGAGACGGTCTACGACGAGGCGCTCGGCGAGTCCACCGGGCTGCCCGGACAGCGGCTGCGGCTCGCGCACGCGCCGGTCGTCGGGGACGATCCGCCGGTGCTGCTCCAGACCGCCGAGCACGACGGCTGGACGGACTGGCGGGTGGTGCCGAACTTCGCTGCCTCCGGCCCCGGCGACCGGCACATCACCCTGGACGCCGCGACCGGCGAGATCTCCTTCGGCCCGGCGGTGCGCGAGCCGGACGGCTCGCTGCGCCAGTACGGGACGGTCGCGCCCAAGGGCTCCCCGATCCGGGCCCGCCGCTACCGCACCGGCGGCGGCCGGGCGGGCAATGTGGCGCGCGGCGCCGTGCAGATCCTGCGCACCTCCATCCCGTACGTCTCCGAGGTCGTCAACCGCGAGGCGGCGCGCGGCGGTGTGGACGGGGAGACCGTGGAGGAGGCGAAGGTCAGGGCGCCGATCACGCTGCGCGCCCAGGAGCGCGCGGTGACGCTGCGGGACTACGAGGAGCTGGCCCGCCGCGCCGCTCCGGAGACGGCGCGGATCACCTGTCTGGAGGGCGAGGAGGGCGAGCACGGGGCGTACGCGGTACGGGTGCTGGTGGTGCCGCAGGCGGTGCCCGACCCGGGCGGCCGGCTGCGCTTCGAGCAGCTCGTGCCCGGCGACGCGCTGCTGGACCGCATCACCCGGCACCTGGACGAACGGCGCCTGATCGGGACCCGGCTGGCGGTCGGTCCGCCGTACTACCAGGGGGTGACCGTGGTGGCGACGGTGCACGCGTTCCGTGGGGTGGACACCGACCGGGTGCGGCGCGAGACGCACGACGCCCTGTACCGGCACCTGGATCCGCTGACCGGCGGGGCGAACGGCACGGGCTGGCCGTTCGGGCGTCCCGTGCAGTCCGGCGAGGTGTTCGCCGTGCTCCAGCGGGTGCCGGGCGTGGAGCTGGTCGACCAGGTGGTCCTGCACGCGGCCGACCCGCTGACCGGCAAGCGCGGCGAGGCCACCGACCGCATCGACCTGTCCGCGCCGTCCCTCGTCTTCTCCTTCGACCACCGGGTGCGTGTGATCGGGGACGGTGCCTGATGCGCGGTTCCATCGACGGTCTGGGGTCGTCGGCGCCGATCGGCATGATGCTGCCCGCGGTGTTCGCCGACGACGATCTCGCGCAGCGGTTCGTCGGCGGTCTCGACGAGGTGATCGCGCCGATCCTGAGCGTCCTCGACTGCCTGGACTCCTACTTCCGGCCGTCGCTCGCCCCGCAGGACTTCACCCAGTGGCTGGGCGGCTGGGTGGGCGCGGAGACGGACGGCACCGAAGCCGAGCCGCTGCTGCGGGCCGCGGTGGCCGCCGCCGCGCATCTGCACCGCATCCGCGGCACCCGGCGCGGTCTCGCCCAGGCGGTGCGGCTCGCCTTCGGCGTGGAACCGGAGATCACCGAGAGCGGGGCCGCCGACTGGAGCGCCCGCCCGCTGGGCCCGGTCCCCGGCGAGCCGCGCCCCCGGCTGCACGTGCACGTGCGGCTGCCCGACCCGACCCCCGCGGACCGGCACCGCCTGGACTCCCTGGTCGCCGCCGCCCGCCCCGCCCACATGCCGTACACGGTCCAGGTGTCCGCGGCCGAGTCCGCCGTACCCGCCGAACCCGCCGAAAGGATCCCCGAGAGATGACGACCCCCCAGAACTGCGCCGAATGCGGCACCCGCGCGGAGCCGGGCCAGTCGTTCTGCGACGCCTGCGGGGCGGTCCTGAGCTGGACGGGTCCCGGGGCGTCCCGCGTGCCCGCGCCCGCCGGGTCGGCGGAGACGCGGCGGGGCCGCGCCGAGGACGCGCCCGACGCGGCACCGGCGGCACCGGCGGCGTCCTCCGGCGGCTCCGGGCACGCTCCGGCGGACACCTCCGTCCGCGACCCCGCTCCGTCCGGACCGTCCGCGGCCCCTGCCGCAGCCGCCCCTGCCACCGCGGCCCCCACCCCGGAGGGTGCCGTGGGCACCGCGCCGGAGCCGCGGCCGCTGCCCGCCCAGGGCGCCGCTCCCGGTCCCGACCGGTCCGAGGAGGACGACACGCTCCCGGGCCTGCGCATCATCCCGGACCCGGCGGCCGCGCCGCCCCCGCACGACCCGTACCGCCAGGCCGCCGCGCCCTACGCACCCCAGGGCGCCCCCTTCGCGGGCGATCCGGAGGCGACCGTCCCGCAGCCGCCCGCCGCGCAGTTCCCCGACGGCGCCCCCGAGGACCCGGCGGAGCGGGCCCGCCGCCTGCTCATCCCGGTCTCCGACCCGCAGGCCCCGGCCGCCCCGGAGCCCGCCGTGGCGCCGGTGCTGCCCGGCCGCCCCGCCCCGCAGCGCCCGCAGGCCGTCCGCGCCCCGGGCGAGGACCTCGGCCTGGGCGGCGGTCTCCCCTGCCCCTGGTGCGGCACCCGGAACCGGCCCGAACGGCACTACTGCACGCGCTGCGCGATGCCCATGGCCGGTGACCGGCAGGCCCCGGGGCGGCTGCCCTGGTGGCGGCGGCTGGCGCGGGCCGGCGACCGCGAGGCGCCGTGGGCGGGCGACCGTCCCCGGCTGCGCCGCGCCTTCGACCGCGTACTGGCCTGGGTGGGCGCGGCGATCGTGGTGACCCTGCTGATCGTGGCGGCCGTGAACATCCCCAGCGGTGTCCAGGCGACCCGCGACCACTTCGCCAAGCGCGCCCCGGTCGCCCCCGACAGCTACCGTGCCTCCCGCTCGTACCCGGGCCACAAGCCCGAGCTGGTCTTCGACAAGATCAACAACACCTGGTGGGGTCCGGGCGTCGCCGACTCGGGCCAGGGCCAGTGGGTCGAGGCCCGCTTCAACGAGCCGACGCGGCTGCTGAACATCATCATCACGCCGGGCCAGTCCACCCGCGCCGACCAGCTCTCCCAGTCGGCGCTCCCGCACCGCGTCCAGGCCCTGATCACCACGGCCGACGGCAAGACCACCACCCGCGACCTCGTCCTCGACCAGGGTCCGGGCCCCCAGCCCCGCGCCTTCCGCTTCGGCAAGGTCATCGCCGTCCGCTTCACCATCGAGTCCGCCTACCAGCCCGGCCCCAAGAAGCAGGTCTCCATCGCCGAGATCGAGTTCCTGGGCCCGTCCCACTCGAACGGAACCTGACCCGCGCCTCGGCTGCGCCCACACGGCAGAACACCACAGACACCGGACCGCCGCCTCCTCCGGGGGCGGCGGTCCTTCCGTGTCCGGTCGCCGTCCGGACGTCAGATCGCCGTGCAGCCGGTCCGCCGGTGCTCCTTGCGGTGCCGCATCCACAGGACCACGTCACAGACCCGCAGCACACTGATGTGTTCCGGCAGTCCGGCGCGCTGCCGCAGCTCCACCAATGCGTGGTGCAGCGCCCGTTCGTCGGCCTGGAGCGCGGCGCACAGCCCGAGCCAGACGGACTCGGGCCCGCCCAGGACGCACCGCACGACCTGGTCGTACACGGGCAGGAGCCGGGGGCGCTTGCGGGCGAGGAGCTTGCCCGCGGTCACCCAGCCGATCCGGGGCTGCTCGCGGAGCAGCTTCCAGGCCGCGTCCGCCGGTGAGCCCTCGGCCAGGTGGGTGGTCCCGGCGTCGGCCATGTCGAGGCCGGCGGGGATCGCACGCAGCAGTTCGGACATCCGCACGCCCAGCTCGCCCTCCAGCAGATCGAGGGCGACCGGTGCCGGGACCCGGACCGACAGGGTCTGCACCGCGATCAGATCCTCGGCGGTCACGGTGTCCGCCGTCTCCGGACGGTCACCCCCGCCGCCGAGGCTCTCGAAACGGCTCCCGGTGTACCGGACGGCTCCGGGTGCTCCGCCGACACCGAAGTAGTCGCGCAGGTCCCGTACCGCTCGGTCCGGGTCCATCAGGCCGCGCAGCCGAAGGTGCAGATCGTCCGAGGCCATAGGTGTGCTCCGAGGGTGTCCGGCGGGCATCGGTCAGGTGGTGGGGCGCGCGGGCCGGTCATGCCCGCCGCGCCGGTTCACGGGCGGAGCCAGGCGGCGAAGGCGTCGACGAGTCCGGAGTAGAAGTGCTCGTCGGGCAGCGATCCCGGGTTCTTGCCCGCGTCGAAGAAGGCGACGTTGGGGAATGCGGCCGAGGCGGAGGTGTCGAGGTTCTTGTAGAAGGCGAGTTTCCCGCGGCCGAATCCGACGAACAGCCAGAACACCCCCAGTGCCGCGCTGTTGCGGAGCAGGGCGCGGACCTCGGCCTTGTCCCAGGGCTCGTCGCCCACCTGGGTCACCACGAAGGCCGGGTCGGTGGCCCCGGACTCCTGGTAGTGCCGCACCGCGCGCCGCATGGCGTCGGCGACATTGCCCCAGCCCCAGTCCACCCGGGTGTGCAGCTGACCGATACGGCCCCGGTAGTTGTCCAGGCCGATCTCCTGGAGGAACGGCCGGTCCCCGCCGGTGAAGATCACGGGCACCGTGCCGTCGTCGTCCAGGTTCGCCGACAGCGCCAGCACCCGTTCGGCGAAGGCCTGCACGGCGAACGACTCGTACAGCTCCTCCATGTACCAGTCGTGGTCGAGGATCAGGTACACGGCGGCGGACCGGTGCGCGAGCCCCCGTTCCGCGAGGGCCTCGGCCGCCCGGCGTGCCGTGGACATCAGACCCGGTGCCACTCGCTCGACGGTCGACAGGCCGCCTGCGGCCCCCGTGTGCCGGTGTCCTCGCGCGGGCACCGGGGCCATGGGCGCCTCCGGCTCGGGATCGACGTCGACCCCGTAGTCGGTGGCGAGCCCGGCCAGGCCCGAGGCGTAGCCCTGGCCGACGGCGCGCACCTTCCATCCGCCGTCCCGCCGGTACAGCTCGGCCAGCACCACGACCGTCTCCCCGGACGTGAAGTCCGGTGCGGTGAAGGACAGGACAGGTGTCCTGGGCTGTGTGATCACCAGGCGCGGGGCCCGGGTGAAGACCGCCCCGGGCTGCAACGGGTCGGCGCTGGCCACGACCAGCACACGGTCGACGTCCGCGGGTGTCCGCCCCAGGTCGGCGGTGACCACGGGCCCGTCGACCGACACACCGTCCTGCACGGGATGGTTGTAGAAGACCAGGTCGTCGTCGGACCGTACGGTGCCGCCCGCGCCGAGCAGCAGCGCCGAGACGTCCGCGGCGAGCCCCGCCACCGCCACCGTCAGCACCACCGGCTCCGCCGACAGCACCGTGTTCTCACCCTTGCGCAACGCCATCGTCCGCATTCCGGCGCCCCCTCTGATCACTGAGGGAGAACGCTAGACCCCGCGCGCCCGGCCGTCCCGGATTCGGACGGAATCCGTCTCGCGCGCTACAACCCCACCAGCGTGTTCCACCGCTTGGCGAACTCGACGCGTTCCGTGGAGGTGATGTCGCGGGCGATGGCGAGGCGGCGGCGCATGGTGGCGTCGGGGAAGATGAGGGGGTTCTCGGCGAGGGCGGCGGTGTCCTCGTCGTCGGAGGCGGCGAGGATCTCCTGGGCGGCGGGGACCGGGCAGACGTAGTTCACCCAGGCGGCCAGCTCGGCGGCGACCTCGGGCTGGTAGTAGTAGTCGATCAGGCGCTCGGCGTTGGCCTTGTGGTCGGCCAGGTTGGGGATCATCAGGGAGTCCGACCAGAGTTCGGCGCCCTCCTCGGGGACGACGAAGCGGATGTCGGGGTTGTCGGCCTGGAGCTGGATCACGTCGCCGGAGTACGCCTGGCAGGCCAGGACGTCGCCGCTGACCAGGTCCTTGGTGTAGTCGTTGCCGGTGAAGCGGCGTATCTGGCCGCGGGCGAGCTGCCGCTCCACCTGGTCGCAGACCCGGTGGAAGTCGCCCGCCGTCCACGTGCGGATGTCGACGCCGTCGGCCTGCATCAGCAGGGCGAACGCCTCGTCGAGGCCGGAGAGCAGGGTCACCCGGCCCTTGAGGTCGCTCGCCCACAGGTCGGCGACGCGGTGGATGTCCCGGCCGAGCTTGCGGCGGTTGTAGGCGATGCCGGTGATGCCCGACTGGTAGGGCACGGTGAACTTGCGCCCGGGGTCGAAGGCGGGTGAGCGCAGCAGCGGGTCGAGGTGGCGGGCGACGTTCGGCTGCCGGGCGCGGTCCATCTCCTGCACCCAGCCCAGGCGCACGAAGCGCGCGCACATCCAGTCGCTGATGACGACGAGGTCGCGGCCGGGCTTCTGGTGGTTCATCAGGGACGGGCTGATCTTGCCGAAGAACTCGTCGTTGTCGTTGATGTCCTCGGCGTAGTGGACGGAGATCCCGGTGCGCTTCTGGAAGGCGTCGAGGGTGGGCCGCCGGTTGGGGTGCTTGTCGTCGGTGTCGATGTAGAGCGGCCAGTTCGACCAGCTCAGCCGCTTGTCGGTGGCGGAGGTGTCGGTGGCGGCGCGGTCGCCGGGGCTGACGTAGGCGGCGGGGACCCCGCATCCGGCGAGCGCCCCGAGCACGGCGGTGCCGCCGAGGGCGCGCAGCAGCGAGCGGCGGGAGGGCGGGGCCGGTGTGCGCGGCGGGGTGCGGAACGGGGGCGTCAGCGGTGTCCGGGGCATCCCCGCAGCATGCCGCCCGCTTCCCCGCCGGACAATCGACGCTCCGTCGAGCCCGGCGGGGGCTTCCCGACACCTTGTCGATCCCGGCGGCCTGCGGGAGCGCGGCGACGCCAGGAACGTACGGCCGCATCCCCCTCCCGCACGACAGCGCACCGCGGCCCCGGACGGTCCGTCCTCCGTCCGGGGCCGCGGTGCGGGCCAGGGGTGCCGCTGTACGGGTGTACGGCTGTACGGGCTTGTGCAGGCTGTACGGGCTTGTACGCGGGCTACAGCCGTACGGGCTCAGCCGTCCAGCGACGTCATCACGTGCTTGATGCGCGTGTAGTCCTCGAAGCCGTACGCGGACAGGTCCTTGCCGTAGCCGGACTTCTTGAAGCCGCCGTGCGGCATCTCGGCGACCAGCGGGATGTGGGTGTTGATCCACACGCAGCCGAAGTCGAGCCTCTTGGACATCCGCATGGCGCGGCCGTGGTCCTTGGTCCACACGGAGGAGGCGAGCGCGTACTCGACGCCGTTGGCCCACTCGACGGCCTGGTCCTCGTCGGTGAAGGACTGGACGGTGATGACCGGGCCGAAGACCTCCTTCTGGATGATCTCGTCGTCCTGCTTGAGGCCGGAGACGACGGTCGGGGCGTAGAAGTAGCCCTTGTCGCCGACCTGGTGGCCGCCGGCCTCGACCTTGGCGTGGGCGGGCAGCCGCTCGATGAAGCCGGCCACCTGCTGGAGCTGGTTGGGGTTGTTCAGCGGGCCGTACGCCACGTCCTCGTCGTCGGGCTGCCCCGTCTTCGTGTCCTCGGCGGCCTTGGCGAGCGCGGCGACGAACGCGTCGTGGACCGACTCCTGGACCAGCACGCGGGTGGCGGCCGTGCAGTCCTGGCCGGCGTTGAAGTAGCCGGCCTCCGAGATCCCCGCGACGGCCTTGTCGATGTCGACGTCCTCGAAGACCACGACGGGGGCCTTGCCGCCCAGCTCCAGGTGGACGCGCTTGAGGTCCTTGGAGGCGGACTCGGCGACCGACATCCCGGCCCGCACGGAGCCGGTGATGGAGGCCATCGCCGGGGTGTCGTGCTCGACCATGAGGCGGCCGGTGTCGCGGTCGCCGCAGACGACGTTGAAGACGCCCTCGGGCAGGACCGAGCCGATGATGTCGGCCATCAGGACCGTGGAGGCGGGGGTGGTGTCCGAGGGCTTGAGCACGACGGTGTTGCCGGCCGCGAGGGCGGGGGCGAACTTCCAGACGGCCATCATCATCGGGTAGTTCCACGGCGCGACCTGCGCGCAGACGCCGATCGGCTCGCGCCGGACGATGGAGGTCAGCCCCTCCATGTACTCACCGGCCGAGCGGCCCTCCAGCATCCGCGCCGCGCCCGCGAAGAAGCGGATCTGGTCGACCATCGGCGGGATCTCCTCGGAGCGGGTCAGCCCGATGGGCTTGCCCGTGTTCTCCACCTCGGCCGCGATCAGTTCCTCGGCGCGCTCCTCGAAGGCGTCCGCGATCTTCAGCAGCGCCCGCTGCCGCTCGGCCGGGGTGGTGTCGCGCCAGGCCGGGAAGGCCGCGGCGGCGGCCGCCATGGCGGCGTCGACGTCCGCCCGACCGGAGAGCGGCGCGGTCGCGTACGCCTCTCCGGTCGCGGGGTTGACCACCTCGGTGGTCCGTCCGTCGGCGGCGTCCCGGAACTCACCGTCGATGTAGTTGCGCAGACGACGCAGCTCGGTGCTCACTGCCGGCCCTCCTGGTGGGGTCAAGGTGTCCATTGGCTGAGACACCCACCCTAGTCCGCCTGCCGACGTTTTCAACACCCCCAGCCGGAGGACTTCTGCGAAATCCGCATGTCTCGACGTCTCAAACAACGAATTTCATCGCTTTGGGCTTGCGGAACGGTCGAGACGTCGTGCACAGTGAGGACGTGGCCAGTCGAAGCGCAGAGCAGAGGGACTCGTCCCGCGAGTCCCGCACCGGGAACGGCACCCCCCAGCTGGACGCCGTCTCCCTCGCCATCATCCAGCAGCTCCAGGAGGACGGCCGCCGTCCCTACGCGGCGATCGGCAAGGCCGTCGGCCTCTCCGAGGCGGCCGTGCGCCAGCGCGTGCAGAAGCTGCTGGACCAGGGCGTCATGCAGATCGTCGCCGTCACGGACCCGCTCACCGTGGGCTTCCGCCGGCAGGCGATGGTCGGTGTCAACGTCGAGGGTGATGTCGAGGCCATCGCGGACGCGCTGACTGACATGTCGGAAGTCGAGTACGTGGTGATGACCGCGGGCTCGTTCGACATCCTCGCCGAGATCGTCTGCGAGGACGACGACCACCTGCTGGACGTCATCAACAAACGCATCCGGGCGCTGCCCGGGGTGCGCTCCACCGAGAGCTTCGTTTACCTGAAGCTCAAGAAGCAGACCTACATGTGGGGAACCCGATAACCGTGAGCAAGGACCTCAGCCGAACCGCGTACGACCACCTGTGGATGCACTTCACCCGCATGTCCTCGTACGAGAACGCCCCCGTGCCGACCATCGTGCGCGGTGAGGGCACCTACATCTACGACGACCAGGGCAAGCGCTACCTGGACGGCCTCGCGGGCCTGTTCGTGGTCCAGGCCGGACACGGCCGCACCGAGCTGGCCGAGACCGCGTTCAAGCAGGCGCAGGAGCTGGCCTTCTTCCCCGTGTGGTCGTACGCCCACCCCAAGGCCGTGGAGCTGGCCGAGCGGCTGGCCGACTACGCGCCGGGCGACCTGAACAAGGTCTTCTTCACCACCGGCGGCGGTGAGGCCGTGGAGACCGCCTGGAAGCTCGCCAAGCAGTACTTCAAGCTGACCGGCAAGCCCACCAAGTACAAGGTCATCTCCCGCGCGGTCGCCTACCACGGCACCCCGCAGGGCGCCCTGTCCATCACCGGCCTGCCGGGCCTGAAGGCCCCCTTCGAGCCGCTGGTGCCGGGCGCGCACAAGGTCCCCAACACCAACATCTACCGCGCCCCGATCTTCGGTGACGACCCGGAGGCCTTCGGCCGCTGGGCCGCCGACCAGATCGAGCAGCAGATCCTCTTCGAGGGCCCGGAGACGGTCGCCGCCGTCTTCCTGGAGCCGGTGCAGAACGCGGGCGGCTGCTTCCCGCCGCCGCCCGGGTACTTCCAGCGGGTGCGCGAGATCTGCGACCAGTACGACGTGCTGCTCGTCTCCGACGAGGTCATCTGCGCCTTCGGCCGCCTCGGCACGATGTTCGCCTGCGACAAGTTCGGCTACGTCCCGGACATCATCACCTGCGCCAAGGGCATGACCTCGGGCTACTCGCCGATCGGCGCCTGCATCATCTCCGACCGCCTGGCCGAGCCGTTCTACAAGGGCGACAACACCTTCCTGCACGGCTACACCTTCGGCGGCCACCCGGTCTCCGCCGCGGTCGGCCTCGCCAACCTCGACCTGTTCGAGCGCGAGGGCCTCAACCAGCACGTGCTGGACAACGAGGGCGCGTTCCTGTCCACCCTCCAGAAGCTGCACGACCTGCCGATCGTCGGCGACGTCCGCGGCAACGGCTTCTTCTACGGCATCGAGCTGGTGAAGGACAAGAACACCAAGGAGTCCTTCAACGACGAGGAGACCGAGCGCGTCCTGTACGGCTTCCTCTCCAAGGCGCTGTACGACAACGGCCTGTACTGCCGGGCCGACGACCGCGGCGACCCGGTCGTCCAGCTCGCCCCGCCGCTGATCTCCGACCAGGGGACCTTCGACGAGATCGAGCAGATCCTGCGCGCGGTGCTGACGGAGGCATGGACCAAGCTGTGACCCACGGGTCACGGTCACGGTGAGCGCCCGCTGAGGCGCGTACCTCCGATCAGATGATCATCACAGGCCCCGGTGCCGTCCGTTCGAGTGGGAAACGGCGGCCCGGGGCCGTGTGCTGTCCGGCCTCCCGGCCTCGGCTGCCTAGCGTGACGTGACCGATCGGCTCCGCCTTCGTTCCCCCGTACGAGGGATTCGTACGGAGAACGGGCACGAGGGATCCCCGGACCCGCACGGCACCCCGCGCGGCATTCCTGATCCGAACCGAGGTGTACGCCATGGTGGCCCCGCCGGACAACGACGTGCTCTGGGCACGCGCCCTGCACTACACCCACAAGGACGGCTCCCCCGCCCTCTGCGGCGTCTCGCTCGGCGTGCGCCAGGGCGAGATCCTCGCGGTCGCCGGACCGAGCGGCAGCGGCAAGACCACCCTGCTGCGCTGTCTGTCCGGCACGGTGCGGGTCCGCGAGGGCGAGGTCTGGTTCAACAGCGCCCCCGTGCACACCCTCGGGCCGCTCGCCCGCGAACGGCTGCGCCGCGACCGGTTCGGCTGGGTCGACCCCGCCCCGGCCCTCGTCCCCGAGCTGAACGTCTGGGAGAACACCGCGCTGCCGCTGATGCTGCGCGGCGGCGGGCGGCGCCGCGCCAAGGTGGCCGCCCTGGAGTGGCTGGAACGCCTGGACGTCGGCGAGCTGGCCCGGCGGCGCCCGCACCAGCTCCGCCAGGCCGAACGCCAGCGCGTCTGCATCGCCCGCGCCCTCGCCACCGCGCCCACCGTGCTCTTCGCCGACGAGCCGACCGCCCCGCTGCACCGCGCCGACCGCGCCCATGTGCTGCGCACCCTCACCACGGCGGCCCGCTCGCACGGCATCACCGTGGTGCTGGCCACCCACGACGCGGAGACCGCCGCCCTCGCCGACCGCACGGTGGCCCTGCTCGACGGGCGGTGCGTGAAGAGCGTGCACCTGCCTCCCGCGGGCGACGCGACGGAAGGCCGGGCGGCGTGCTCGCTCTCCGTCTGACCCGAGTCGCCCGGCCCGCCGTCCAGCTGCGCCGCCTGGCGGTGGTGGCCGCGTCGGCGGGCACCGGCTTCCTGCTGCTGTCGAGCCTGGCCTACGCGCTGGCCCACCCGGAGCACTCCGGCGCCGCGCTGCTGCGGCTCTCCTGGTGCGCGGCGCCGCTGGCCGCCACCGTCTACCTGACCGTCGCCGTGGCCCGCACCGACCCGGGCACGCGGCCGCGCACCGCGCTGTCCGCGCTGGGTCTGGGGCCGGGCCGCCTGATGGCCGTCTCGGCGGTCACCAGCGCCGTGTGCTGCACGGCCGGCTGCCTGCTCGCGCTGCTGGCCTTCCTGCATCTGCGCGGCGACCTGACCGGCCTGCCCCTGGACGGCGCCGCCTCCCACTTCCTGGCCGCGCGCAAGCGGCTGCCGGTGCCGGGGACGCTGACGCTGCTGGCGACCGTCCCGGCCCTGGCGTCGGCGGCGGTGGCCTGGTCCCTGCGCCCGCGCGAACCCCGGCCCGCGCCGCGCCCGGAGCGGCCCTCGGCCGGTGACACCACGGCCGGCGGTCCCACGGCCGACAGCGCCACGGACACCGGTTCCACGGCCACGGGTTCCACGGTCACCGGTTCCACGGCCGACGGTTCCGCGGCCGGGGGCGCCGCGCCCGCCGGGGCGGCGGCTGACGGTTCCGCGTCCGGCGGGCCGGCGGCCGCTGGTCACGCGTCCGGTACGGAGCCCGGAGCGGCCCCCGCCCCGGACGCGCCCGAGGACGACAACGACCCGCACCGGCCGCTCCCGCCGCACCGGCCCCCCACCGGCCTGCCCTGGGGCATCGCCGTCCTGGCCGTGGGCCTGACGGTCGAGGCCTACGCCGGCCGGACCCCCGCCTCCCGCACGGCGCTGCCCGGCGGGCTGAGCGCCGACTCCGCGCCCGTCCTCGTCGGCTGGCTGCTGACCGCGCTCGGCCTCGCCCTGGCCGGACCCGCCCTCACCCATCTGTGCGGGCTGCTCCTCCAGGCGGTGCGCCCCGGCGCCGTACGCCTGCTCGCCGGGCGGGTGCTGATGGAGGAGGCGGGGCGCATCGGGCGCCCGCTGGGCGTCGTGTGCGCGGTGGCCTCCGGCGCGTACGCCGTGAGCGCGCTGTCCGGCGGCGCCGCGCCCTCCCCCGGGCCGCTGACCGCCCTCGGCGGTGCCCTCGTGGCCGGCTGCGCGGTGGCCGTGCTGCTCACCGCCGCCGTGGAGGCCCGGCAGTCCCGGGCCGCCACCATCGCGGCCCTGCGCAGGCTCGGCGCCCCCGGCGCCACGCTCCGCTCCGCCGCCGCGCTGCGCGCCGGGGCGCTGCTGGCCCTGTTCGTGCCCCTGACCCTGCTGATCGCCGTGCTCGCCGCCCTGCCGCTGACCCGCTGACCGGCGGGCGGCAGCGGGCGGGCGGCGGGTCCGGACGGTTCCACCGATGAGTTCTGCGGCGCGCCCCGGTCCACCCTTCCGAACGGCTCACGCACAGCGCACACACCCGAGCGGGGAGAGACCCACCATGTCGCACGCCTACCAGCAGATGATCTTCGTGAACCTGGCGACCGAGGACGTGGCCGCGTCGCGGACGTTCTTCACCGAGCTGGGCTACACCATCAACCCGCAGTTCTCCGGCGACGACTGCGCCTGCGTCGTCATCAGCGACACCATCATCGCCATGCTGCTCGGCAAGAAGCGGTACGCGGACTTCACCGGGAAGGAGATCGCGGACTCCACCCGGACCAGCGAGGTGCTGCTCTGTCTGAGCGCCGAGAGCCGCGAGAAGGTCGACGAGATGATCGACAGGGCGGTCGCCGCCGGCGGCACGGTGAGCGGCGAGACGCAGGACCACGGGTACATGTACGGCCGTTCCTTCGACGACCTCGACGGCCACTCCTGGGAGATCGTGTGGATGGACCCGGCGGCGGTGGAGAGCTGAACCCGCCCGAGGGACAACGGAGTTAAGGAACAAGCAAAGTAAACATCCTTCCTCCGCTTATCCGTTGACACCCCCAGCGGGGCACTTGTAGACCTGTGCCCCCTGGGGGTGCCGGGGCGCTCCTCGCCTCTCTCGGCCGCCCCAACCCCCCTTCCGCTTCCCGCACTTGTGCAACCGTGAAGGGCACCGTGGCTATTTTGTCCCCCTCTTCTCCCTCGTTCCCCTCTTCTCCCTCCCGTCCCCGCCGTACCGCGCGTTCCGTGCGCTCCGGGCGTGCCCTCGGGGTCGCCGCCGCGTCCGCCGCGCTCGCTCTCGGCGCCGCCGGGCACGCGTTCGCCTGCGACATCAGCGAGTTCTCCGCCGAGGCCCGCTGCACCGGCGGCCAGGGCGTCATCGTCGTCACCGACAAGGACCGGTCCGGCACCCCCGCCGTCGTCACCGTGTACCGGCAGGACAGCGGCGCCGGTGCGCAGAAGATCGGCGAGCAGTCGGTCAAGGGCTCGGCGCGGGGCACCGAGATCACGTTCACCGAGGACTGGCGGCCCGGCGCCGTCTACCGCGTCCACGTCAAGGCCGGCGGCACCCTGGTCGACCAGGACATCCGGCCGGACCTGACCGCGCCCTCCACCGCCTGCTCCCCGGCCTCCCCGAGCGCCACGGCGTCCCCGAGCACCCCCGCCACTCCGTCGCAGCCGGGCACCACCGCCCCGGCGCCCACGCCGAGCGCGACGACGACGGCGCCGACGCCCCCGCAGACGCAGTCCACCGCACCGGCCCCGGCACCGACCGCCTCGCTGAGCGCCGCCGCTCCCGCGGGCGCCGGGAGCAGTGCCCCCTCGCCCGCGGCCGGGGACTCCGACCTCGCCGAGACCGGGGCGAACTCGAACACCGGCCTGATCGTCGGCATCGCGGCCGCCCTGGTCGCCGTCGGTGGCGGCGCGGTGTTCTACGGGCTGCGCCGACGGGGCGCGCACAGCGAGCGCTGAGCGCCGCACGCTCCCGTACGCCGACGCACCGGAGGGGGAAGGCGTCGGCGTACGGTCGTCAGCCCAGCACCACCACGTCGTCCGGGTCGAACGCCACGCCCGTCTCCTCCCCGGTCCCGGGGGCCGCGCGCAGCGGGCAGGCGGCTTCCAGCGGCGGCGCGTCGCGCGGCTGGAGGCGCAGGGCGACATGGGTGCCCTTGAAGGTGCGGGCGGCCACCGTGCAGCGCAGGCCCTCCTCCGCCGGGACGAGGCGGACACCGGCGGGGCGTACGAGGAGGGTCCGGGTGCCCTGGGGCGCGTCCTCGGGGACCGGGACCTTGCCCCAGGGGGTGAGGGCAGCCGTGCCGTCGACCTTCGCCTCGATCACGTTCTCGAAGCCGAGGAAGCGGGCGACGAAGGCGTCCGCGGGACGCTGCCACACCTCGAGCGGCGTACCGGACTGGGCGATCCGGCCGTCCCGCATCACCACCACCCGGTCGGCGAGCGCGAACGCCTCGCCCTGGTCATGGGTGACGGCGAGCACGGTGGTGCCCAACCGCCCGAACAGTTCCCGCAGTTCGACGACGAGCCGTTCGCGCAGCGAGCGGTCGAGCTGGCCGAGGGGTTCGTCGAGCATGAGCAGCCGGGGCCGGGGCGCAAGGGCGCGGGCGAGGGCCACGCGCTGCTGCTCGCCGCCGGACAGGGCGGCCACCGGACGCGCGCCCGCGCCCGGCAGGCCGACGAGTTCGAGGAGTTCGGCCACCCGCGCGGCCTGCTCCGGCCGGGTCGCGCCGTGCATCCGCGGCCCGAAGGCGACGTTCTGGGCCACGTCCCGCTGCGGGAAGAGCTGGTGGTCCTGGAACATCAGGCCGACCTCGCGCCGGTGCACCGGCACCCGCGCCTGGTCGCGGCCGTCGAGCAGCACCTGCCCCGAGTCCAGCGCCTGGAGTCCGGCCACCGCCCGCAGCAGTGTCGACTTGCCGCTGCCGCTGGGGCCGAGCACGCACACGGTCTCGTGCTCGGCGACCGCCAGGTCGACGGCGTCCAGGGCGGCCCGGCCGCCGAAGCGCACGGTGGCACCGCGCAGGTCGAGCAGCATCAGAACTCCCCCGTCCGCTCGCCGCCGCGCAGTCTCTCCAGTACCAGCAACGCCACCGCGCACACCACCATGAGGATCGTCGACAGGGCCATGGCCTGGCCGTAGTTGAGGTCGCCGGGCCGGGAGAGCAGCCGGGCCACGGCCACCGGCAGGGTCGGGTTGTCGGGACGGGCGATGAACACGGTCGCCCCGAACTCCCCGAGGGAGACCGCGAAGGCGAACCCGGCGGCGATCAGCAGTGCCCGCCGCACCAGCGGGAGGTCCACCTCGCGCCACACCCGCCACGGCGACGCCCCGAGCACGGCCGCCGCCTCACGCAGCCGTACGTCGACCGCGCGCAGCACCGGCAGCATGGTCCGTACGACGAAGGGCACGCCGACCAGGGCCTGTGCGAGCGGGACCAGGATCCAGGACTGCCTGAGGTCCAGCGGGGGCTTGTCCAGGGCGATCAGGAAACCGAAGCCCACGGTCACCGCCGACACGCCGAGCGGCACCATCAGCAGTGCGTCGAAGCCGCGGACGAGGCGTCCGGCGTCCCGCCGGGTGAGCGCGGCGGCGGCGAGGGAGCCGACGGCGACGGCGATGGCGGTCGCGGCGGCGGCGTAGGACAGGGAGGCGCCGACCGCGTGGAGCGGCGCGACCAGGAAGGTGCCGCCGTCCGGGTCGGTCAGCGCGCGGTAGTAGCCGAAGCCGGGTGCGGTGAGCGAGCGCTGCACCAGCACGGCGAGCGGCAGCAGCACGAGCAGCGCGATGCTCGCGAGGACGGCGGCCAGCAGCGTCCACTGTCCGGCGCCGCGCGGGCGGCGGGCGGTGCGGGCGGCGTCCACCAGCCGCAGCGCGCTCTCCCGGCGCCGTACGGTCCAGGCGTGCACGGCGAGGATCGCGCCCACGGCGGCGAACTGCACGAGGGTGAGGACGGCGGCCGTGGACAGGTCGAACATCTGCGAGGTCTGCCGGTAGATCTCCACTTCGAGGGTGGAGAAGCCGGGGCCGCCGAGGATCTGCACCACGCCGAAGGAGGTGAAGGTGAACAGGAAGACCATCAGCGCGGCGGCGGCGACGGCGGGTGCCAGGGCGGGCAGGGTGACCTTGCGCCAGGCCGTCAGCGGCGAGGCGCCGAGCATCCGCGCGGCCTCCTCCTGCCGCGGGTCGAGCTGGGCCCACAGGCCGCCCACGGTCCGTACGACGACGGCGTAGTTGAAGAAGACATGGGCGAGGAGGATCGCCCACACGGTGGTGTCCAGGCGCACCCCCCACAGGTCGTCGAGGAGGCCGCCGCGTCCGACGAGGGCGAGGAAGGCGGTGCCGACGACGACCGTGGGCAGCACGAACGGCACGGTGACCACGGCCCGCAGTACATTCCGTCCCGGGAAGTCGTAGCGGGCGAACACATAGGCGCCGGGCAGGGCGATCAGCAGGGTGAGCGCGGTGGAGGCCAGCGCCTGCCAGGTGGTGAACCACAGCACGTGCCGGATGTCGGCCCGGCCCAGCACCTCGCCGAACGGGCCCCACTGCCAGGCGCCGCCGGAGTACAGGCCGCGCCGGACGATCGCGGCCACCGGGTAGGCGAAGAACAGCGCGAAGAACGCGACGGGCGCGGCCATCAGGCCGAGCCGCGCCGCGTTCGCCCGGCGGCGCCGCGCCCGGTCCCCCGCGGCGGGGCCTGCCGCGGGGGCTACTTCACTACGAGGGAGGACCACGTCTTGACCCACTGGTCGCGGTTGGCGGCGATGCGGTCGGGGGCCATGGTCCGGGGGTCCTTGGCCTGCGGGCCGTACGCCGTGAAGTCGGCGGGCACGGCGGCGCCCGCGCGCACCGGGTAGACGAACATGTTCAGCGGCATGTCCTGCTGGAACTCCTTGCTGAGCAGGAAGTCGAGGAACGCCTTGCCGCCCTTGGTGTTCCCGGCGTTGCTGAGCAGCCCGGCGTACTCGACCTGCCGGAAGCAGGTGGCGTCCACGACGCCGGTCGGCGCGGTCTTCGGCCTGGGGTCGGCATAGATGACCTCGGCGGGCGGCGAGGAGGCGTAGGAGACGGCGAGCGGCCGGTCGCCCTTGGCCTTCCGGCCGCCCGCGGAGCCGGAGAACTCCTGGTTGTACGCCTGCTCCCAGCCGTCGACGACCTTGACGCCGTTGTCCTTCAGCTTCTTCCAGTAGTCCTGCCAGCCCTTCTCGCCGTACTGGGCGGCGGTGCCGAGCAGGAAGCCGAGGCCGGGCGAGGAGGTCGCCGCGTTCTCGGTGACCAGGAGGTTCCTGTACTGCGGCTTCAGGAGGTCGTCGAAGGAGGCGGGCGGGGCCAGCTTGTGGTCGGCGAAGTACTTCTTGTCGTAGTTGACGCAGATGTCGCCGGTGTCGACGGGCGTGACGCGGTGCTTGGCCTGGTCGACGCGGTAGCGCCGGTCGACCGTGCCGGAGTCCTTCGCCTCGTACGGCTGGAAGAGGCCGTTGTCGAGGGCGCGGGAGAGCAGCGTGTTGTCGACGCCGAAGAAGACGTCGCCCTGCGGGTTGTCCTTGGTGAGGATGGCCTTGTTGACGGCCTGTCCGGCGTCGCCGTCCTTGAGGATGCGGACCTTGTATCCGGAGCGCTTCTCGAAGTCCGCGACGACACTCTTGGACGCGGCCCACGAGTCGTGGCTGACCACGGTCACGGTCGTGGAGTTGTCCGCCTCGCCCCCGGAGGACCCGCACGCGGAGAGGGCGACGAGGCCGAGGCCGGCCGCCGCGGCGGCGAACGTCTTGTGGTGCACTGGATTTTCCTCCTGGATGGTGGCCAGGAAGAGACGCGGCCCTGCCCGGTGACCGCGCGGGACGCGGGACGCCGGGCAGGGCGCAACAGCTCGAGTGATGACCGAACTTCCTACCCAGAATGACCTGGGCGAGGTTCAGAGGGTCTGCGGCCGGTGCCGCACTCTCAGCGCTGTGGCGCTCCCCTGTCGGAATATGAAGATGTGTTGTACGGCCCTCAGACTACCGCCCGGCTGTCGCTGGGCCACCGCTCGGCTACCGCTCCGTGGCGGCCAGCTGTCCGCACGCCCCGTCGATCTCCTGGCCGCGGGTGTCCCGGACCGTCACCGGCACTCCGTGCGCGGCGATCGCCTCGACGAACGCCTTCTCGTCCTCGGGCCGCGAGGCGGTCCACTGGGAGCCCGGCGTCGGGTTGAGCGGGATGAGGTTGACGTGCACCGGCTTGCCCCGGAGGAGGCGGCCGAGCCGGTCGCCGCGCCACGCCTGGTCGTTGATGTCCCGGATCAGCGCGTACTCGATGGACAACCGCCGCCCGGACCGGGCGGTGTACTCGAACCCGGCGTCCAGCACCTCCCGCACCTTCCACCGCGTGTTGACCGGCACGAGGGTGTCGCGCAGCTCGTCGTCGGGGGCGTGCAGGGAGATCGCGAGCCGGCACTTGAGGCCCTCGTCGGTGAACCGGTTGATCGCCGGGACCAGGCCGACCGTGGACACGGTGATGCCGCGCTGCGACAGCCCGACCCCGTCCGGCTCCGGGTCGGTCAGGGCACGGATGGCGCCGATCACCCGCTTGTAGTTGGCCAGCGGCTCGCCCATGCCCATGAACACGATGTTGGACAGCCGCGCCGGTCCGCCCGGCACCTCGCCGTCGCGCAGCGCGCGCATGCCGTCCACGATCTGGTGCACGATCTCGGCGGTCGACAGATTGCGGTCGAGTCCGGCCTGCCCGGTCGCGCAGAACGGGCAGTTCATCCCGCACCCGGCCTGCGAGCTGATGCACATGGTCACCCGGTCCGGGTAGCGCATCAGCACCGACTCGACGAGCGTCCCGTCGAACATCCGCCACAGCGTCTTGCGCGTCGTCCCCTCGTCGGTCGACAGATGCCGTACGACCGTCATCAGCTCCGGCAGCAGCGCCTCGCGCAGCTTCTCCCGCGAGCCGGCCGGGATGTCCGTCCACTGCTCGGGGTCGTGCGCGTACCGCGCGAAGTAGTGCTGCGAGAGCTGCTTGGCACGGAACGGCTTCTCACCGATCGCGGCCACAGCCTCCTTGCGCTCGGCGGGCGAGAGATCGGCAAGATGCCGCGGCGGCTTCTGGGCTCCGCGCGGCGCGACGAAAGTGAGTTCTCCGGGCTTGGGCATGGTGGTACCAGTGTCGCAGATCGACTTGGGTGACCTGCGGGTCACGGCCTGGACGCCTGTCACTGGCGGTCGCCATCTGTCGTCGCCGATCCACCTCGGACGGCCCACAGACGGCCCCGGCGATCGTCCGTCCCTCGTGCGCGGCTCGCACAGTACGGCGTCACACCAAGCAACCGTCTTACACCAATGATCAACAGCAATTCGAACGCTTAGCTACAGCTTTCAACGAACTTCGAGCTTCACGTTGACTCATGGGGCGTTTGTTCGATGCGGCTAGTCCAAAAGATTTGCCCGGATTGCTACGCTATGCGGCTTTGATTGGCTACATTCCAAGGTCAAGAGGTGCCCAAGTTAGGCAATCCTTGGCTGAGCCCCACGTTGCGCGTTCAGAAATTGCCACGCGTTCGTCGCGTTCAGATGTGCTAACCTTCGGGATCATGGCAGAGGACCAAGCACTTCGGGACGCATTGGGGGTGGCGCAGCGGCAACTCCTGGAGGCGGAGGCTGAACTCCGTGAGGTACAGGAGCGCGTGCGCAACCTGCGGTCCGTCGTGTACGGACTCAAGCAGATCTTTGAGCCAGGAGACGCGGGACGTGTAATCGACTCCGTCGGCGCCGGTTCAAGCGAACCCCGCGCCAAGCGCAGCCGGGGCCACGTAGCGGAGGGGGCGGTAACCGCCTCGGTGCGACGGGCCGTACAACTCCTGACAGACGCCGGCCGTCCGATGCGGATGTCCGAGATCACCGAAGAGTGGCAGAACCGGGGATGGGTCAACCCGGACTGGAAGGCGCCAAAATCCGCCATCAACATGATCTTCCAGCGGGCCCTGAAGGTAGGGCTTGTGGGCCGTATGCCCGACCGCTCGTGGGTCCTACGAGCGGACGTGACACCGACTGACGGCCCCACCGATGATCAGGCCCCACTTCGCCAAGGGGGCGAGGACCATTAAGTGGCTCCGTCCGGTCCCGCTACCGGGGCACCCACACAGCTCCGCACTCCATGCAGTGAGGTCGGCCCGCATATCCGGAAATGGTGCCGTCCTGGCGAAGGCACACGGCTCCCTGCTGCGAGCTGTTCGGCACTCGCAATTCGAACCAGCCACTGCCGCACGGACAGGTAGCGGAGCCGTTGTCGGCTTGGGACGCGGCCCTCCGTGCACTCAGGTCAACGACGCTCATAAGTCAACTCACAGAGAGGAGACCTTCGCATGACGCGAAGGCACGGGCCGATCGGCCCGAACGGAGAGTGGAAGACCGGTCAGCGAGTCCCGGCGAACGGCGACTACACGGACCAGTACGGAGTGACAACGACGCACGACGCGGGGGCCACATTTCCGCCGTGCATCGGCCGTAAGGGCGAGTGCGCCTACCGGACGCTCAGCCGGGCGCGTACTGCCTAGCCGAGACGCTTGATGGTTGCCGCCATCTAGCGTCAGTTTTTCCCTTGAGGGGTGTAGGGCCACTGGCCTTGCACCCCTCTCCCTTTGCTCTTACGGCCGTGCACCAAGCCGTCCGGAGGAAGTGCTATTGGAACCGATCGCGGCGCCTCTGTCCAGAGGGCCAGCCCCGCCTCATCCGAACGAACAGCGGTAGACACACGGTCAGCGTACGACGTGACCTCAAGCGATTGCGACTCGGCCCCCCTTTCTTCACAGGCGAAGAGCATTCCTTGTCACCCGACCCAGTGACGGCCGGAACAGAAGCCCACGTACCTCAACCGCCCCCAGCTCCCATCCCGTCTGCCGTCGGCCCACACACCGTGGAGCGGGCGTGGTTCATGGCGTCCAGGTGGAGCGCGCCACTGTACGAACGACCTGGACGCCATGGGCCGCGTCTGCTCGGCTCCGCCTGGGTCGATGGCAGGCGGGATGGGAGCACCCCGCGCACGCCACTGACTCGCTGGCACCCGCGAACGGCGCCCCCGCCATCTCGGAGCCTGAGCGCCCCCGCCGGAGGCTGGCTGTGGCCGGTGGCCGCTCTCCACGGTGATCGACTCCCAACCCGGCTTGCCCCTGTGGGCGCGCGTCGGCGCAGCGCGGGCGGAGCGGGCCGAAGGCAGGAGCGGCGCCTGCGGCGGAGCCGGGAGCGCGCCCGGCGGAGCGGAGCGCAGCCGGCTTGATGAGGTAGAGAAATCTGTAACAGCGCTGCTCAGTTGGTTGGGGCAACGTAGCAGACGGCCGGACTGGTCTTGCCGTTGCCGAAGGGGTGCAGGGTCTCGCCGATCTTCCGCCAGCCGAGTCGCTCGTAGAGGTGGATGGCGGCTGCATCCTTCGTCATGACATCGAGTACGAGGCGAAGTCCATGAGCGCGAGCGTAGGCGACTGCGGAATCCATGAGGCGTCGGCCGGCGGCTTGCTTCCTGGCGGGCTGAACCACAAACAGCCGGGCCAGCACCCCCACGCGGTCCTCACTGTCGCCGCTCTGCTTGATCCACAGGTTCACGGCGGCTTCCCCCTGGGGTTTCATCACCGCCACGTGCCCCACGATTCTGCCGTTACTCTCTGCAACCCACGAGGCGAGAACAACGTCTGACTTGATCCAAGCCCCCGGATCCTCAACTCCCTCCACCGGGTAGCCGTCCGTATGGTGGACCTCAACAAGCGCCGCTGCGGTGCCGACCAGGTCATCATCAGCAAATGGGCGAATGATCACGGGCTCCAAGGTCACATCTCCTGCTCGACGGGGAGTTCATAGAGCAATCCGGTCTGGTCGGCACGGTGGACGTACCGGGACACCTCGAAGGGAATGCCATGCTGGTCGAGGCTGGTGTGTAGCACTTCCAGAACTGGCACTCCAGGCAGCAGGCCCAAGACTGCGGCCTCCTTCGGGGTTGGCATTCGAGCGCTGATCTCGTCACGGATGCTCGTCATGACGTGTCCGAGGTCTTCGAGCCGTCCGTAGATGCCGTCCTTACCGGTCTTACGTTGCATGAGAAGGGTCCCCTGGGCTTCGTCCCATCGCAGGTACGTCGACACGATTTGTACCGGCTCGTCATCGGCGAAGTAGTGGTTCTCGCGGTGTACGACGCTCTCCTCGTCCGCCGGTACGCGCAGGCGCTCGGCGACGTCGGCCGGCGGCTTCTCTCGCATGATCGACGGCACCGCGATCCTTGCGACCTTGCCCTGGCGCTTCGCCTCCAGACGGAAGGGGGTCAGCCCCGTTTCCCGGTTCTTCAGCGAGTAGCGATCACTGCCGAAGCGAAACAGCCGCTGGGGCGTTCGGACGAACACGCCGCTGCCGTGTTTGGCGGTGACGAGACCTTGTTCCGCGAGTAGTCGGACTGCCTCGCGTGCCGTGTTGCGCGCTGCTCCGTACTTCTCGGCGAGCGCTCGTTCAGAGGGCAGTTTGGCGCCGCTGCGGAGTTCTCCAGTCTCGATCTGGCGGCGTAGATCTTCTGCAATGCGCCTGCTGGGCGGCTGTTGAGCCGGGGCGCCGGACGGGGTCATGCGACCACCTTAGCAACTGGCTCAAGCCAGACGCTTGACCCAGGTTGGTCGCCCATGCTCAACTGGCTTAAGCCAGTATGTGGCTCAAGCCAGTTGGGTGCGCGGTGCGCGTGCCCTCGACTGAGGAGTGACGCATGCCGTCCTTCAAGATCGACCTTTCGACCGCTGTGGTGTTCGTGGCGACCGCGCCCGAGCCGAAGATGGCGAACAAGAAGACCGGTGAGCGGGCCATGGACCGGGACAACCCGAACCTGGCGCTGTCGACGGTGGGCCTGCTGGTCTCGGACGAGGGTGAGGGCAACCTCTACCAGGTGACCGTGCCGGAGACCGGCTACCCCGAGGACCTCGTGCCGGGTACGCCCGTCAAGGTCGTGGGCCTGAAGGCGCGGGACTGGGAGAACGAGTTCAACGGGCAGAAGCGGCACGGGATCTCGTTCCGTGCGGTCGCGATCACCCCGGCGGCCTGACATGAGCGACCTGTCCGTGATGCTGGAGACGACGGGTGTCCTGGCGGGCGCCGGCGGTCTCGGCTACGCGAAGGTCCGGGCGCCGGGGGTGTACTGGTCGCTGGTGGGTCTGCCGGTCACGTGGGGCCGGTTCACGGTCACCTACCGGTCCACGATGGACGTGTGCGGGCTGACGGTCCAGCCGTCCCGGCTGCGGGCCTTCCTCGCCCGGAACGTGGCACGCCGTGAGGTGCTGCCGGTCCCGCCGCAGGTCCGCCGGGTGCGGGGGACGTCGACGGGGCTGCGGGTGACGCTGCGGCTTCCCGCCGGTCTGGAGCCCGCCGACCTGATGGCCGCCTCGGAACGGCTGCGGCACGCCTGGGGCGTCCACTCGGTCACCGTCGCCGAGACCAAGCCCGGCTACGTCGAGCTGCGCATGACCGGCTATGACGTGCTGCGCCGGGTGCGGATGCCCCGCCGCGCTCGGCCTGCTGGTCTGGCGGTGCCGGTGGCGCTTCGGGAGGACGGGACCGCGTTCGTCCGCGACTACCGCAAGGTCCCCATGGCCCTCACCCTGGGCGCGAACAACTCGGGCAAGTCCGTGTACCAGCGCAACCTGATCAAGGGCCTGGCCGGGCTGCCGGTGGCCCTGGTCGGCATCGACTGCAAACGCGGCGTCGAGCAGTCCGCCTACGCCCCCCGCCTGTCCGCCCTGGTCACCACCCCCGACGAAGCCGCCGCGCTGCTGCACGCGCTGGTGACGGAGATGGGTGAGCGCTTCGACCTGCTGAGCAGGCACGGGGTGTCGGACATGTGGGAGCTGCCCGAACGCTTACGGCCGGTGCCGGTCGTGGTCCTGGTGGACGAGGTGGCGGAACTGTTCCTGATCTCCTCCAAGAAGGACGAGGAACGCCGCGAGCGGATCGTCACCGCCCTGATCCGGCTCGCGCAGATGGCACGCGCGGTCGGCATATACCTGGAAGTCTGCGGCCAGCGCTTCGGCTCCGAGCTGGGCAGGGGCGCGACCATGCTGCGCGCCCAGCTCACCGGCCGAGTCGTACACCGGGTCAACGACAAGCAGACCGCCGAGATGGGCCTCGCGGACGTCGCCCCGGACGCGGTCATGGCCGCCGGTCTGATCCCGGCCGAACGCCCCGGCACGGCGGTCGCCGCCGACTCCTCAGGGGGCTGGGCGAAGATCCGCACCCCGCACACCTCCCGCGAGGAAGTGACGGCAGTCTGCCGCCGGTTCGCCCACCTGGTCCCCGCCCTTCCCGCCCTTGCCCCGTTCCGGCCGCACGTCCCGGCCGTCGCCCCGGTCGCCGGTCCGCCGCTGGTCAAGCCGTTCCCGGCCACGGACTGAGAGGGGAAACGGCCATGGCCACTCGCAAGAAGGCTGCGCCCGAGCCGGTGCCCTGCTCCGACTGCGGGGGCAGCGGCGAGGTTCCCACCACGGTCCTGGTCGGGCGCAGACGCCGCCCGGTCGGCAAACAGACCGGCTTCTGCCTGACCTGCCTGGGCACCGGCACCGCCATCGACGCCTGACAACCCACACCAACCACTTCTCCACCCCACAACACAGGAGCGTCAATGATCCGCACCGGATTCGCCACCCGTGAGGGGACTGCGGCCGACAACGCCGATGCCGCCAAGGTCTACGTCCTGTCGGACGGCACGGTCGGCGCCGCCGTCATCGACGGCATCGGCCACGGCCCCCACACCTCGCGCACCGCGCCCCTCCTGGCCGAGACCGCCTCCCGTATTTCCGCACGCCGGGGCCCTCTTGCCGGGCTCCTCACCGCCTCCGAGCTGATCGCGGACGAGGGCGTCGACGGCAAGGAGGCCGACGCGGTCGCGGTCACCGCCCGCGTGCGCCCCCACGACGAGGTTGCCGTCGTCAACTGGACCGGCGACGCCCGCGCCTACGGCTGGAACGGCACCCGTCTGGAGCTCTACACCGACGACCACACTGTCGGAGCCCAGCTCCGCGCGAACGGCGTCTCGTTGGAGATCGCGCGGGAGCACGACAACTGGCTCCGTACGAGCCTTGCGCGAGCCAGCATCGGGACCGTCTACACCGCCGGCATCCTCGACCAGCTCCTGATCCTCACCAGTGACGGCGTCCACGACCAGATGCCTGTGGACGACATGGTGGCCTTGATCCGCGAGCACGCGCAGGACCCGCAGTCACTTGCGGACGCCCTGGTCGCCGCCGCCCGGTCCGACGAGGACGGCTACCGGGACGACGCCACGGTCGTCGTCATCTCCCGCACCGCTTAGCCCGGCGCGCTCTGCCGGAAAGGAGGTGCCACGATGACTCGGATCCGCATCGACGCCGTCCTGATCCAAGCGGTGATCGCCGGGGCCCTGTCCTTTGCGCATCTGCATGACCTGGCGGCGGCGGCCGGGCAGTCCGGATGGAAGGCGTGGGCCTACCCGGTCTCGGTCGACCTGCTGCTGGTCGCCGCCTGGCGTCGCCTCCGGGCCGGTCGGGACCGCTCGTCCTGGACCTGGTTCGCCATCGCGTTGGCGGCCTCGCTCGGCGCGAACGTCGCCACCGCCGGACTCCTCGACCTGCACCAGGTGCCTGCCTGGCTGCGCATCCTCGTCGCCGGGTGGCCCGCCCTCGCTTTCCTCGGCGGCACCCTCCTCGTCCACTCGCCCGCTCCCGCCCCGGTCGCCCCGGAGCCTGAACCGGGCGAAGAACCGGCGCCGGAAGTCGAGATGGACCGCACCGACGCCCCCGCCCCTGCGGCCCCGGCCCCGGCCCCGGCGGAACTGGCCCCGGCACCGCTCAAGCCGCCCGCCGCCCCGCCGGTTCCGCCTGCGCTGCTCGACCACGCCCGTTCGATCGCTGACGCACACCGCAGCAGCACCGGGGAGCAGATCACCGCCGCCACGCTGACCGCCCGGCTCGGCCTGCCCGCCCCGACCTGCGAAGCGATCGCCGCACAACTCCAACTCGCCTGAATAGAAGGGACGTTCGTCCCGTGCGCCCGAACCGCTTCTACGACGTGATCAAGATCGGCCCGGTCAAGGTCGGCACCTACAACAACGGACGCGGCCAGAGGCGGCACACCGCCGCCTGCACCGCCCCCGGCTGCGGCTTCTCCACCGACCACCGCGACCGCTCCGCCGCCGAACTCGCCGCCCGCACCCACCGCTGCACCGCCTGACAGAAGGGAACAGCCCGTGTTCACGCCGAAGTACCCGCCCCCGGACACCGCCACCACACCCCCGGCACCGGCACACGCGCCGACGCCCGGCCACACCCCGGCCGTCACCCCGCCGTCCCTGGCCAAGCTTCCGGCTCCGGCCGCCCTGGCGCCGGTCTCGAACCGGCCCACGGTCCAGCTCACCCCCGGCACCGCGCTCGCCCTCGTCGGCGGCGGCACCGCCGTGGTCCTGGTCGTCGGCGCAGTCCTGGTCTCCATGCTCCTGGCCGTCGCCATCACCGCCACGTCCGTGGCCGTGTGCACGGTCGTCCTCCGCTCCCTGCTCCACCAGGAAAGGAAGCACTGACATGGGCATCTTCAGCCGCAAGAACAACGACACCACCCCGGCCAACCCGCAGATGGCCGAACTGGGCCGCGAGTTCGCCATCGCCCGCCGCCACGGCGACCGCAAGACCATGCGCCGCATCGGCCGCGAGTTCACCGACACCGCCCGCAGCGACGCCGACACCGCCTCGTTCCAGCACGGCCAGCAGACCTACGACGCCCTGCCCCCGGTCAACCCCCCGCGCCGCAACCGCCGACGCTGACGGCCCCGGGGCGGCTCTCTCGCCAAAGAACCGCCGCCCCGGCGCCTGGACCCTCATCAGATCCAACGGACCCGAAAGGGAACCCTCATCATGCCCCAGCACGCCCCCGCCATGCGCGTCTGCCGCGACTGCGACGGCTACGCCTCGGCCATGGTCACCACCGGCACCCGCCACCCGGACGGCACCCGCGCCACCCTCACCGTCACCTGCCCCACCTGCAAGGGCACCGGCCACCGCACCCCCACCCCCGGCCTCGCCCGCATCGGACGGTGACCGCCGTGGCCTTCCTGAACTGGCGCTCGTCCGAGCACTTCGACCACAGCGGCGACAAGCCGTGCGTCCTGTGCGACAAGCCCACCCCGCTGCGCTCCGACACCGGCAAGCCCGTCCACAAGGTGTGCGCCGAAGCCTGGCTTGACGCCCACCCGTCGAAGGAGGGCGACCGGTGAGCAACCCTGTCGCCTCGCTGGTCCTCGACCTCTTCGCCGGCCCCGGCGGCTGGTCGCAGGGCCTGCGGGCCCTCTGCCTGACCGATACCGGCATCGAGACCGACCCCGCCGTCTGCGCCACCCGCACGGCCGCCGGCCACACCACCATCCGCGCCGACGTAGCCGACCACCCCACCGCACTCCTGCGGCGCAAAGTGTCCGGGCTGATCGGCTCCCCGCCCTGCCAGACGTTCAGCGCCGCCGGCCTGCGCGCCGGGAACACCGACCTGCCCCTGTGCCACCAAGCATTGGACGACCTCGCCCACGGACGCGACACCCGTACCGCCCTCCGCACGGCCTGCGTCGACTCCCGCTCCCTCCTCGTCGTCGAGCCCCTGCGCTACGCCCTGGACCTGCGACCCGACTGGATCGCACTGGAAGAAGTCCCCGCGGTCCTGCCTCTGTTCGAGCACACCGCCCGCCTCCTGACCGGCGTCGGCTACTCGACCTGGACCGGCGTCCTCAACGCGGCCGACTTCGGCCTGGCCCAGACCCGCCGCCGCGCCTTCCTGATCGCCTCCCGCACCCGCCCCGCCCTACCGCCCGAACCCACACACGCCGACGGCGGCACCCCCGTCGACCTCTTCGGTGACGGGCTCCCGCCGTGGCGGACCATGCTCGACGTCCTGGGCTGCCCACCCGGCGTCATCGTCACCCGCGGGAACCACACCACCGGCGGCAGCACCTTCCCCACCACCGGCCCATCCTGGGCGGTCACCGGTCGTGCCCGCTCGTGGATGCTCAAGGTCGGCAACCGGCCCTCCGCGACCCGGCGCCGCCTCGACCAACCCGCTCCGACCCTGCTGTTCGGCAAGGCCCTCAACGACGTCTCCTGGATCGACAACGACGGCACCCCCGTCCGCCGCCTAGCCGTCGAGGAAGCCGCCGTCCTCCAGGGCTTCCCCCCTCATTACCCGTGGGCCGGCTCCCGCACCAAGCAGTTCCAGCAGATCGGCAACGCCGTCCCCCCGCCCCTGGCCACCGCCGTCCTGCGCACCGTCCTCCCGGCCGCTCTGGAGGTGGCCGCGTGACCGACACCGCCCTCGCGGCGGGCCTGGACCCGGCCACCCTCAACGATGTGCTGAGGCTGGCCGGGTCCCCCGGCTTCGACCGCATCCAGGACCAGATCCGCCGCACCGGCGGCTGCGCCGCCCCCATCCGCCTCCAGGGCGCCACCGTCACCCGCGACCGCGCCACCGGGCACGTCCTGCACTCCTACTCGACCGACACCGAACCCGGCGGCGTCCTGCGTCTCGCGTGCGGCAACCGGCGGGCCTCCCGCTGCCCCACCTGCGCCTGGACCTACGCGGGCGACACCTACCACCTCATCCGAGCCGGCCTCGTCGGCGACCCCGCCAAAGGCACCCCCGACACCATCCGGGACCACCCGCGGGCCTTCGCCACCCTCACCGCCCCCTCGTTCGGCCCGGTCCACAACCGGCCCGGCAACCGACCCTGCCGCTGCGGCACCCGCCACCCCGAGGACGCGGCCGAGCTGGGGACTCCGCTCGATCCGGAGAAGTACGACTACGCGGGGGCGGTGCTGTGGAACAACCACGCCTCCGACCTGTGGCGCTACTTCACGATCTACCTCCGCCGAGAGATCGCCAAGCGCGCCGGCCTCACCCAGAAAGCCGCCCGGGAAGCCTCCCGCGTCTCCTTCGGCAAGGTCGCCGAGTACCAGAAACGCGGAGCCGTCCACTTCCACGCCGTCATCCGCTTCGACGGCCCCGAAGGACCCGACAGCCCCCCACCGGCCTGGGCCACCCTCGGCCTGCTCACCGACTCCATCCACGCCGCTGCCGCCCGCGTCGCAGTCGACTTACCCCCGTCCGGCGACCAGCCCGCACGCACCCTGCGCTGGGGCACCCAGCTCGACGTACGCCCGATCCGCGCCTTCGGCGACGGCACGGAGATCACCGAACAGGCCGTCGCCTCCTACGTCGCCAAGTACGCCACCAAAGCCGCCGAGACCACCGGCACCGTCGACCGCCGCATCGGCAACAAAGAAGCCCTGGCCATACTCGGCGTGCCCGACCACCCGGCCCGGCTCATCGCCGCGTGCCTCGACCTCCACGCCCTCTACCCGGACCGCAAGCTACGGGACTGGGCGCACATGCTCGGCTTCCGCGGCCACTTCTCCACCAAGTCCCGCGCCTACTCCACCACCCTCGGCGCCCTGCGCCAGACCCGCGCCGACTACCGCGCCGCACAACAACGCCAAGCCCTCGGCCTGCCCGACCCCGACGACGAGGAAGCCACCACCCTCACCCTCGCCCACTGGGCCTACGCCGGCCACGGCCACACCCCCGGCGAATCCTGGCTCGCCGCCAACACCCGCCGCGACATCCAGCACAACCGCGAAACCGCCCGCGAAGAACTGCCGTACCTGCTCGCCGACGAAAGGGAGTGCTGACCATGGCCTCAGAGCTGCCGACTCGGTTCCTGACCGCTGAGGACCTGGTCGAGATGTTCGAGCTTCCCAGCGTTGAGACGGTCTACCAGTGGCGCCGGAAGCAAACCGGTCCCCGCGGCTTCCGAGTCGGGCGGCATCTGCGCTTCGACCCGCGCGACGTTCGGGCTTGGGTCGACTCGCAGATCGGGCAGGCTGCCTGATGGCCGGCCACATCCAAGACCGCTGGTACAAGACCGAGACCGGGCCGGACGGAAAGCCCGTCAAGGTCAAGACGGAGCGGTACGGCGCCGGCATGCGCTACCGGGCTCGGTACATCGGACCCGACGGCACCGAGAAATCCAAGAGCTTCCCGGACCGACAGAAGCGCCTCGCCGAGAAGTGGCTCACCGACATCGCGTCGGACATGTCGCGCGGTCAGTACATCGACCCCCGCGCGGCTCGCATCACCTTCAAGGGCTACGCCGAAAAGTGGCTTGAGACTCATCACATCGACCCGGCCAGTCAGGTGGTGGTCGAGCAACGGTTACGCCTGCATGCGTTCCGACTGATCGGCTCTCGGCCCCTGGATTCGTTCCGCCCCGAGCACATACGCGGCCTGGTGAGCGCGCTGGAGAACGACCCAGCCGTGAGCGGTGGCTACGCGCGGAACATCTACGGCGACGTGCGGGCCGTGCTCAGTGCGGCGGTTGACGATGGGCTGTTGCCCCGCAACCCCTGCTCCGCAAAGTCCGTCCGCCCGCCGGCCGCTGAACAGCGTCGTGTTGTGCCGTGGCTACCTGACCAGGTTCAGGCGGTCCGCGCCGGACTCCCCCAGCGCTATCGCTCCATGGTGGATCTGGGTGCCGGGTGCGGGCTCCGTCAGGGCGAGGTCGTGGGACTGGCTGAGGAAGCGCTCGACTTCGACGGCGGCATCATTCGTGTGGTCCGGCAGGTGAAGCTCATCCGCGGAAAGGCCGTGTTCGCTCCTCCGAAGTGCAACAAGGAGCGGGACGTACCGTTGCCGCCGTCGGTGGCTGAGGCTCTGCGGGCCCACATGGACGCCTTCAAGCCGGTCGAGATCACGTTGCCCTGGCGCAAGCCGGATGGCCCCAAGGTGTCAGCCCGTCTGCTCTTCACGAACACCGCGAGTGGCCTTGTCTGGCGCAGCAACTTCAACATCCAGGAGTGGAAGCCCGCCCTCGCGGCTGCTGGCCTGATCGCGGAGCCCGGAGCAAACGGCAAGTACCAGTCCGCGCGCGAGCACGGGATGCACGCCCTGAGGCACTTCTACGCCTCGGTGCTCCTGGACGCCGGCGAGAGCATCAAGGCCGTGAGCGAGTACCTGGGCCACTCCGACCCTGGGTTGACGCTGCGGGTGTACGCGCACCTGATGCCGTCGAGCCAGGAGCGGACGAGGAAGGCCGTGGATCGGGTGCTTCTCCCAGCCCCGCGCGAGCCTCACGGCCCAGAGACGGCCCCGTGAGCAAAACCCGGCCCCCTATCCGCGCCAAACGCGCTGGTAGGAAGCCTATTGCTGCCCGACAACTGCAAGTTCTCCGGGCTTGGGCATGGTGGTACCAGTGTCGCAGATCGACTTGGGTGGGCCGGTCGGTGAGGTGAGCGGGGGGCGGGAACGGGCGAGGCCCCTCCCCCGGTGGGGAGGGGCCTCGTATCGGGCTGTGAGGCGGCGCGGGGGCCGGGCCGGGGACCTGGGTCAGGTGGAGCCGACGAAGAGGACCATCAGGAGCCAGACCACCGGGGCGGTGGGGAGGAGGGAGTCGAGGCGGTCCATGATGCCGCCGTGGCCCGGCAGGAGGGTGCCCATGTCCTTGATGCCGAGGTCGCGCTTGATCATGGACTCGCCGAGGTCGCCGAGGGTGGCGCTGGCGGCGACCGCGAGGCCCAGGAGCAGGCCCTGCCACCAGGCTCCGTCGTCGATCAGGAACTGCATGCACAGCGCGCCCGCCACCATGGCGAAGGCGACCGCGCCGAGCAGGCCCTCGCGGGTCTTGCCGGGGCTGATGCGCGGGGCGAGCTTGTGCCTGCCGAAGCGCCAGCCGACGGCGTAGGCGCCGGTGTCGCTGACCACGGTGAGGATCAGGAAGGTCAGGACGCGGTACGGCCCGTCGTGCGCGGTGAGCAGCATCGCCACGAAGGTGGCCAGGAACGGGACGTAGAACGCGGCGAAGACGCCCGCCGTGACGTCCTTGAGGTAGCCCTCCGGCGGCTGGGTCATCCGCCACACCAGGACGGCGAGCGCGGTGAGCGCCATCGCCACCCAGGCGCCCTCGGCGTCCCGGACGTACCCGGCGACCACCATCGCGGCGCCGCCGACCGCCAGCGGCACGAGCGGCGCCTTGATGTCCTTGCGCTCCTGGAGCCGCGAGGTCAGCTCCCACAGGCCGACCACGACGGCGACCGCGATGACGCCCACGAAGACGGCCTTGACGACGAACAGCGACGCGACGATCACCACGCCGAGTCCGAGACCGACGCCTATGGCCGCGCCGAGGTCCCGTCCCGCGCTCTTCTTCTGCGGTGCCTGCGGGGCGGGCGCCGGCTGCGGGGCGTCGGGCATGGGCTCCGGATTCTGCGGCGCCGACCCGTGGGCGGGCGGCGTCCGCGGCATGTCGTAGGGCCGCGGCTGCGGCGCCTCGTACGGCTGCGGATGCGGATGCGGCTGCGGGTGGGACTGCGGCCTGTCGTACGACTGAGGGTGCGGCTGCGGGTGTGCCTGCGGCGGCCTGACCGCGTCGTACGGCTGCTGCGGCTGCGGCTGCGACGGGTCGTACGGCTGCTGCCGCGGCGCCTCGTCGCGGAACAAGGGGCCGCCCGGCATGCGCGCGGCCCCCCGGTCGTCATCCTGGTTTCCGCCGTGTGCGGGCACCTCGGGCACGATGGGCATGGGGCGGGTGTGCTGAGCGCCCGGCGCATCGTACGCGGGGCCCGCGGGGGTGGCCCCCGGGACGGGGACCTGGCCGGGTGCCCCGTCGGCGGGCCCCCAGTACCCGGCTTGCCGCGGCGCTCCCCAGGAAGAGTCGTTCATCAGACCTCGAGCAGCTCCGCTTCCTTGTGCTTGAGCAGCTCGTCCACCTGTGCGACGTACTTCGCGGTGGTGTCGTCGAGCTCCTTCTCCGCACGGCGGCCCTCGTCCTCGCCGACCTCGCCGTCCTTGATCAGCTTGTCGATGGCGTCCTTGGCCTTGCGGCGCACGGAGCGGATGGACACCTTGGCGTCCTCGCCCTTGCCCTTGGCGACCTTGATGTACTCGCGGCGGCGCTCCTCGGTCAGGTCCGGGAACACCACTCGGATGATGTTGCCGTCGTTGCTCGGGTTGACGCCCAGGTCGGAGTCGCGGATCGCCTGCTCGATGTTGCGCAGGGCGGTCTTGTCGAACGGGGTCACGACGGCCATGCGCGGCTCCGGCACGGAGAACGAGGCCAGCTGGTTGATCGGCGTCGGCGCGCCGTAGTAGTCGGCCACGATCTTGTTGAACATCGCCGGGTGCGCACGGCCGGTGCGGATCGCGGCGAAGTCCTCCTTGGCGACCACGACGGCCTTCTCCATCTTCTCCTCGGCCTCGAGGAGGGTCTCTTCGATCACCACTTGCTCCTGCGTGTCTTGAGTAGGCCCGGCTGCGGTTCCTGGTCGGGGCCGCCGTCCGGCTGCGTCGCGTCTTCTTCCTGCACGGTTCCCGACCGGCAGGACATTGTCCATCCCCCGGTCCGGCTCCGTCCCGTCCGTCCCCCGGACAGGTGCCGCACCCCGGACCGTCGCCGGGTGGGGAAGGGCGCCGGGGCGGGACGGGCCGCCGGTCCGGGACGGGTGGGCCCGGTCACTCCCGGCCGGGCTGGTCACCCACAAGCGTGCCGATCTTCTCACCCTTGACGGCGCGGGCGATATTGCCCTCCTTCAGGAGCTCGAAGACGACGATCGGGAGCCGGTTGTCGCGGCACAGCGTGATCGCGGTGGCGTCGGCGACCTTCAGGTCCCGGGTGATGACCTCGCCGTAGCCGAGGGCGTCGAACTTCACGGCGTCCGGGTTGGTCTTCGGGTCGGAGTCGTACACCCCGTCCACGCCGTTCTTGCCCATGAGCAGCGCCTCGGCGTCGATCTCCAGGGCGCGCTGGGCGGCGGTGGTGTCGGTGGAGAAGTACGGCATGCCCATACCGGCGCCGAAGATGACCACACGGCCCTTCTCCAGGTGGCGCACGGCGCGCAGCGGGATGTAGGGCTCGGCGACCTGGCCCATGGTGATGGCGGTCTGGACCCGGGTGTCGATGCCCTCCTTCTCGATGAAGTCCTGGAGGGCGAGGCAGTTCATCACGGTGCCGAGCATGCCCATGTAGTCGGAGCGGGCGCGGTCCATGCCGCGCTGCTGCAACTCGGCGCCGCGGAAGAAGTTGCCGCCGCCGATGACGACCGCGACCTGCGCGCCGTCCCGGACGACGGCGGCGATCTCACGGGCGATGGCGTGCACCACGTCCGGGTCGACGCCCAGGCCCCCGCCACCGGAGAAGGCCTCTCCGGACAGCTTCAGCAGAAACCGGCCGGTCACTTTGCCGTCGTCGCTCTTCTGGGCCTTGGTGGTCATGAGATCCCGCCTCTGTTACGTGGTACACATGCGAAGAAGGCCATTGCCGGTGGGGTGGTTCGCATCCCATGCGGCGGCAATGGCCTCCTCGTCAGTTCTGCTGTCGTCCGCCGTGCGCGCGTGCGCGGTGGCAGGCGCGCGTGGCGTGGACGACTGCTGTCGACCCTATCCGGGTCCGGCGTCCGGCGCGGTGCGGACTCAGATGCCGACCTTGATGCGCGTGAAGCGCTTCAGGGTGACACCGGCCTCGTCCAGCACCTTCTGGACGGACTTCTTGTTGTCCAGCGCGTAGGGCTGGCCGAGCAGGGTGGCGTCCTTGAAGAAGCCGTTCACCCGACCCTCGACGATCTTGGCGATCGCGGCCTCGGGCTTGCCCTCGGCGCGGGTGGTCTCCTCGGCGATGCGGCGCTCCGACTCGACGACCTCGGCCGGCACGTCCTCCTTGGAGAGGTACTTCGGCGCGAAGGCGGCGATGTGCTGGGCGATGCCCTTGGCGACCTCGGCACTCGGCTTGTCCAGCTCGACGAGAACACCGATCTGCGGGGGCAGGTCGGGCATCGTGCGGTGCATGTACGCGGTCACGAAGCCGTCGGAGAACTGCGCGAAGCGGTCCAGGACGATCTTCTCGCCGAGGTTGGCGTTGGCCTCGTCGACGTACGCCTGGACGGTCTTGCCGGCCTCGATCTCGGAGGCGAGCAGGGCCTCCAGGTCGGCCGGGGAGGTCTTGGCGACGTGCTCGGCGATGGTCGTGGCCACGGCCTGGAACTTGTCGCCCTTGGCGACGAAGTCCGTCTCGCACTTCAGCTCGACGAGGACACCGGAGGAGTTGTCGTCGGCGAGGATCGAGACCACGGCGCCGTTCTCGGCGGAGCGGCCCTCGCGCTTGGCGACGCCCTTCTGGCCCTTGATGCGCAGTGCCTCGACGGCCTTCTCGACGTTGCCCTCGGCCTCGTCCAGCGCCTTCTTGCAGTCCATCATGCCGGCGCCCGTGAGCTCACGGAGCTTCTTGACGTCGGCGGCGGTGTAGTTCGCCATGAGTCTGTGAATCTTTCTCGAAGTCTGGAAGATCGAAGATCAGGGGGTCGCGGCCCTTGTACCAGAGTCCACCGACACGCCACCGATCCACGGGTGAACGGCGGGGGCTGCGGGCGCCCCTCCCGTGCCTGCGCGGCACGGGAGGGGTGTGCCGTCGGCCCCCGCCGTCAACTCTGACGTCGGCAGGTCAGGCCTGCTCGCCCTCGGCCTTGACCTCGGTCTCGGTCTCGGCCTTGACCTCGGCGGCGGCCTCCTCGACGGCCTCGGAGACCGGGGCGTCGGGGGCCGGAGCCTCGGCGGCGACCTCGACGGCCTCGGCGGACTCGTCCGCCTTCTTCTCGCCCTCGAGCAGGTCGCGCTCCCACTCGGCGAGCGGCTCGCCCGCGGCCTTCTCACCCTTGTCACCGGCGTTGACGCCGGAACGGGAGATGAGGCCCTCGGCGACGGCGTCGGCGATCACACGGGTGAGCAGGGTGACGGAGCGGATCGCGTCGTCGTTGCCCGGGATCTTGTAGTCGACCTCGTCGGGGTCGCAGTTGGTGTCGAGGATGGCGACGACCGGGATGTTGAGCTTGCGGGCCTCGCCGACCGCGATGTGCTCCTTCTTGGTGTCCACGATCCAGACGGCGCTGGGCACCTTCTGCATCTCGCGGATACCGCCGAGGGTCTTCTCCAGCTTGGCCTTCTCGCGGGAGAGGACCAGCAGCTCCTTCTTGGTGAGGCCGGAGGCGGCCACGTCCTCGAAGTCGATCTGCTCGAGCTCCTTCAGGCGCTGAAGGCGCTTGTAGACGGTCGAGAAGTTGGTGAGCATGCCGCCCAGCCAGCGCTGGTTGACGTAGGGCATGCCGACGCGGGTGGCCTGCTCGGCGATGGCCTCCTGCGCCTGCTTCTTCGTGCCGACGAACATGACCGTGCCGCCGTGGGCCACGGTCTCCTTGACGAACTCGTAGGCGCGGTCGATGTACGACAGCGACTGGAGCAGGTCGATGATGTAGATGCCGTTGCGCTCGGTGAAGATGAAGCGCTTCATCTTCGGGTTCCAGCGACGGGTCTGGTGACCGAAGTGGACGCCGCTCTCCAGCAGCTCCCGCATCGTGACGACGGCCATGGCCGTATCTCCTTGAATTTCTCGGTTGTGCCGCGGGTGCCGGACGGCTCCCGCGCCTGACGCCCGCGGCGCGCCGTGCCACGAAGGACCGAGGGGCGCTGACACCGACCGTTGCCGGCCGGAGTGTCGGGGCGTGCGAAGTCGACCCGGTGACCCGGATCGCCACCAGAAGTGTACGGGACCCGGAAGGTGCCGGGTGACGCCGCTGTCCACAACCGGTGCGTCGTCCACAGACTCCGGCCGATTCCGGCCGTTCGCGGGAGTGTGGAGACATGTCCCGGATGCGGGTGTGCATGCGGGTGCGGGTGCAGCTGCGGCTGCGGATACGGAGGGCGGTGCGGGTGTGGAGCGGTGGGTGGGCCGGTGGCTCGCGGGGCTGTGTCTGGGGGCGACGGCGGTGCTGTCGGTGCCGGTGGCCTGGGGTGCGGGGAGCGCGCGGGACGCCGGGAGCGCGAGGGACGCGGGGGGCGTGAGCGGCACTGCGGGCGCGGGCTCGGGCGCGGGAGCTTCGGCCGATGCGCCGGTGCCCGCGGTGGGCCGGGCCTGGCCGGTGGGGTCACACCCGCCGGTCCTGCGCGGCTGGGAGCCTCCGGCCACGCCCTACGGCCCCGGCCACCGGGGCGTGGACCTGGGCGCGCCACCGGGTACCGCGGTACGCGCGGTGGCGGCCGGTCGTGTCTCCTTCGCCGGAGCCGTGGCCGGGCGGGGCGTGGTCTCCGTGGAACTGGCGGGGACGGGCTCCCCTGCCCTGCGCACGACGTACGAGCCGGTACGGGCGTCCGTGCCCCAGGGCGCCGAGGTGGCGGCCGGTGAGGTCATCGGGACGGTGGAGGCGGCGGAGACGGCTTCCCACTGCGGCCCCGGCTGTCTGCACTGGGGCCTGCTCCGGGGCGAGACCTACCTCGACCCCCTGCTGCTCCTGCCACCCCGGCTGCTGAACAGCGGTCCCGCACGCCTGCTGCCGGTCCTCGGGGTGCCGCTGCCTCCGTGACGGGAGTGGGAGGGGTGGGGGGAGGGAGTGAGGGAGTGGGGCGGGGATGGGGGGCGGGGGGGAGGGAGGGGGTGGGGACCCCGGGGGAGCCGGGGCAGCGAGGCGGTGTGCGGGTCAGCCGCGGACGCCCCGGAGGGCCATCGCCACAGCAGCCTCCGCGACGGCCGAGGGCTCCTCGACTCCCAGCTCGATCCGGCGCACGGCCGCGTCGACCACGCCCTGGAGCAGCATCGCGGCCAGCCGGGGCTGCTCGTGGCCCAGCTCGGCCAGCGCCTCGACGATCATGGCGACCAGTCCGCCGTGCGCGGCCCGGATCTTCTCCCGGGCGCCGGCGTCCAGCTCGCTCGCGGAGATCGCCACGACGGCCCGGTGCCGCCGGTCGCCGACGAGGTCCAGCTGGGCGCGGACGTACGCCTCGACCTTGGGCCCGGGGCCGTCCGCGGCGTCCATGGCCGCCGACACCTCCGCGGCCCAGACCGGGAAGTCGGCCTCGCACAGCTCCTCGACCACGGCGGCCCGCGACCGGAAGTACTCGTACACCGACGAGCGCGCGAGCCCTGTCCGCTCGGCCAGCGCGGGGAAGGTCAGCGCCTCCGTACCGCCCTGGGACAGCAGGGTGCGCGCCGCGTCCAGCAGGGCGGCACGCTGCATCGACCGGTGCTCGGCCACGGAGGCCGCTCGAATCCTTGGCACGTCGTCCACTCTACGGACGCGGCGCCCGCGGCGGGAGTCGCACCGGGCGCACACCGCGTCCCGGGCGGTGTGCGCCCGCACGCTCAGCGGCCGAAACCCGCCAGTTTCGCGCGCAGCTGGAGGACGGACTTGGTGTGGATCTGGCTGACCCTGCTCTCGGTGACGCCGAGCACATTGCCGATCTCGGCGAGCGTGAGGCCCTCGTAGTAGTACAGGGTGACGACGGTCTTCTCCCGCTCGGGCAGTGTGTTGATCGCGCGGGCCAGGAACCGGCGCAGTTCCCGGTCCTCGGCGACCTCCACCGGATTGTCGGCGGCGGTGTCCTCCAGCGTGTCCATCAGGCTCAGCCGGTCCCCGCCGTCGCCGCCCACGTGCAGCAGCTCTTCCAGCGCCACCACGTTGGCCAGCGACAACTGACTGAAGACCGCGTGGAGTTCGTCGACCGCGATGCCCATCTCGGTGGCCACCTCGCCCTCCGAGGGGGTGCGCCGCAGCCGGGCCTCCAGCGTCGCGTACGCCCGCTCGACGTTGCGCGCCTTCTGCCGGACCGACCGGGGGATCCAGTCCAGCGCCCGCAGTTCGTCGATCATGGCGCCGCGGATCCGGGTGATCGCGTACGTCTCGAACTTGATCTCCCGGTCGATGTCGAACTTCTCGATCGCGTCGATGAGCCCGAAGACGCCCGAGGACACGAAGTCGGCCTGTTCCACATTGGGCGGCAGGCCGACGCTCACCCGTCCCGCGACGTACTTCACCAGCGGCGAGTAGTGCAGGATCAGTTGCTCCCGCAGCCTGTCGTCCCCCGTCGCCTTGTACGACCGCCACAGCTCGTCGAGCGTCGAGGGAGCGGGCGGCCGCACGCTGCCACCGTCGCGGGCGGCTGGGGGGATCGCCGCCCGGTCGGACCCGGAGGTGTGCTGGGGCATTCGTCGCCTTGTGCCGTTCTGCCGTGGGATGCGGCTTTCTGGGTGAGCTGTCGGTCTGGGTTCGGTATCGGGTTGTCCGCGTCGGAACCACGTGAGCGTAGCGTGACTGAAGTGTCGCGGTGCGCGAACGACGGGGCACAGCGCGTGCGCAGATACGTTCCGCTAGGCGCTCCACCGGGTCACGCGCGTCACCCTGGGTGATGTGGGGAACGCCCAACTGCGGGAATTTGCGCAGGCGTAGGCGTTCCCCCGGACGGCCGAACACGCTCGGTCAACAAGGCTCCGGATCTCGTCGTCCGGAGATCACCGCCTGGCGTGTCAACTTCCATCCGTCGCCATGTCGTTCGACGTAACCGAGCGAGCGGAGTTCGTAGAGTCCGGCGACCGCGTCGTCCGGTGTGGTGCGGGCGCCGCGGGCGATCTCGGCCGCGGTCGGCGCACCGCGCGCGGGCAGTGCGGCCAGGATCTGCCGTGTCTCGGGTGGCAGCAGGTCGGGCGGGAGGACGGGGCCGCGCCGCTCGGGGGCCAGCTCGCCGATGTCGCCGATCAGCTCGGCGACCTCCGCCGCGTCGGTGACCAGCGTCGCGCCGCCGCGCAGCAGTTCGTGGACGCCTGCCGACAGGGCGCTGGTGGCCGGTCCGGGCACCCCCATGGTGTGCCGGCCCAGGCGCTGTGCGGCCCGTGCGGTGACCAGGGAGCCGCTGCGGTGGGCCGCCTCGACGACCACCGTGCCGCGGGTGAGGGCCGCGATGACCCGGTTGCGGACGATGAATCTGCTGGGTGTGGGGTGCTCGCCCGGCGGCAGTTCGCCGATCACCAGCCCCTGCTGGGCGATCCTGGTGATGAGACCGGTGTGGCCGCGCGGGTAGGGGCGGTCGACGCCGCAGGCCAGCACGGCGACGGTGGCGCCCGCACCGGCGAGCGTGCCGCGGTGGGCCGCGCCGTCGATTCCGTAGGCTCCGCCGGACACCACCACCCAGCCGCGTTCGGTCAGTCCCGCGGCGAGCGTGGCCGCCATGTGCGCGCCGTAGTCGGTGCAGGCGCGGGCGCCGACCAGTGCCACCGACCGCAGCGCCCACATGCGCAGACTGGGCCGGCCGCGCACCCACAGGCCGGTGGGCCGGGCGTCCTCCAGGTCGTCGAGCTGGGCCGGCCACTCGGTGCCGCCGGGGTGCACGAAGCGCACCCCGGTCTCCCGGGCGACGGCGAGGTCCCGCTCGGGGTCGGCCCGGACGGCGCGGGCGCACAGGCCGGCCCACCGTTTGCCCGACACCCCGGGCAGCGGTGGCGTGCCGTCCCGCAGTCGCCGTGCCACGGTCGGTGCGCCCAGTTCCCGCACCCACCGCCCTCCGGTCACGTCCCCGGGCTCCAGCACTCGGCTGAGGAAGACCCGTGCGAGGAGTTCCGTGTCGGGCCCTTCCGGTCGGCCCCCTTCCGGTCGGCCGGGGCCGCCGGGCGGAGCCGCCCCGTCCGGCGGCCCCGGCCGATTCGGTGGGTGAGAGTCCTCCCCTGGGGGCGAGCCCTCGGGCGGGCGCGAGCGGCCGGGCGGGGGTGCCTGAGCGGAAGGTCGCGGGTGTGCGGAGGGCAGCGGATCAGCGGACGCGGAGGCCCCGGCCGGGGCCGATCCGCCGGGCGAGGCCGGCCCACCGCCCGGGGCCGAGCTGCCGGACGAGTCCCGGCCACCGCCTGGGGCCGGATCGCCGGACGAGTCCCGGCCACCGGCCGACGCCCCTCCCCCGGCCCGAAGCCGGTCCCCCGCCGGAAGCCGGTCCCCCACCGGGGTCTGGCCGTCAGCGGGAGTCGAGCGCTCCGGCGAAAGCCGGGCGCCCGCCGGTCCACCGCGCACCGAGACGGTCACGTGGTGGCCCGGAGCGGCCGCGCGGTGGCAGCCCGGGGCGGTCATGTCGTCGCTCCGAGGGCCATGGGGACGCCGCGGGGTACTCCGGTGCGCAGTTGGAGGGCGAGGGCGACGTCCGTGGCGTCGGGGCGGGCGTGGCCGACGAGGTCGGCGACCGTCCAGGCGACGCGGAGCACGCGGTCGAGTCCGCGTGCGGTGAGGAAGCCGCGCTCCAGGCCGCGTTCGGCGTCGTCCATCGCTCCGGGGGCGGCCTGCCAGCGGCTGCGCAGCTCGCGCCCCGGGATTTCGCTGTTGGTGTGCCAGGGGGTGCCGGTGAGCCGGGCGGCCGTGCGCTCGCGGGCGGCCCGTACCCGGTCGGCCACGGTCGCCGTGGACTCGCCGCGGGCGTCCGGGCGGGCCAGTTCTGCGCGGGTGACCGGGTCCACCTCGACGCGCAGGTCGACGCGGTCCAGCAGGGGTCCGGAGAGTCTGGCCTGGTAGCGGCGGATCGCCGCCGGTGAGCACTCGCACAGGGTGTCGCGCTGGGAGAAGCGTCCGCAGGGGCACGGGTTGGCGGCGAGGACCATGAGGAACTTCGCCGGGAACCGTACGACACCGGCGCTGCGGGCGATCACCACATGGCCCGCTTCCAGGGGCTGGCGCAGGGCGTCGAGGGCGTGGCCGCTGAACTCGGGGGTCTCGTCCAGAAAGAGCACGCCCCGGTGGGCGAGGGAGACGGCCCCGGGGCGGGCGATGCCCGGACCGCCGCCGACGAGGGCCTGCATGGTGGCGGAGTGGTGCGGGGCGCAGTAGGGGGCGAGGTCGACCAGTGGTTTGCCCGGTGGCAGCAGTCCGGCCACCGAGTGGACCGCGGTGACCTCCAGGGACTCATGGCGCCGCAGCGGGGGCAGGACGGCGGGCAGGCGCTCGGCGAGCATGGTCTTCCCGGCGCCCGGCGGTCCTTCCAGGAAGAGGTGGTGTCCGCCGGCCGCGGCGACCTCCACGGCCGTGCGGGCGGAGCGCTGGCCGACGACGTCGGCGAGGTCGTGTCCCTGGTCGTTCTGGGCGGCTCCCATGCTGTGCATGCCGGTGGCCGCTCCGGTGCCGGGCATGCGCAGTCCGGCCAGCAGCGGGTCCGGGCGGCCCTGCTCGTCGGGTTCCTCCTGCGGTACGGGTTCGTCGGTGAGGACGGCGATCAGCTGGCGCAGGCTGCGGATGCCGAGCACGGAGATCCCGGGCACGAGGGTGGCCTCGGCGGCGGCGCACTCGGGTACGACCACCTGTTCGTATCCGGCGTCGGCGGCGGCCAGGACGGCGGGGAGGATGCCGCGCACGGGGCGTACCCGGCCGTCCAGGCCCAGTTCGCCGATCATGACGATGTCGGCGAGCACCCGGGGGTCGATCCGCTCGGCGGCGCCGAGCACCGCGCAGGCCACGGCGAGGTCGAAGCCGCTGCCGGCCTTGGGCACCGAGGCGGGGCTGAGTCCCACGGTGAGTTTCTTCTGTGGCCATTCGGCGCCGGAGTTGACGACCGCGGCCCGGACCCGGTCGCGGCTCTCGGTGAGGCTCTTGTCGGGCAGTCCCACCAGGGTGAAGGCGGCGACGCCGGGTTCGAGGTCGGCCTGGACCTCGACGACGACGCCCTCGACCCCGACGAGGGCCACGGAGCACGTACGGGCGAATCCCATCAGGCGGCCCCCCGTACGTGCTCGACGACGGGTGCGCCGCGCGGGGGCAGCCGGACGCCGACCAGGTCGATGCGGACGCCGCCGGGCGGGGCTCCGCCGTGGGACTGGATCCAGCGTTCGGCGAGGCCGCGCAGTCGTTCGGCCTTCTCGGGGGTGACCGCGGCCATCGGGTGCTGGAAGGCTCCGGACCTGCGGGTCTTCACCTCGCAGACGACCAGGATGTCGCCGTCGAGGGCCACGATGTCGATCTCGCCCGTCCTGCCGCAGCGCCAGTTGCGCTCCAGGACCGTCATGCCCGCCTGGGCCAGCCTGCGGGCGGCCAGCCCTTCTCCGTACCTGCCGAGTGCGCTGCGCGCCTGTTGCGTGGTCATGTCGGCACCACCTCCGGCGCCAACGTTCACGGATCAGGAGCCGCCGAGTGGATCTTGGTGTGCTACTCGTGGGTTGTGGACAACTCCGTCACTCCCGCGAGTGAAATCCCGGGCGCGTGTCTCCCGGGCCGCGGCGCCCGCCCCCTCGCGGCGCCCGCCCCCTCGTGGCACCGCCCGCCGCGTCCTCTCTCACGACCGTGCCGCGCCTCTCACGACCGCGACCGCGTCCGGCTCAGCCGCCCGGCAGTTCCAGGTCGCTCTTGTTCAGCTCCTCGATGTTCACGTCCTTGAACGTGAGGACGCGCACCTGCTTGACGAACCGGGCCGGCCTGTACATGTCCCACACCCAGGCGTCGGCCATCGACACCTCGAAGAACACCTCGCCCTGGACCGAGTGCACCTGCATCTCGTAGTCGTTCGTGAGGTAGAAGCGCCGCTCGGTCTCGATCACGTATTTGAACAGACCGACGACATCGCGGTACTCCCGGTAGAGCTTCAGCTCCATCTCGGTCTCGTACTTCTCGAGGTCCTCGGCGCTCATGGCATGTTCCCCTTCAGCCGTGCGGTCCCCCCATTGTGCGCCAGTCCCGGGGGCCCCTAGACGATTTCGGTGTCCAGGGTCACGGGCGCGGGCGGGGGACCTTCGTCGAGCAGTGCGCGCAGCAGCCCGGCGAGTCTGGTCGGGTACACGGTCTCATGCGTCCGCTCCAGTTCCCGATACGTCCACCAGCGCGCTCCGGCGACGCTCAGCCGCTCCAGTTCGGTCAGGGCCGTGGCCGCGGTCTCCGTCTGTGTCGTACGGGCCAGGAAGTACCACTCGTCCTGGTCCCAGCGGCGGCCGGCGAACGGGAAGGAGCAGCGGCGGCGCCAGAGCACCGGGCCGAGCCGCACGTCGGTGATGCCGGTCTCCTCGGCGAGTTCGCGCAGGGCGGCCTGCTCGCGGGTCTCGTCGCCCTCCAGGCCGCCGCCGGGCGTGAACCACCAGTCGTCGGTCTCGTCGTCCGGCTCGTGGCCGTGCAGGAGCAGGACGCGGTCCTCGGGGTCCAGCAGGACCACCCGCGCCACCTTGCGCAGCCCGCCGTCGTACCCGTCCGCGCCGTGCCCGGCGTCCGCGCCGTGCCCCTCCGCGCCGTGCCCGGCGTCCGTGCTGTCAGCGGGCACGGGCCGGCTCCGTCCGGGTCCGGCCGCGGCCGCCGCCCAGCAGCCTGGCGACCGGGCCGTACGCGCCGCCCGCCAGGACCAGCACGGCACCCGCGACGATCAGGGCGATGATCGTGCGCAGCGGGCCGGGCTGCGAGAGCGCGCCCAGCTCGGCGAACCCGGTGGGGCGCTCCAGCATGCCCTTCATGGGCCAGATCACGGAGTCGACGCGGGCGGTGACGTCGGTGCGGGCGACGGTGCCCCGGGCGGCGTCGGTGAGGTGGGCGGTGGAGTCCAGCGAGCCCTGGCGTTCGTCGCCGAGCAGGAACAGCCGTCCCTCGGGCACCTTCACGGTGGTGAAGCCCGTCAGTTCGGCGGGGCCGCCCTTCAGATAGGGCTCGTCGATCTGCTTGCCGTTGACGGTGAGCCTGCCCCGGGTGCAGCAGGAGACCGTGTCGCCGCCGACGGCGACCACGCGCTTGACCACGGGGGCGTCCGCCACCCAGGTCCTGTCGTGGAAGACGACGACGTCGCCGCGGCGCACCTCCTCGCCGTCGACGCGCTGGGCGAGCACGCGGTCGCCGATGCCGATGGTCGGGGACATCGAGCTGGTGGGCACGGTGTAGGGCCGGTAGACGACGGCCGCCCACGCGAAGCCGCCGAGGAACAGCACCATGCCGAGCGCCACGGCCAGTCCGGACAGCCGCTGTCCGGTCCTGCCGCCCGCCGGTGCCTTGCCGGTGCCGCCGCCGCGCGGGGCCGTACGTGTCGTGCTCTCGCCACCCATGGATCCGCACCCTACCCGGCGGTACCGGCCCCGGGCAGCCCCCTTCGGGGCCCCGGGCAGCGGCTCCACGGGGCTTCCCGCACGGGGGCTTCGCGGAAGCGGACGGCGCGGACGGACCATGTCCGTCCGCGCCGTCTCGGGTCTCACGGGTTCAGCGGCCGCCGGTGGCCGTGGTGGGCGTGCCGGTGCCGTTCTCCGCCTTCAGGACGCGCCTGCGGCGCCACACCACCAGCGGCACGGCCGCGGTGAGGGCCACGCCACCGGGTGCCACGGTCAGCGCGCCGGCCGCCGAGGGCTGCTCGCCGATGCCCTTCTGGTCGAAGGTGTCGGGGACGGGCAGGGTGCCCCAGCGGTTGATCGGCCAGGCCCGCACGATGGCGCGGCCCACGACCTCCTTGACCGGGACCATGCCGTGGTTCTTGTCGGCCTGGTTGTAGCGCGAGTCGCGGGAATTCTGCCGGTGGTCGCCCATGACCCAGATGAAGCCCTCGGGGACCTTGACCTTGAACTGGCCGCCCTGGTCGTCCTGGCTGCACGGTGTGTTGCCGGGGTAGACGTACGACGACTCGTTCAGCGCCTTGCCGTTGACGAGCAGGGGGCCGGTGCCGTGGCACTCGACGGTGTCGCCGCCGACGCCGATGACCCGCTTGATCAGGTCCTTCTCCTCGGCGGACGGCATCAGGCCGATCCAGCTGAGCACTGTCTGGAGGGCGTTGGGGCTGGCGGTGGGCTCACCGGCCAGCCAGTCGTCCGGGTCGTGGAAGACGACGACCTCGCCCCGCTCGGGCTCGGAGCCGAACCACGGGGTGAGCTTGTCGACCAGGACCCGGTCGCCGCGCTGGAGGGTGTCCTGCATCGAGTCCGACGGGATGGAGAACGCCTGGACGAGGAACGTCTTGATCAGGAGCGCCAGCACCAGGGCGATGACGATCAGGATCGGCAGCTCCTTCCAGAAGGAGCGGGGTTTCTTCGCCTCCCCGGTGCCGCCGTCCGCTGCCTGCTCATCGCTCTGGCTGTGCTCCGTCACCGTGCCGTCCTCGGCTGTCGTGCTCTTGTTCCCGGAGGTCACGGTGCCGTCCGCGGCAGGACCCGCCGCGTCCACGGGGTGTCCGCGGTGCTCCTCGCCGTCGCTGCCGGACCGTGCGCCAACCGCCACATCCCCCACGCCAACTCCTCACTCCTCGCCGCAGCCCGCCCCGTGCACGGTGCAGGCCCACCACTCCCATAACGAGCGGGAGTTCCGCAGGGCTCGGGAGTTGAACCGATCTGTTGGGATCGTAGCGGGCAACCCTATGCGACGGCGGCCCGGCGGCGTCCGACCCGGCCGCCGCGTCGGAGCCCGCGCCGGTCACCTCCGAGAACGTCTCCGGCTCTCTGAGCGTGCGCCAGTGGCCGAACGGCCAGCCGATGACGAGGGCCCTGCCCACCACGGACTTCTCGGAGACCGTACCGCCGTACGCGGTGTCCCGGTGGGCACGCGAGTCGGCCGAGTTGCCCCGGTGGTCGCCCATCACCCACAGGCGTCCCTCAGGGACCGTGATGTCGAACGGGGTGTCGGAGGGAGCGTTGCCCGGATAGAGGTAGTCGCCCTCGTCCAGGGGAACGCCGTTGACGGTCACCCGGCCCTGCTTGTCACAGCACTTGACGTGGTCTCCGCCGACCCCGACGACCCGCTTGATCAGGTCCTTCTCGTTGTCGGAGGGCAGCAGGCCGATGAAGGCGAGGCCCTCCTTGACCTGTTTGACGACCACGGGGTCGTGCTTCTTCGCCGTCTCCTCCCCGTCCAGCCAGCCGCCCGGGTCGCGGAAGACGACGACGTCCCCGCGCGCGGGCTTCGCGCCGAACCACGGGGTGAACTTGTCGACCAGGACGCGGTCGCCGATGCGGATCGTCTGCTCCATGGAGCCCGACGGGATCACGAACGCCTGCACCAGGAAGGTCTTCAGCACCAGCGCGATGAGCACGGCCACGCCGACCAGCAGCGGTATCTCCTGGACCGCGGAACGCCGCCGCCTGCGCTTGACCTTGCGCTGGAGCTTGCGGCGCTCCGCGCGGGTGCGTCCGCCGGCCGGGCCGGAGGGCCGCCGGGTCCCGGCGGGCGGCGGCTCCTCCTCGGCGGCGGTCTGGGCGCCGCGCGGCCTGCCGCGGCTACCCATGGGTGCCGCCCGCGGAGCCGGCGGCACCCACGCGCGCGTACGCGTCCGGACGGGTGATGCGGGTCCAGTGGCCGAAGGGCCACACGATCCAGTCGGCCCGGCCGATCACGTCCCCGACCGGCACCATGCCGCCGCCCGGGGAACCCAGGTGGTCGCGTGAGTCGCTGGAGTCGTCGCGGTGGTCGCCGAGCAGGAACAGCCTGCCGCCGGGGACCACGACGTCGAAGGGGACCGTGGAGGGACTGTCACCCGGACGAAGGAAGGCCGACTCGTCGACCGGTGTGCCGTTCACCTCGATCCTGCCCTCCTTGTCACAGCAGACCACATGGTCTCCCCCCACACCCACAACGCGCTTGATGTAGTCGGCGTCACCGAAATAGCCGGAGCCGTCGAACACGACGACATCACCGCGCCGCGGTCCGGCACCGAACCGGTACGCCGTCTTGTTCACGAGGACCCGGTCCCCGACGCCCAGTCCCGGCTCCATCGAGCGGCTGGGGATCTGGAAGGGCTGCGCCACGAACACGTTGAGGAGCAGCAGGAGGGCCAGGCCGAGCAGCGCGGCCAGGGTGAGCCGCCCGCCGGGGACGGCGCCGGTGAGGCGCGCCGCCAACGACGAACGCGACCGCTCCTCCGGTCCCTGTGCGTCCGGGGTCCCTTCGGATCCGGCGGCAGCGGGGCGGGAGGAGCGGTCGCGCTCGCTCGGCTGTGCTTCGGTGTCCATCGGGGCGGAATGCTATCCCGCCCGGCCGTGAACCCCGGAAGGCACTCAGCTCTCGCGCTTCTCCTTGATCTTCGCGGCCTTGCCGCGCAGCTCACGGAGGTAGTACAGCTTGGCGCGGCGCACGTCGCCACGGGTGACCAGCTCGATCTTCTCGACGATCGGGGTGTGCACCGGGAAGGTGCGCTCGACGCCGACGGAGAACGAGACCTTGCGGACCGTGAAGGTCTCGCGCACGCCGGAACCCTGGCGGCGGATCACCACGCCCTTGAACTGCTGCACACGGGAGCGGTTGCCCTCGATGACACGGACGTGGACGTTGACGGTGTCACCCGGCCGGAAGGCGGGGACGTCGTCGCGGATCGACGCGGCGTCGACGGTGTCGAGCAGGTGAGACATGTCTCTGCTTTCTTCGCTGATGCCACAGGTCATCAACGGCAACTAGGATTTTCCGGAAGGTCTGCCGGGCGGTCGGGGCGGTCGTCGTGTCCCCCCGTGGCAGGGGCGGCCGCCGGACGGCGCACAGCAGCGGCCTATTCTTCCACGTCGTCGGCCCTGCGCCAAAATCGGCCGTACCGCTCGCCCGCCGGGTCCGGGGCCCAGCCCAGGATGGAGAGCATCTCGCGGTCCTTCTTGTCGAACGCGGCGGGCGCGCAGCGTTCGATGAGGTCGGGCCGGTTGGCGGTGGTGCGCCGCAGCGCCTCGTCGCGGCGCCAGCGGGCGATCTTCCCGTGGTGCCCGCTGAGCAGCACGTCGGGGATGTCCCGCCCGCGCCACAGCGGGGGCTTGGTGTAGACGGGCCCCTCCAGGAGGCTCGCCATGGCGCCGGGCGCGAAGGAGTCGTCGCGGTGGGACTCGGCGTTGCCGAGGACGCCCGGCAGCAGACGGGCCACGGCCTCGGTGACGACCAGGACGGCGGCCTCCCCGCCGGCCAGGACGTAGTCGCCGATGGAGACCTCGTGGACGGGTATCCGGGTGGCGTACTCGTCCATGACGCGGCGGTCGATGCCCTCGTAGCGGGCCGGGGTGAAGATCAGCCAGGGGCGCTCGGACAGTTCGACGGCGAGTTCCTGGGTGAACGGCCGTCCGCTGGGGGTCGGCACGATCAGCGCGGGGGTGTGCGCCCCCGACTCGTAGCCGTCGGCGAGGACGGTGTCCAGGGCGTCGCCCCAGGGGTCGGTCTTCATGACCATGCCGGGGCCGCCGCCGTAGGGCGTGTCGTCGACGGTGTTGTGCCGGTCGTACGTCCAGGCGCGCAGGTCGTGCACGTGCACGTTCAGCTGTCCACGCGCGCGTGCCTTGCCGACGAGGGAGACGTTCAGCGGTTCGAGGTACTCGGGGAAGATCGTGACGACGTCGAGGCGCATCACGAGGCGTCCCCCGGCTTCGCCGGGTCGCCGGATCCGTCCGGGCCCTCGCCGGATTCGCCGGACTCGGCGGGCTCGTCGGGCGCGGCGGAGTCGCCGGACTCGGCAGGCCCGGCGGCGTCCCGGGCGGAGGCGATCTCGGCGCGGTCGTCGATCAGGCCGGGCGGCGGGGTGATGACGGCCCGCTGCTCCTCCAGGTCGATCTCGGCGACGATCTCCGCCACGAAGGGGATCATGACCTCGGTGCCGTCCGGGCGCTCCACGATGAACAGGTCCTGCGAGGGCAGGTGCGAGATCTCGGTGATCCGGCCGACCTCGGTGCCGTCCTCGGTGACCACGTCCAGGTCCATGAGCTGATGGTCGTAGAACTCGTCCTCGTCCTCGGGCAGCTCGTCCGGGTCGACGTCGGCGATCAGCAGGGTGTTGCGCAGGGCCTCGGCGCCGTCGCGGCCGGTGACGCCGTCGAAGCGCAGGAGCAGCCGTCCGCTGTGGACACGGCCGGTGGCGATGGTCAGCGGTCCGGCGGAGGCGGGGTCGGTGGCGAGTACGGCACCGGGGGCGAGTCTCAGTTCCGGCTCGTCCGTGCGTACCTCCACGGTCACCTCGCCCTTGATGCCGTGGGCACGGCCGATCCGTGCGACTACCAGCTGCACTGTGCTCGATCTCCTGTCATACGACTGCGGGCCGGGGACGGCCCAGTGGCCCTCCCCGGCCCGAGCCGGTTGCGATGCGGTGAAGCGTCAGCGGACGTGGTCCACGTCGACGAGGTCGACCCGGACGCCCCGGCCGCCGATGGCGCCCACGACGGTACGCAGGGCGCGTGCGGTGCGGCCGTTGCGGCCGATCACCTTGCCGAGGTCGTCGGGGTGGACCCGGACCTCGAGCACACGTCCGCGGCGCAGGTTGCGCGAGGCCACCTGCACATCGTCAGGGTTGTCGACGATGCCCTTCACGAGGTGCTCAAGCGCCTCTTCGAGCATGCTGCTCAGGCCTCGGAGGACTCGGACTCGGCAGCCGCCTCGTCCTTCTTCTCAGCCTTCTTCTTCTGGGTGATGGCCTCACCCTTGCCCTCGTCCTCGCCGCCGAGCGACTCGAACGACGGACGGGCGGCCTTCTCCTGCGGCTGGAGCAGCGGAGCCGGGGCGGGCTCGCCCTTGAACTTCTGCCAGTCGCCGGTCTTCTTCAGGATGGCGAGCACGGGCTCGGTCGGCTGGGCGCCGACGGAGAGCCAGTACGCCACGCGGTCCGCGTCGACCTCGATGCGCGAGGGGTTCTGCACCGGGTGGTACAGACCGATCTCCTCGATGGCCCGGCCGTCACGGCGGGTACGGGAGTCGGCGACGACGATGCGGTAGTGAGGCGAACGGATCTTGCCCAGACGCTTCAGCTTGATCTTGACTGCCACGGGAGTGGGTTCTCCTGATTTTTGACGTGGTGGGGCACGGCGGGACGCCGCGTGGGGTTGCGGTACCCGAGTGCCCGACGGACGCGTCAGCCGGAGGAGAGAGGGTTCCTGTGCGGCTGTCGAGTACAGCTAGCCATTGTGCCACACCTCAAGGTGCCCTTCCGGCGCGGGGTGGGCCGCACCGGGGCACGCCTCAGGGGCACCCGGCGGACGGGTGCCGTGGCACCGGGGACGCCGGACGGCGGCCGGAGCGCGGCTGCCACGAGCAGCCGCGGTCTCAGCCCGCCGCGCCGACGACCTCCGGGATCCGGAACGGCTTGCCGCAGCCGCCGCACACGATCGGGGCCTGGGCCAGCACCGAGGGGACGACGCGCACATTGCGCCCGCAGTCGCAGACGGCCTTGACGCGGACCCCTCCCCCGGAGGAACCGTGCCGGGCGGCCGGACCGCGGAAGCTGCGGCCGGTGTCGGCGGAGGTGGCCGCCGTGTGCGCCTTCAGGGCGCGCTGGAGGCGCTCGATCGTCGGGCGGTAGCGGCGCTTGGCCTCGGGGCTGAGCGTGACCAGGGAGAAGCCGCTGCTCGGGTGCGGCTCGTCGGGGTGGTCGAGGCCCAGCTCCTCGGCGATCGCCAGGAACCGGCGGTTGTGGTATCGGCCGGCGCGGGAGGTGTCGCGCACCCCGCGCGCCGCGGCGATGCCGTGGACTGCCTCGTGCAGCAGTCGCTCGAAGGAGAGTTCGTGCCCGCACGCGGACGACGACTCCCCGATCAGGGACTCGGGTGCGGCGAGATCGGGCAGCTCGGGGTGGTACCGCTGAATGTCGGCCCACGCCTGTGCCAGCTCCGCGGCGAGAACAGGTGGTGTCTGTGTCGTGCTCACGTAATGACAACGAGCGGGAGGGCCACTGTGTTCCTATTCCGGGGCATCCCAAATAATTTGCACGTACCCGTCAGTTGGCACCGATGCGTCCTGACGAGGGCGGGTGCGCTGATCTGCGGAGAAGCCTCACAGCTCATACCAAGGTGGTGCGTAGCCCCGCGTACGCACCGGGCGCGCGGATCTCCACGCGCGCCGGTGTACAGGTGTTCCCGCGGTGTACAAGAGACGTTTCGGCCGCTTCCCGGACGGGTGCCGTATCTCCCTCAGCGTCTGTGACATCGGTGACGTTACCGGGCACGCCCCCACCGCCCCGCACCGGCCCACCCCGTGCGTCCGTCACGCCCGGGTGAGCCCCCGGTTTCCGGGATGTGAAATCTCCGGACCCGGCCCCCGGAACGGACGAACAGTCCCACCCGACCCCTGGACGCCGTGCGGAGCGGGGAGTTACCTGGCATACGGGAAGTGCGGCGGCACCGCACGGGGGCCACGGAACCGGCACAGCGGCAAAAGCTCGGCGGATTGGGGCGCTCATCCATGACACCTACGCTCGTGCGTCGGCACCCGTCCCATGCGGGGCCCGCGCCCCGGGTGGACCAGTGTGCACGCGCGCGTGACTGGTCCGAGATCCAGGAGCGGATGCTCGTCCCGCTCTACGAAGCCGTCCACGAACGGCTCGGCGTGGGCCCCGGCACCCGTCTGCTGGCCCTCGGCTGCGGCACCGGGCTCGCCCTGCTCCTGGCGGCGGCCCGGGGCGCGGAGGTCACCGGCACCGACACCCGCCCCGAACACCTGGCCCTCGCCCGCGAACGGCTGCTGCCCGCGGCGCCCGGCGCACCCGGGACGGCGGGCACGCGCGCGTGCCCGGACGCCGCCTCCCCCGCGCGGACGACGCCCCGGCTCGTCGAGGGACCGCCCGCCGCCCGCGACCACCGGGCCCCGTACACCCTCGTGACCGCCTTCGAGCCCCTGGGCTGCCCCGCCGGTGATCCGCCGGAACCCGCCGCGCCGCTCGCCGCGGCCGTCCCGCTCGCCGGGCGCGGCGCACCGGTGGTGCTGGCCGGCTGGGGCCCGCCCGAGCGCTGCGCGGCCGCCGACGTCCTGCGCGTGGCCACCCGGCCCGCCGACCCGCTCCCCGTCGTCCGCGACCGCCTGGAGGACGTCGCCCGCGACGCCGGACTGCGCCCGGACGGCTCCGGACGCGTCGCCTGCCCCTTCGGCTACGCCGACCTGGACAGCGCGGTGCGCGGCATGCTCTCCACCGGATGGTTCGACCCGGCGATCGCCACCGCCGGGCACGACCAGGTCGTCAAGGAACTCGCCGAGGCGCTCCACGCGCACCGGCGGCGGGACGGGACGGTGTGGATGCCCAACGTGTTCCGCTATCTGATCGCCCGGACCCCCTGAGCGACCCCCGCACCTCCGGGCGCCGCCCTCACTCCACCTCCGCCTCCAGGTCCTTCTTCAGGCGGGTGACACCGGCCACCCGGTAGGCGTCGGCCTCCTCCAGCGTCTCGTTCTCCAGCAGCGCCGCGGCCAGCGCGTCCAGTTGCGGACGGTGCTCGCGCAGCTTGCGGCACGCCTCCTCGTAGCACTCGTCGACGATCCGCCGCATCTCCGTGTCGATGGCGTCCAGGGTCTGCGGGGCGGCCGAGAGCCCGTACGCCTGCTGGGCGTCGTTCGGCAGCGCGGACAGGCGGCCCAGGTGCTCGCTCATGCCCCAGCGGGCCACCATCCCGCGCGCGATGTTCGTGACCTGCTCCAGATCGCTCTCCGAGCCGGTCGTGATGACGCCGTACACCACCTGCTCGGCGGCCATGCCCCCGAGCGCACCGATGATCCGGCCGCGCAGATACTCCTCCGTGTACGCGTACTTGTCCGACTCCGGCGTGGACAGGGTCACGCCCAGCGCCCGCCCGCGCGGCACGATGGTGATCTTGCGGACCGGGTCGGCGCCCGGCTGGAGCATGCCCAGCAGGGCGTGCCCGCTCTCGTGGTACGCGGTGCGCCGCCGCTCCTCCTCCGGCATCACCAGGGCGCGTTCCGCGCCGAGCTGCACCTTCTCCAGCGCCTCCGAGAAGTCGGCCTGCGTCACCTCGCTCTGCCGCCGCTTCACGGCCAGCAGGGCGGCCTCGTTGGCGAGGTTGGCCAGTTCCGCGCCCGTCATGCCCGGCGTCGTACGCGCCACCCGCGCCAGATCCACACCGGCGGCCAGCGGGATCTCCCGGGTGTGGATGCGCAGGATGGCCTCCCGGCCGCCGCGGTCCGGCGGCGCGACGCTCACCACCCGGTCGAACCGGCCCGGCCGGGTCAGCGCCGGGTCCAGGACGTCCGCGCGGTTGGTCGCGGCCAGCACGATCACGCCCTCGGAGCCGGAGAAGCCGTCCATCTCGGTCAGGATCTGGTTCAGCGTCTGCTCGCGCTCGTCGTGCCCGCCCATCGACGCGCCGCCGCCGCGGGCCCGGCCGATGGTGTCGATCTCGTCGATGAACACGATCGACGGGGCCACCTTGCGCGCCTCCGCGAACAGCTCCCGCACCCGGGAGGCGCCCACGCCGACGATCATCTCGATGAACTCCGACGCGGACGCGGAGAAGAACGGCACCCCCGCCTCACCGGCCACCGCCCGCGCCAGCAGTGTCTTGCCCGTGCCCGGCGGCCCGGTCAGCAGCACACCGCGCGGCATCTTCGCACCCATCCGCCGGTAGTCGTCGGGATGCTTGAGGAAGTCGACGACGTCGTCCAGCTCGCCCTTGACCTCGTCGATGCCCGCCACATCGGCGAACGTCGTGCGCTGGGTGCCCGGCTGGAGCTCCACCGGGCGCGGCGGCGCCTTGCGGCCCAGCAGCCCGCCCGGCCCGCCGAGCCCCGAGCCGATCCGGCGCGCGAAGAACACCCACAGCGCGACGATGATCACGATGGGGGCCAGCGACAGCAGCAGATTGGACAGCAGGCCGCGTTCCTGCACGACCGGCTGCGCGGTCACCGTCACCTGGTGGCTGCTCAGGCTCTGCCACAGCTTGTCGTCCGCGAAGGCCGGCCGCTGCGTCTTGAACTTCGTGTACGTGCCGCTGCCGCTCGGCTTCGCACGGGCGCTCTTCAACTGCCCCTGGATGGCGTCGCCCTTGGAGTAGATCTTGCTGACATTGCCGGCGTCCACCTGCCGGCTGAACTCCGTGTACGAGATCGTCGGCTCGTTGCCGGTGCTGTAGTAGCTCAGCGCGCCGTAGGCCACCAGGAAGACGACCACCGCGGTGACCAGCAGCCCCCACCAGCGGCCGCGCATCCGCCGGCCGCCGGGCCGCCGGGGCGGCTCGTCCGGCGTGCCCTCGGTGCGCCACGGCTGGTCTGGGGCCTTGCGTGGTGGCGCGGCATTGCTCATATCTGGACGTTACGGCACATGGCGGGGCCCGGCACGCGCTGAGGGCGCCCCCGCCGAACGGGAGCGCCCTCGAACGTCGTACGGACCGACCGTCATACGGAAGTACAGCGATACAGCACTACCGGACGACCGTCGTACGGAATCTCAGCCCATGAACCGCTCAGCCCATGAACTTCTTGAACTCGTCCGGCAGCTCGAAGTCCTGGCCGCCCTGCTGCGGCAGCCCGAGGGCACCGCCCTGGGCCCCGGCGGCACGCCGCGCGGCCTCCTCCTGCTCCTGCTGCTTGCGCTTCATCGGGTTGCCCGAACGCTGCTTGCCCTTGGCCTTCTTCGGCTGCTTCTTGCTGCGGCCGGGGCCGCCGCCCATGCCGGGGATCCCCGGCATGCCCGGCATGCCGCCGCCCTGCGCCATGCGCGACATCATCTTGCGGGCCTCGAAGAACCGCTCCACCAGGTTCTTCACCGCGCTGACCTCGACACCGGAGCCCTTGGCGATACGGGCCCGGCGGGAGCCGTTGATGATCGTCGGGTCCTGGCGCTCGCCCGGGGTCATCGACTTGATGATGGCGCCGACGCGGTCGACCTCGCGGTCGTCCAGGTTGTTGATCTGGTCCTTGATCTGCCCCATGCCGGGCAGCATCCCGAGCAGCTTGCTGATGCTGCCCATCTTCCTGACCTGCTCCATCTGGGACAGGAAGTCGTCCAGGGTGAAGTCCTGGCCCTTCTTCGACGCCAGCTTGGAGGCCATCTTCTCGGCCTCTTCCTGACTGAACGTCTTCTCCGCCTGCTCGATCAGGGTGAGCAGGTCACCCATGTCGAGGATGCGGGAGGCCATCCGGTCCGGGTGGAAGGCGTCGAATTCGTCGAGCTTCTCCCCGTTGGACGCGAACATGATCGGCTTGCCGGTGATCTGCCGGATCGACAGGGCCGCGCCGCCGCGGGCGTCGCCGTCGAGCTTGGAGAGCACCACACCGTCGAAGCCGACGCCGTCGCGGAACGCCTCCGCGGTGTTCACCGCGTCCTGGCCGATCATCGCGTCGACGACGAAGAGGATCTCGTCGGGCCGGACCGCGTCCCGGATGTCCGCGGCCTGCTGCATCATCTCCTGGTCGATGCCGAGGCGGCCCGCGGTGTCCACGATCACGATGTCGTGGACCTTGGCCTTCGCGAACTCGATCGAGTCCTCGGCGACCTTGACCGGGTCACCGACGCCGTTGCCCGGCTCGGGCGCGTAGACCGCGACACCGGCGCGCTCGGCGACGACGCTCAGCTGGTTGACCGCGTTGGGCCGCTGGAGGTCGCAGGCGACCAGCAGCGGGGAGTGCCCCTGCTCCTTGAGCCACCGGCCGAGCTTGCCCGCCAGGGTGGTCTTGCCCGCACCCTGGAGACCGGCCAGCATGATCACGGTCGGCGGCTGCTTGGCGAAGCGGAGGCGGCGGGTCTCGCCGCCCAGCACGGTCACCAGCTCGTCGTTGACGATCTTGAGAACCTGCTGGGCCGGGTTGAGCGCCTTGGAGACGTCGGCGCCGAGGGCCCGTTCCTTGACGTTCTTGATGAACGTCCGGACGACGGGCAGGGCCACGTCGGCCTCGAGGAGCGCGATACGGATCTCGCGCGCGGTGGCGTCGATGTCCGCCTCGGAGAGCCGTCCCTTGCCGCGCAGGTTCTTGAAAGTCGCTGACAGGCGATCGGAGAGAGTGTCGAACACGGCGCTCGCGGTCCTCGGGGTCGGGGATGGCTGAAGGAATCGCCCTCCAGGGTATCCCGGCCGGGCAGAACCGGGTCACGGTCGTGCCCGCAACGCCTCCTCCACCGTCCGTACCGCCGCTGCCGCCTCCTCGTCCGGCAGCGGGGTGCCGGTCGGGCCGGTGACGTAGAAGGCGTCCACGGCGTTGGCGCCCAGGGTGCCGGCGTGGGCGCTGCGGACGTGGACCTTCGCGTCCTCCAGGGCGCGGCCGATGCGGAAGAGCAGGCCGGGGGCGTCCTGGGCGCGGACCTCGATCACCGTGGCGTGCCGGGAGGCGGCCGGGGCGAGGGTCACCCGGGGCGGGGGTGCCAGCAGGCCCTTGCGGCGCGACTGGGCGGCGTCCCGTTCGGCGAGGCGCGCCGCGATGTCGAGCGAGCCGTCCAGCGCCCGGACCAGGTCGGCGCGGAGCCGGGCGGCCTGGGGCAGGGAGCCGTACTCGGCGGCGACCCGCCACTCCAGCAGCAGCACGGCGCGGTCGCCGACGGCGCCGGGCAGGTCGACGGTGCGCAGTTCGGCGGTGCGGACGGTGAGGCGGTGCACGGCGAGCACCCCGGCGGCGGCGGGCAGGACGCCGGGCCGGTCGGGGACGGCGATGAGCAGTTCCACGCCCAGCGGTTCGGCCCCGGCCGGGTCGCCGCCGGTCCCCTCCGAGAGAGGTTCGGTCCGGGCGCGCAGGGCGAGGACGGGGCCGCCGGTGCGCAGGGCCTCGACGGCGAGCCGTTCCTGCTCGGCGGTGGGTTCGGCGGCGACGGGTCCGGGGGCCTCGGGGGTGTGTCCGGCGAGGTGCGCCGCGACCCGGCGGACCAGGTCGGCGACGAGGGAGCCGCGCCAGGAGGACCAGGCGGCCGGACCGGTGGCCAGGGCGTCCGCCTCGGTCAGGGCGTGCAGCAGTTCGAGGGTGCCCGGGGTGCCGACGGCGGCGGCGACCGCGCGGACGGTGGCCGGGTCGTCGAGGTCGCGCCGGGTGGCGGTCTCGGCGAGGAGCAGGTGGTGGCGTACGAGGGTGGTGAGGACGACGGCGTCGGCGGCGTCGAACCCGATGCGGGCGGCGACGTCGGCGGCGATGGTGGCGCCCGCGGTCGCGTGGTCGCCGGGCCAGCCCTTGCCGATGTCGTGCAGCAGCGCGGCGACGAGGAGAAGGTCGGGGCGGCCGACGCGGCGGGTGAGCGCGGAGGCGCGGACGGCCGTCTCGATCAGATGGCGGTCGACGGTCCAGAGGTGGACGGCGTTGCGCTGCGGGCGGCAGCGCACGCGTTCCCAGTCGGGCAGGAGCCGGGTGACGAGCCCTTCCGCCTCCAGTGCCTCCCAGACCCGCACCAGGGGGCGGCCGGAGCCGAGCAGGGTGACGAGCTGCTCGCGGGCCTCGGCGGGCCAGGGCGTGGGCAGGGGGCGCGTGGTGGTGGCGAGGTGGCGTACGGCGTGCGGGGAGAGCGGGAGTCCGGCCTGTGCGGCGGCGGCCGCGGCGCGCAGCGGGAGGACGGGGTCGCGTTCGGGGCGCGCGGTGCGGGCGAGTACCACCTCGCCCTCCTGTTCCACCACCCCTTCGGCGAGCGGGGACCGTTCCGCGGCCGGTCTGCCGCCGCCCAGCAGAGCGCGCAGCCTCGGCCGTACGGCGCGCGCCCTGAGCACGCGCCCCACTTCGCGCCAGGTGACCTCGCTCGCGTACGCGACGACCCCCGCGGCCTCGTACACCTGGCGGAGCAGGGCGTCCGCGTCGAGCAGGCCCAGTTCCGCCGCGACCTGGTCCTGTTCCTGGAGGTCGAGCCGGTCGGTGGCGCGGCCGGTGGTGAGGTGGAGCGCGTCCCGTACGTCGAGGAGGCGGCGACGGGCGTCGGCGAGGCCCTCGCGCGGGGCGTCGGCGAGCCAGGAGGCGGCGACGGCGCGCAGCGCGGTGGTGTCGCGCAGACCGCCGTGCGCCTCCTTCAGGTCGGGTTCGAGCAGGTAGCGCAGTTCGCCGTGGCGTTCGGCGCGTGCGGCGCACAGGTCCCGGAGTTCGGGCAGGCGGGCGGGGGCCTGGTTGCGCCAGTCGGCGAGGACGGTGGTGCGCAGCGCGGTGGTGAGGCCGCGGTCGCCTGCGAGGTGGCGGGCGTCCAGGAGGCCGAGGTGGGCCTTGAGGTCGGCGTTCGCGGTGCGGCGGGCCTCGGCGGGGGTGCGTACGGAGTGGTCGAGGGCCAGCCCGAGGTCCCACACCGGGTACCAGAGGCGGTCGGCGAGGGCGGCGACGGTGGCGGGGTCGCGGCCGTCGTGCAGCAGGAGCAGATCGAGGTCGCTGCGCGGGGACAGTTCACCGCGGCCGTAGCCGCCGACGGCGACGAGGGCCGCGCCCGTGCGGGGCCCGGCGGCGGTGAACAGGGAGGTGAGCCAGTCGTCGGTGAGCCGGGCGAGGGCCGTACGGCGCGGCGGCCCGGACCGCGTCTCCTGCTGGAGGAGGCGCAGCCGGGCCGCCGCGTAGCCGCCGGGGTGCGGGCGCGGCGGCTCGCCCGATCCGGCAGGCGTGCCGTCTCCCCCGGATCTCCCGCTTCCGCCGGTCGCGGTCGTCCGGCCGGTCGCGCCGCTGGGGGCGCTGGGGTCGCTGCTGCTGCTCGTCACCGGTGACTCCTGTCTCGATCGCCCGCCGGTGCGGCCGGTCCGGAGTGTTCTGCGGAGCGGTCGCACCGGCGGGTCTGCCGAAGCCGTCAGAGCGCGTCGGGGCCGCGTTCGCCGGTGCGGACCCGGACGACGGTGTCGACGGGCAGGGACCAGACCTTCCCGTCGCCGATCTTGCCGGTACGGGCCGCCTTGACGACGGCTTCGATCAGCTGGTCGGCCTCGTCGTCCTCGGCGAGCACCTCGATCCGGATCTTGGGGACCAGGTCGACGGTGTACTCGGCGCCGCGGTAGACCTCGGTGTGCCCGCGCTGGCGGCCGTAGCCGCTGGCCTCGGTGACGGTGAGCCCGTGGACGCCGAAGGACTGGAGGGCTTCCTTGATCTCGTCGAGGCGGTGCGGTTTGACGACGGCGGTGATGAGCTTCATGCGTCCACCTTCTTGTTCGGGGTGCCCGGCCTGCCCTGCGCGGCGGCGGCCAGGGCGGTGACGGCGCCTGCCACACCGCCGCCCGCGCCGCTGAAGTCGTAGGCGGTCTCGGCGTGCTGGGCCTGGTCGATGCCGGAGATCTCCTCGTCCTCGGTGACCCGCATCCCGATCGTCCGGTCGATGAGGAGGGCGAGGACCGCGGAGGCGACCAGAGAATAGGCGAGGACGGCGAAGACTCCGGCGCACTGCTTCCAGAACTGGTCCAGGCCGCCGCCGTAGAAGAGGCCCTTGACGTCGGACTGGCCGGTGCCGCTGGCGAAGAGGCCGACCAGGAGGGAGCCGATGATGCCGCCGACCATGTGGACGCCGACGACGTCGAGGGAGTCGTCGTAGCCGAAGCGGTACTTCAGTCCGACCGCCATGGCGCACAGGACACCGGCGATCGCGCCGACGGCGATGGCGCCGAGCGGGGAGACCGCGCCGCCGGAGGGGGTGATGGCGACGAGTCCGGCGACCGCGCCGGAGGCGGCGCCCAGGGTGGTGCAGGCGCCGTGGCGGATCTTCTCGTAGGCCAGCCAGGCGAGCAGGGCGGCGGCGGTCGCGATCTGGGTGTTGACGAACATCAGCGGGCCGACGCCGTCGTCGTTGCCGAGCCAGGAGCCCGCGTTGAAGCCGAACCAGCCGAACCACAGCAGTCCCGCGCCGAGCATGACCAGGGGCAGGCTGTGCGGGCGCATCGGGTCCTTCTTGAAGCCGGTCCGCCTGCCGATGACGAGGATCACGCCGAGGGCGGCGGCGCCCGCGTTGATGTGGACGGCGGTGCCGCCGGCGAAGTCGATGACGCCGAGGTCGAAGGCCCAGCCGCCGCTGCCCCAGACCCAGTGGGCGACGGGGAAGTAGACGATCGTCGCCCACAGCACCACGAACAGCGACCAGGCGGTGAACTTCACCCGGTCGGCCAGGGCGCCGCTGATCAGGGCCGGGGTGATGACGGCGAACATCAGCTGGAAGACGGCGAAGACGAAGACCGGGACGGTGTATCCGGGCCACAGGTCCGTCTTGCCGATGCCGCTGAAGCCGACGAAGCCGGAGCTCCAGCCGATGAGGGAGCCCTTGTCGGTGCCGAAGGCGAGGGAGAAGCCGTAGAGCACCCACAGGAGGGTGACGATGCCGAGGCTGACGAAGCTCATCATCAGCATGTTCAGGGTGCTCTTGACGCGGACCATGCCTCCGTAGAAGAAGGCGAGGCCCGGGGTCATCAGCATGACCAGGGCGGAGCAGATCAGCATGAAGCCGGTGTTCGCGGACGACAGCCGGGGTGCGTCCGCCGCAAGCATGATGGCTGGTGCCATCGGCGTCTCCTCGTCGGTTGTACGGCCCCGTGCGGGCGAAGCCTGGAGCGGTCCCGGCAGCGAGTCCGGGGGGGGGAGGGGTGGGCCGGTTCTGCGCCATGAGACTCGCGCAGCGCGGTTTCGGCGGGTGCCCCTCGTTGTTTCGCCGGGGTGACGAAGGCGCCTGGAGTGTTACGCGTCGGTGAACGGCGGGCGGACGCCGGACCGGCCGCGGACGGCCTTCCGATGACCTGGCTTGGGGGAGCCGAGTCGGGCGGTTCGGGAGGGCCGGCCGCGGCCGGGGTTCCGGGGTCGTCCGGCGCGGTGCCGGGGCCGTCCGGGGGTGCGAGGGTGGTCGTCGGGGGTGCGGTGCGGGGGCCGCCGGGGGTGGTGCCGGAGCGGCGCGGGGGCCTTGCGGGGGCCGGGCTCAGACCGCCTCGGCGGTCTCGGGCAGTTCGGCGGCGAGCTGCTCGGTCAGGTCGATGACCTCGCCGAGCTCGCCGAAGTCGCGTACGGCGTTGCCGACGGTCTTGCGGATACGGGTGTTGACGCGCTCGGAGCGGACCTTCTTGGCCACGTCCATCGCGTGCGCGGCGTAGCGGGTGCTCTGCTCCGGTTCGCGCTGGAGGAGGTGGACGGTGGCCATGCCGATCAGGTTGAGCGCGTAGGAGCGCTGGTGCTCGTCGTCCGCGGCGAACAGCTGGACGGCCTTGTCCATGAGCGGTTCGGCCAGGGAGGCGTAGGTGGGGCTGCGGCCGGCGACATAGGCGAGGTCGCGGAAGGAGTGGGAGTTCTCGCCGTACAGCTCGGCCTCGGAGAAGAAGCGGATCCAGTCGGGGTCGGGCTCGTCCCAGTCCTCGACGTCGGCGAAGGTGTCCTCGGCCATCCGCACCGCCCGCTTGCACTTGCCGGGCTGGCCCATGTTGGCGTAGGCGCGGGCCTCCATCGCATACAGCATGGACTGGGTGCGCGGCCCGGCGCAGTCCCGGCTGCCGTACTGGGCGAGGTGGATCAGCTCCAGGGCGTCGTCGGGGCGGCCGAGGTGGATCATCTGGCGGCTCATGCTGGAGAGCACGTAGGAGCCGAGCGGTTTGTCACCGGCCTCCTTGGCGGCGTGCAGGGCCAGCACGAAGTACTTCTGGGCGGTGGGCTGGAGTCCGACGTCGTAGCTCATCCAGCCGGCCAGCTCCGCTAATTCGGCGGCGACCCGGAACAGCCGCCGGGTGGTGTCCTCCTGCTGGGGCTCCTGGAGGAGGTCCGTCACCTCGTGGAGCTGGCCGACGACGGCCTTGCGGCGCAGGCCGCCGCCGCACTGGGCGTCCCACTTGCGGAACATCACGGTGGTGCTCTCCAGCAGCTCAAGCTCGGGGCGGGAGAGGCGGCCGGGGCGGCGGGCGGCGGCCTGCTCGGGCGGCGCGAGCGGGGCCGGGGGCGCGGGGACCAGCCAGCGCTGGAGCGGCTCGATGAGGGAGGGGCCCGCGCAGAGCGCCAGCGCGCTGCCGAGGAAGCCGCGCCGGGCCAGCATCAGGTCGCTGCGGGAGAACTCGCTGAGCAGGGCGACGGTCTGCGGGCCCGTCCAGGGCAGGTCGACGCCGGTGGCGGAGGGGGTCTGGCGGGCCGTGCGCAGGCCGAGGTCCTCGACGGGGACGACGCAGCCGAAGCGCTCGGAGAACAGCTCGGACAGGATGCGCGGGATCGGTTCGCGCGGGTTCTCCCCGTCGAGCCAGCGGCGCACCCGCGAGGTGTCGGTGGAGATGTGGTTCGCCCCGAGCTGGCGGGCGCGGCGGTTGACCTGGCGGGCCAGTTCGCCCTTGGACCAGCCGCTGCGCACGAACCACGAGGCGAGCAGCTCGTTGGGGCGCTTGTCCGCGCCCGCCGAGTTCGTCCCGCCACCGCCGTTGCCGCTCACTGGAACGCCCCCAATCCTGAGACCACTTGCCGCCGAGTGCGCCAAGCCCTATCAGAATGCCGGTCGGCGTCGGCCGCCGTCCGGCGCTTGCCACCCTTCGAACGGAATACCGACTTGCCTCCGGCATACCCACGAGCGTGTGTACCCCCAGGACTCGCACACTCACAGTAATCCTACGATCACGGGCCCGGCCATGGGGATTCCGGAAACGCCACCATTCGCCACCCCTTCGAATGAACTCCCGGTGGCCACGTCGCGATTCACTTGACACGGGACCACCGCGAGCGGGTGGAGCGATGCACCGCGAGGCGCATGCCGCCCCGCGCACCACCCCCGTCACATCCGGGCGCCGTCCCGTCCGGGCGCGGCCGGGGAGCCGGTGGGAACAGAACGTCACGTTCCGCATCCGCCTCGTAACCATCGAGGGGACGGGCCCGTTGGAGGGGGTATGGGGTTCACGATCGGTGGCATTCGCGAGATCCGCTCCGGCGCGCGGCGGCGCGGCCGGTCGTTCCGCTCGTCCGAGTGCACCGCGGTGGCCGAATACACCGGGCTGTGGGGCTGGGACGTGGTGCGGGGCGCGCGGGCCGCGGGCGGCGCCTGCTCGTGCGGCCGGCTCGACTGCCCGGCACCGGGCGCACATCCCCTGGAGTTCGCGCCGCCGGTCCCGGCCGGGGCGACCCTGGACGAGGTGAGCGGGGCGTGGGCCGAGCTGCCGGGCGCCGCGGTGATGCTGGCGGTCGGGCGCGCGTTCGACGCGATCGAGGTCGCCGAGCCCGTCGGGCGGCGGGCGCTGGCCCGGATGGAGCGCATGGGGCTGCCCCTCGGCCCGGTGACGGCGGCCCCGGACGGCCGGGTCCACTTCTTCGTGGCCCCCGGCGCCGCCGCCGAGCTGCCCGGTCTGCTCTACCGCATGGGCTGGGACGATCCCTCCGGCCTCGATCTGCGCGGCCTGGGCCCGGGTACGTATCTCACGGCGCCGCCGTCCGACCGCGCGGGCCTCGGCCCGGCCCGCTGGCTGCGCTCCCCGGCCCTGGACACGGCCGACCCGCCGGAGGCCCGGCTGCTGCTCGGCACGCTGGCGTACGTGGCGCACCGGTTCCGGGGGTAGACCCGGGGAGGGTCCGCGCTCGCCCGGAGGAGCGGGCGGGCGCGCTCGTACGATCGCGGCATGACGATCACGGACGAGACGATCACGTACGAGTGGCGCGGCGAGTTCGAGGACGCCGCGCTCGAAGCGCTGCACGCGGAGGGGTTCGGGCATCCCGTCGGGCGGACCGGGTGGCGGGCGCGGCTGCTGCGGCACAGTCTCGGCTGGGTGTGCGCCCGGTCGGAGGGCCGGCTGATCGGGTTCGTCAATGTCGCCTGGGACGGCGGCGAGCACGCGTTCGTGCTGGACACGGTGGTGGCCCGGGAGCACCGGTCGCACGGGATCGGGGCGGAGCTGGTGGCGACGGCGGCCCGGCGGGCGCGTGCCGCCGGGTGCGCGTGGCTGCATGTCGACCACGAGGCGCGGCTGCGCCCCTTCTACCTCGACGCCTGCGGCTTCCGGGAGACGGCGGCCGGTCTGCTGGCGCTGTGATCCGCGCCGGGCGGGCCGTGCGGTACGGCAGCGGCGCCCGTCCCCACCGGGATCCGGGGGCGGGCGCCGCTGCGGGGCGCGGGGCGGGCATCTGACCGCGGTCGCCTCGGCCGTCAGTCGCCGATCAGGGCGTCGACGAACGCCTCCGGCTCGAAGGGCGCCAGGTCGTCCGCGCCCTCACCGAGGCCGATCAGCTTGACCGGGACGCCCAGCTCGCGCTGGACCGCGACCACGATGCCGCCCTTGGCGGTGCCGTCGAGCTTGGTGAGCACGATGCCGCTGATGTCGACGACCTCGGCGAAGACCCGGGCCTGGACCAGGCCGTTCTGGCCGGTCGTGGCGTCGAGCACGAGCAGCACCTCGTCCAGCGGGGCGTGCTTCTCCACGACCCGCTTGACCTTGCCCAGCTCGTCCATGAGGCCGGTCTTGGTGTGCAGGCGGCCGGCGGTGTCGATGAGCACCACGTCGGCGCCCAGCTCCTTGCCCTCCTTGACCGCGTCGAAGGCCACGGAGGCGGGGTCGCCGGCCTCCGGGCCGCGCACGGTGTGCGCGCCGACCCGCTCGCCCCAGGTCTGGAGCTGGTCCGCGGCGGCGGCGCGGAAGGTGTCGGCGGCGCCGAGCACGACGCTGCGGCCGTCGGCGACCAGGACGCGGGCGAGCTTGCCGGTGGTGGTGGTCTTGCCGGTGCCGTTGACGCCGACGACCATCACGATGCCGGGGCCGCCGCCGGGCGGCTCGGTCCGCACGGCGCGGTCCAGGTCGCGGCCGACCAGGGTGAGCAGCTCCTCGCGCAGCAGGGCGCGCAGCTCCTCGGGGGTGCGGGTGCCGAGCACGCGGACGCGCTCGCGCAGCCGCTCGACCAGTTCCTGGGTGGGCCGGACGCCGACGTCGGCGGTCAGCAGGGTGTCCTCGATCTCCTCCCAGGTGTCCTCGTCCAGGTGCTCGCGGGACAGCAGGGTGAGCAGGCCCTTGCCCAGGGCGTTCTGCGACCTGGAGAGGCGGGCGCGCAGCCGGACCAGGCGGCCGGCGGTGGGCTCCGGGACCTCGATCTCGGGAGCCGGCAGCTCCTCGACGACGGGCGGCTCCTCCACGGCGGTGGGGGCCGAGCCGCCCGGAAGGTCCACCTCCTCGATGGTCCGCCGCGGCTCCTCGCGCGGCGTCTCGGCCTCCTCGCCGACGTGCGGTTCGGCCGGCGGGGCGGCGGTGATGTCGGGCGGGCCGGGCGGTGGCGGGGGCAGCGGTTTGCGGCGCCGGCTTCCGACGACGAGCCCGCCGAGCGCGCCGAGCACCACCACGGCGATGACTACAGCAAGGATGATGGTTTCCATAACGCGTCCAGTATCGGCCATGGGTCCCGGCCACAGGCCGTTTGTGGGTTCCCCCGAGAGACAAACGCCACCTAAAGACGCGAGTAGTATCAAAGTACGATGGTGGAGCGCGGGTCAACACGCGTAGAGTCCCCGACGTCGCCGCCCGCGGACGGCGTCCGCCACTCCTTCCCGAGCACGGAGTGCGCTTCTTCACCCCCCACAGAGACTCCCCCACGGACACTCCCCCGCGACCACTCCCCCCCCCACGAACAAGGCACGGACCTTCCCCATGAGCAAGACCGCCGAGGTCGAAGGCGCCCTGGAAACCCGCGGCATCGAACAGGTGCCCGACCATGAGCGCACCGGCAGGACCCGCGAGCTGTTCCCCACCTGGGTCGGCGCCAACATCAGCGTGCTGCTGCTCACGATGGGCGCGAGCCTCGTCGTGGCGTACCACCTCAATCTGTGGCAGGCGCTCGTCGTGGCCGTCGCCGCGCCCGTCGTCTCCTACGGTCTGGTGGGGCTGATCGGCATCTCCGGCAAACGCGGCGGAGCGCCCGGCATGGCGCTGTCCCGCGCGGTCTTCGGGCAGCGCGGCAACCTGCTGCCCGGTTCGCTGATCTGGGTCGCCCGCTGGGGCTGGGAGACGATCAACGCGGTGACCGGCGCCTACGCGATGCTCAGCATCCTGGACATCGTGTTCGGCCTGACGGCGAACAGCGTGCTGGACCTGGTGACGCTGCTGGCCTTCGTCGTCGCCACCTTCGCGATCTCCGGGCTCGGCATCGGCGCCGTGCAGAAGTGCAACAAGTACGCGACCTACCTCTTCGGCCTCTTCTCCGTGCTGGTGCTGGTCTATCTGATCGTGGACACCGACTGGTCGAAGGTGTTCGCGCACTCCGCGGGCTCCACGGCCGCCGTGATCACCGGCATCGGCATGATCGCGGCGGGCGGCGTCAGCTGGATCCCGACCGCGCCGGACTTCACGCGCTATCTGCCGCGCACCGCCTCCTCCAGGGCGATCGTCGGCACCTCGGTGGGCGGCGCCGGGATCGTCGTCCTGCCGATGGTGCTGATGGGCGCGGTGATGGCGGTCTCCACCCCCGATCTGGCCTCGGCCTCCGACCCGGTGTCCTTCCTCGGCGAGATCCTGCCGACCTGGATCGCGGTGCCGTACCTGCTGATCGCGCTGATCGGCATGCTGCTGATCAACTCGATGTCGATGTACTCGGCGGGCTTCACCGCGCAGACCCTCGGCTTCAAGGTGCCGCGGCACTGGGCGGTCTCGGTCAACGCCGTGATCTCGCTGGCCTTCGGCGGGGTGTTGATGCTGGTGGCGACGAGCTTCATGGGCTCCTTCATCGCCTTCCTGTCGCTGCTCGCGGTGGCCTTCTCCGCCTGGGTGGGCGTCTTCGGCGCGGACATGCTGCGGCGCACCGAGTACGACGGCGCCGCCATGGCCGACACCACGCGCACCAGCGCGTACTGGTACAAGGGCGGCTTCTCCCCCGCCGCCGTCGCCTCCTGGGCGATCGGCCTGGCCGCCGGTCTGCTGTTCACCACCTCCGACTGGTTCACCGGCCCGCTGGCCCACAACAACGTCGTCGGCGAGTACGGCCTCGGCTGGGTCGCCACCATCGTGATCTCCGGTCTGCTGTACCTGGCCCTGCCCAAACCGGCGGTGGTCCCGGCGGCCCCGGCCCCGGCGGGCGCGGAGTCCGCGGGCCGGCGGGAGCGGCAGTCCGCCTAGGGCCTTCGGCCGTCAGCCGGGCCATGCCTCGCACCGGCTCGTTCCGTCCCCTGCACCGTCCGGAATCGGTGGAGGGGACGTTGCCTTTCCGTCGGCCCGGGGGGGGGCGTCCCGTGAGGGCGGCGTGCGCGCGGTGGCGGGGTGACGGTCACGGGAGCGTCGCGCGCGCTGCGCCCGGGGCCGGGCGCCACACCCTCCGTACGTCCCGACGCGTACGTCCCGACCTGTACGTCCCGACGCGTACGTCCCGAGCCGTACGCCCCGACGCCCCGCCACCGGCGAACGCAGCAAGCCCCCGGCCCACGAAGCGACACCGCCGCCCCGGTCCGGCGGGATGCGGACCGGGGCGGCGGACGGTGCGAGGAGACGGCAGCGGGGACTCGGCCCGTCTCCCCGGGATCGGGGGGCCTGCCGGGCGGCTCAGCCCATCTCCTCCAGGGACTTGCCCTTCGTCTCCTTGACGAACTTCAGGACGAACGGGATGGAGAGCGCCGCGAAGACCGCGTAGATCACGTACGTACCGGAGAGGTTCCAGTCGGCCAGCGACGGGAAGCTCGCGGTGATGGCCCAGTTGGCGATCCACTGGGCGGAGGCGGCCACGCCCAGGGCGGCGGCGCGGATCCGGTTCGGGAACATCTCGCCGAGGAAGACCCACACCACCACGCCCCAGGACAGGGCGAAGAAGAGGACGAAGACGTGGGCGGCGACCAGGGCCACCCAGCCCTGGGTGGCGGGGAGCTTGCCGTCCACCAGCGGGGACGAGAAGGCCCATGCCTCCAGGGCGAGTCCGACGACCATGCCGGCCGAGCCGATGAGCGCGAGCGGCTTGCGGCCGATGCGGTCGACGAAGATCATCGCGATCACGGTGCCGATGATGTTGATGATCGACGTGGTGAAGGAGTAGAAGAACGACTGCGTCGGGTCGACACCGACCGACTGCCACAGCGTCGAGGAGTAGTAGAACGCGACGTTGATGCCGACGAACTGCTGGAAGACCGACAGGCCGATGCCGATCCAGACGATCGGCTTGAAGAAGAAGCTGCCGCCGAGCAGGTCCTTGAAGGACGACTTCTCCTCGCGGTGCATGGCGTGCTCGATCTCGGCGATGCGCGCGTCGAAGTCCACGTCCTTGCCCTCGACCTCTTCGAGGATCTCCTTGGCGCGCTCGCGCTTGCCCACGGAGACCAGGAAGCGCGGGGACTCGGGGATGGCGAAGGAGAGCAGACCGTACAGGACGGCCGGGACCACCATCACGCCGAGCATGACCTGCCATGCCTCCAGGCCCATCAGCTTGCCGCGCTGGTCGCCGCCGGCGGCGTTCAGCAGGCCCCAGTTGACCAGCTGCGAGATGGCGATGCCGACGACGATCGCGGCCTGCTGGAAGGAGCCGAGCCGGCCGCGGTAGGCGGGCGGGGCGACCTCGGCGATGTAGGCGGGGCCGATGACGGAGGCCATGCCGATGGCGAAGCCGCCGATGATGCGCCACAGGGCCAGGTCCCACAGGGCGAAGGGCAGCGCCGAACCGACGGCGCTGACGGTGAAGAGGCCCGCGGCGATCTGCATGCAGCGGATACGGCCGATGCGGTCGGCGATCCGGCCCGCGGTGGCGGCGCCGATGGCGCAGCCGATCAGCGCGATGGCGATGACCTGGGCCAGCGCGGCGGAGCCGATGTCGTAGCGGTCCCGGATGGCCTCGACGGCGCCGTTGATCACGGAGCTGTCGTAGCCGAACAGGAACCCGCCCATGGCGGCCGCCGCCGCGATGAAGATGACATGCCCGAGATGATCGGGATGGGCCGTAGGGACTCCTGGCGTCGGCGCCTGCGCTGTGCTGGTCACGTGTACTCCTCGGGCACACCGGCAACGCTGCCGGGGTGGGGTCAGCCCCTCCAGGTCTTGAGACCTGAAGGTGAAAGCAACGTTGCAGAGACTATGCCTTCAACTCTCGAAGTCATAGTCAGTCCATTGTGAAATCGACCGACCCGCCGAGGTGAGTTGTGTTCAAGTGTTGAAGTCAACTGGCGGGACATGCTCCGAATACCCCGAAGTCGCGGCGGCACGCGGCGCCCGTTCGGGGCCGAACCGTGCCCCTATCGCAGCCGCTGGCTGATCACCTTGGAGACGCCGTCGCCCTGCATGGAGACGCCGTACAGGGCGTCGGCCACCTCCATCGTGCGCTTCTGGTGCGTGATCACGATGAGCTGGGACGCCTCCTGGAGCTCCTGCATGATGCGGATGAGCCGCTGGAGGTTGGTGTCGTCGAGGGCCGCCTCGACCTCGTCCATCACATAGAAGGGGCTGGGCCGGGACTTGAAGATGGACACCAGCAGCGCCACCGCCGTCAGCGACCGCTCGCCGCCGGAGAGCAGGGAGAGCCGCTTGACCTTCTTGCCCGGCGGGCGCGCCTCGACGTCCACCCCCGTGGTGAGCATGTTGTCCGGGTCGGTCAGCACGAGCCGGCCCTCGCCGCCCGGGAAGAGCCGCCCGAAGACGCCCTCGAACTCGCGTGCGGTGTCCCGGTACGCCTCGGTGAAGACCTGCTCGACCCGCTCGTCGACCTCCTTGACCACCTGGAGCAGGTCGGCGCGGGTCTTCTTCAGGTCCTCCAGCTGCTCGCTGAGGAACTTGTGCCGCTCCTCCAGCGCCGCGAACTCCTCCAGGGCCAGCGGATTGACCTTGCCAAGCTGCTGATAGGCGCGCTCCGCCGCGCGCAGCCGCTTCTCCTGCTCGGCGCGGACGAAGGGGCGGGGCCGGTTGCGCGGGTGGGCGGGGTCCTCGGGCAGCTCCTCCCCCTCGGCGGGCGGCGAGGGCGGCACCGGCTGGTGCGGTCCGTACTCCGCCGCCAGGCCCGCCGGTTCCACGCCCAGTTCCTCCAGCGCCCTGGCCTCCAGCTGCTCGATGCGCAGCCGCTTCTCGGCGCCGAGCACCTCGCCGCGGTGGACCGAGTCGGTCAGCTTGTCGAGTTCGGCCTTCAGATCGCGCCCGGCGGCGCGGGCCGCGGTCAGCTCCTGCTCCCGGAGCGCCTTGGCGGCCTCGGCCGCGCTCCGCTCCCGCTCCGCGCGGGTCAGCGAGACCTCGACGTGCGCCAGCAACTGGCGGGCACCGGCGGCGACGGCGGCGGCGACGGCCGCCTCGTGGCGCAGCCGGGCCTGCCGCCGCTCGGCACGCGCGCGTGCCTCGCGTTCGGCGCGGGCGGCCCGGTCCAGGGAGTCGGCCCGGCCGGACAGGGACTTGACGCGTTCCTCGTGCGTACGGACCTGGAGGCGGGCCTCCATCTCGGTCTGCCGGGCGTTGGCGCCGTCCGCGGCGAGGCGGTCACGGGTGGAGGTGTCGGGTTCCTCCTCGACCGGGCTCTCCTCGGCGACGGCCAGCCGTTCGGCGAGTTCCTCCGCCTCCTGGCGGGCCCGGTCCAGGGCCTCCTGGGCGCGGGCGGCGGCGGCCGTGGACCGCTCGGCCTCCCCGGCGGCCCCGCGTGCCTGGCCGGCGAGCCGGCCGAGCTGCTGGGCCACGGCGGACTTCTCGCGGTCGGCGGCGCGGCGGCGTTCGCCCAGTTCCTCGACGAGCGCGGCGCACTCCTCGCGCCGCTCACCGGCCAGCCGCTCGGCCTCGGCCGACCCGGCGCAGCGCAGGTCGAGGTCGGCGAGGTCGGCCGCGGCCTCGTCCACGGACGCCTGGACCTCGAGCAGGCTGGGCGCCCCGGCCGAGCCGCCCTGCGCGAAGTGCGCCCCGAGCAGATCGCCCTCGGCGGTGACGGCGGTCAGGTGGGGGCGGGCGTGGACGAGGTCCTCGGCGTCCTCCAGGGTGCCGACCACGACGACGCCGCGCAGCAGCCTGCGGACGGCGGGCATGAGGTCGGCGGGGCCGCGCACGAGGTCGGCGGCGCGGCGCTGCCCGGCGGGCAGGCCCTCCGTGCCGGGGTCGGGGGCGGTGCCGGGCTCCTCGGGGGCGCCGGTGAGCAGGAGGGCGGCGCGGCCCGCGTCCTGTTTGCGCAGCAGGCGCAGGGCTTCCGCCGCGGCGGCGGGATGCGTGACCGCCAGGGCGTCGGCGGCGGCGCCGAGGGCCGCCGCGAGCGGGATCTCGTGGCCGGGGGTGATGGTGAGGAGTTCCGCGGCCGGGCCGAGCAGTCCGGTGAGCCGGTCGCTCGCGTCGAGCAGGGCACCGGTGCCGTCCTTGCGGCGCAGGCCGAGGGCGAGGGCGTCGTGCCGGGCCCGGGTCGCGGCCCGTTCGCGTTCGGCGGCGGTGGCGGCCCGGCGGGCGGCGGTGAGCGCGGCGTCGGCGTCGGCCAGCGCGGCCTTCGCGCTCTCGTGGCGGTCGGCGAGTTCGTGGTCCTCGGCGTCGAGGCCGTCCACCTCGGCCTTGAGCGCCTCGTACTCCTCCTGGGCGTGTACGGCGCGTTCCCGGGCCTCGTCGCGGGCGGTGGCCAGGCGGTCGATCTCGGCCTGGGCGGAGGCGGCGCGGGAGCGGGCGGCGTTCACCTGGCCGCTGAGCCGGGCCAGGCCCTCGCGGCGGTCGGCGATGGCGCGGGCGGCGTCCTTCAGGCGGCGTTCCTCCGCGGCGAGTTCGCGTTCCAGCTCGGAGCGGTGGGCGACGGTGTCGTCGAGGGCCCGTTCGGCGGCCTCCAGGGCCGCTTCCAGTTCGGCTTCCTGCTCGCGGACGCGGGCGGCCTCGCGCTCCAGGTCCTCGGGGTCGCGTCCGCGCCGTTCCTCGACGGGCGCGGAGGTCGCGCTCTTGACCCGGGCGTCGGCGAGGGAGACGGTGCCGCGGACGCGTTCGGCGAGCTGGGACAGCTCGTACCAGGTCTGCTGGGCGCGGGTCAGCCGCGGGGTGAGGCGGCGGACCTCGTCCTCCAGGTGCGCTTCGCGCTGGAGGGCCCGGCGGAGTTCGGCCTCGGCGTGCTCCTTGCGCTGCTTGAGCGCGGCCTCGTCGGCGACCTCGGCCTTCAGCGCCTCCTGGAGGCGTACGAGGTCGTCGGCGAGCAGGCGCAGGCGGGCGTCGCGCAGGTCGGCCTGGATGACGGCGGCGCGGCGGGCGACGGCCGCCTGGCGGCCCAGCGGTTTGAGCTGGCGGCGCAGTTCGTCGGTGAGGTCCTGGACACGGGCGAGGTTGGCCTGCATCGCGTCCAGTTTCCGCAGCGCCTTCTCCTTGCGCTTGCGGTGCTTGAGGACGCCCGCCGCCTCCTCGATGAAGGCCCGGCGGCCCATCGGGTCGGCGTGCAGGACGGAGTCGAGCTGGCCCTGGCCGACGATGACGTGCATCTCGCGGCCGATGCCGGAGTCGGACAGCAGTTCCTGGATGTCCAGCAGGCGGCAGGTGTCGCCGTTGATCTGGTACTCGCTGCCGCCGTTGCGGAACATGATCCGCGTGATGGTGACCTCGGCGTACTCGATGGGCAGGGCGCCGTCGGAGTTGTCGATGGTCAGGGACACCTCGGCGCGGCCCAGCGGCGGGCGGCCGGTGGTGCCGGCGAAGATGACGTCCTCCATCTTGCCGCCACGCAGCGACTTGGCGCCCTGCTCGCCCATGACCCAGCTGAGCGCGTCCACGACATTGGACTTGCCCGAGCCGTTCGGACCGACGACGCAGGTGATGCCCGGTTCGAACCGGAGCGTGGTCGCCGAGGCGAACGACTTGAAGCCTCGCAGGGTCAGGGCTTTGAGGTGCACGCCGTCGCACTCTACCCGCCGCCGCTATCTCACTTCGTGAACCCTCGCAACCGCGCGGTTTCGCCTCTGTACATCAAGGGCACACCAGACGTTGAAGAGCCTGAAAGGGTGTGTGGGGGCAACGAAAGCGGGGGCTCGGAGCGGGGGCTCGGGGGGAAGGGCGGGGCCGGAAAGAAAGAAGGGACGCCGAAGCGTCCCTTGCAACTTCTGACAACTGAGCGGTTGACACGGGCAGCCCAACCACTGTGTCGCGGTGTCGATGCAGTGATCAGGTGAGCGCAGGCTCCGCCTGGTGTGCGTCGACGCGCTCCATGATCCTGTCGTGAGAAGCGGCAGCCGCCAGCGCGTCGTTCTCCGCCTGGATCCTTACGAGCTCGGATTCCAGGTCCTGGACGCGCTGCTGGAGCCGTCGCATCTCGGCGAGGAGTCGAGGGTCGGAGCCGCCGACGTAACCGAGAAGCGCCTTTGCCATGATGGATGGTCCTCCACACTGAGTGACCGACCGAATCGGTGTGGGTCGTGAGGGATTCGCACCCGTGGTGCTTGGCACTGTTGAGTTTTCACTGCCGTTGTTCCATGCCAAACAGCTGAGGTGCGCGGGCTTTCAGCGTCTCACCAAAAAGTTTGACGGTCAACACGATCACACCCCGTATCGGCGGGTGGCCCGGGGGCGCGCGACCGGGGACCGGTGGCGCTGCGGCTCCTGCGGGCCCCGGGGGGCATGGCGGTCATCCTGCCCTGCGCGGCAGGTCACGGCAAGCCTCTCTCGGCAGTCACCTGCCCTTTTCCGCGCGGGCAGATGCCGGTGGCAGGTGCGGGCCGGGCCGCGGTGCGGGACCGGGCGGACCGGCTCAGCGGATCGCGAAGCCGTCGTAGCCGCCGCGTGGTGTGTCCCAGATCTCGGTGACACCGTCGACGCGGCCGGGCGTGTCGCTGCCCTCCAGCCAGTCGAGGAGCTTCTGGCAGGCGGTACGGGACCCCTCGGCGACCACCTGCACCCGCCCGTCGGCGAGATTGAGAGCAAAACCACTCAGTCCGCCGATCTCCAGGGCCGCGGCCCGGGTGAACCAGCGGAACCCGACACCCTGGACATGGCCGCGCACCCAGGCGACCAGCCGTGCTTCCTCACTCATGCCTGCAACCTAGCCGGGTGCCGTCCCCCCGGGCATGCCGGGCCCCCGGACCCATGAGGTACCGTCCCGACCCGATGCATTTCATATGAAACTCACTCGATCGAGTGACATGGGTTGACCGCGACGGCTCAGCACGCGCGGCGGCCGCAGGGACGAGGAAGGCCAGCACCATGGGACGGCACCGACACCCGGACGCCGGCCGCTCCGCCACGCGCCGCGCCGCGCGGGCCGGGGGCGCGGCGGGGACCGGCGGCACGTCCGGCCGCCCCGAGCGGCCTCCGGTCCCGGACCCGTACGCCGCCGTCGACGCCAGGGCCGAGCGGTACCTCTACGCGACGGACGACGACTACGCACGAGCCACGGGCACCGTGCCGCTGACGCCCGGCCTCGAAGGCACGGCCCCCGCCCCGGCGCCGGACCCGCGGCGCGGCCGCCGCCGTCGCGGGCGGGCCGGGGTCCCGGTGCGGGCCGGGCTGCTCGGGGTCACGGCGGCCCTCGCCCTGGGCACGGTCGCGGTCGCCGCGGGTGTGGTGCCCGGACTGCACGCGTACCGGCTCGGCGGCGACAGCACCTCCGGCGCGGACAGGGCGCCCGCGGCGGGAGCCCCGTCCAACGGCGCGAGTGAGCAGGGCGGCACCTGGGGCGGCGCCCTCCCCGGCACCCGCCCGGCGGCCCCCGGACCGGGTCCGGTTCCGGGTCCGGCCCCGAGCCGCGGCACCGACGGCACGCCCCCGCCGTCCCCGTCCGCTGCCGCGCCTTCCTCCCCCGCCACGCCTGCCGCGCCTTCTACAGCTCCCGCTACCGCCCCCGCCTCCCCCTCCGTCTCGGCCCCGGACACGGCGGCCGCTCCTTCGCGGGAGACCCCGCCGCAGAGGGCCGCCGCACCGCCCGCCACCGCCCCGCCGAGCACCCCCACGCCCGCCGGGACCGCCACCGCCCCCGTCCCGCGCCCGAGCGCCCCGCCGCGCGCGGCGGCCCCGGCACCGCGCCCCACTGCGGCTCCGGTGACGGTGTCCGCCGAGGCGGCGGCCGAGGCCGAGGTGGTGCGCCTGGTCAACCTGGAGCGGGCGAAGGCGGGATGCGGCGCGGTGGCCGCGAACAGCGCGCTGACCTCGCTGGCCGAGACGTACAGCAGAGCCATGGCCGACCAGGGCTTCTTCGCCCACACCGACCCCGGCGGCGCGACCCCGTGGGACCGCGCGGCGAAGGCCGGGATCACCGGGCTCGGCGCCGAGAACATAGCCCGCGGCCAGTCCGGCCCGGCGGCCGTCATGTCCGCCTGGATGAACAGTCCCCAGCACCGCGCCAACATCCTGAACTGCCGCTTCACCACCCTGGGCGTCGGGGCGCACTTCGGCGCGGGCGGCCCTTGGTGGACGCAGGACTTCGGGTACTGACGGGCCGGGGCCGCCCCCGCACGGCCCCTGGACGTCCCGGCCGGTCGCGTACGCTCGTGTCATGGGCATCACGCAGGAGCGCACCGCGGAGCAGGACCTGCCGTACGACGTGTTCGCCAAGGCGTGCCCCTCGCGCGGCACGCTGGAGCATGTGACGGGGCGGTGGGGGGCGCTCACCGTGGGGGCGCTGTACGAGGGGTCGCTGCGGTTCAACGAGTTGCGCCGCCGGGTGGACGGTGTGAGCGAGAAGATGCTGTCGCAGACGCTGCACGCGCTGGAGCGGGACGGGCTGGTGCACCGGGAGGCGCAGCCGACGAGCCCCCCGCGCGTGGACTACGAGCTGACCCCGCTCGGCCGGGAGGTCGCGGGGCGGCTGCTCGCCCTCATCCACTGTGTGGAGGACCGGATGGACGAGGTGCTCGCGGCGCGCGCCGCCTACGACTCCCGCGGCGCCTGACCGGCCGGGATCAGGTGCGGCTCAGGCCCGGCTCCGGGGCGCGGGCTGGCACGTGGGGCAGTAGTAGCTGGAGCGGTTCATCCAGGGACGCCGGCGCATCGGGGTGGCGCAGCGGCGGCAGGGCAGGCCCTCGCGCCCGTAGGCGTCCAGGGAGCGGTCGAAGTAGCCGGACTCGCCGTTGACGTTGACGTACAGGCTGTCGAAGCTGGTGCCGCCGACGGAGAGGGCCGCGTTCATCACGTCCCGGATGTGGGTGAGGAGTTCCGCTGTGCGGGGGCGGGTGAAGGCGGCGGTGGGGCGCTCGTAGTGGACGCGCGCCCGCCAGAGCGCCTCGTCGGCGTAGATGTTGCCGACTCCGCTGATCAGCGACTGGTCGAGCAGGGCGCGCTTGATGGTGGTGCGCTTGCGGCGCAGCGCCTGGTGGAACGCCTCGTCGTCGAACAGCGGGTCGAGGGGGTCGCGGGCGATGTGCGCGATGACGTCGGGCAGTCCGTCGCTCGTGTTGTCGTGCAGCGAGAGGCCGCCGAAGGTGCGCTGGTCCACGAAGCGCAGTTCGGTGCCGAGGGAGTCGGCGAACCGGACCCGGACGCGCAGGTGCTTCTCGTCGGGAGCCTCCTGCGGCTGTACAAGCAGTTGGCCGCTCATGCCGAGGTGGGCCAGGACGGACTGGTTGGTCTCCTCCAGCGGCAGCCACAGGTACTTGCCGCGCCGGCGGGGCACGGCGAAGTGGTGGCCCTTGAGCCGGTGCGCGAAGTCGTCGGCGCCCGCGAGATGGCGGCGTACGGCGCGCGGGTGCAGCACCTCGACGTCGGCCGCGGTGCGGTGGGCGACCCAGCGCTCCAGTCCGCGGCGGACGACCTCGACCTCGGGCAACTCGGGCATCGGGACCCCCGTGAAGGACCGTGGGGACCCTGCGGTCCGCTCCGGTGGACGGTCCGAGCGCCCACCTCCGCCGGGGAACCGGTGGGGGCGGGCGCTCGGGTGCTGTGCTCTGTCAGGCGGAGGCGGAGGACGCGTCAGCGTCCTGTGCGGCGGCGGCCTCCTCGGCCGCCTTGGCGCGCTCGTCCGCCGCGGCCCGGATGGACCGCCAGGCGGACTCGGCGGCCTGCTGCTCCGCCTCCTTCTTGCTGCGGCCGGTGCCGGTGCCGTACGAGACGCCTCCGACGCGGGCGGCAGCAGTGAAGGTCTTCTCGTGGTCGGGGCCGGTCTCCGTGACCAGGTACTCGGGGACACCGAGCCCTTCGGTCGCGGTCAGCTCCTGGAGCGACGTCTTCCAGTCCAGGCCGGCGCCCAGATTGGAGGACTTCTCGATCAGCGGGTCGAACAGGCGGTGCACCAGTTCGGAGGCCGCTTCGAGGCCCTGGTCGAGATAGACCGCGCCGATCACCGCTTCGAGGGTGTCGGCGAGGATCGACGCCTTGTCCCGGCCGCCCGTGCCCTCTTCACCGCGGCCGAGCCGGATGAAGGAACCCAGGTCGAGCCCGCGGCCCACTTCCGCCAGCGCACGCGAGTTGACCACCGCGGCCCGCAACTTGGCCAGCTGGCCTTCGGGCAGGTCGGGGTGGGTGCGGTACAGCGTGTCCGTGACGACGAGACCGAGGACGGAGTCACCGAGGAACTCCAGCCGCTCGTTCGTCGGCAGGCCGCCGTTCTCGTACGCGTAGGAACGGTGGGTCAGCGCGCGCACCAGAAGGGCGGACTCGAGCCGGTAGCCGAGCCGCCCTTCCAGAAGCGTGTGGGACGAGGCGGTGTTGTCCGATGGGCCACTCCCGCCTGCGCGGGAAGTGTTCTTCTTAGCCGTGGACACGGTGCCTCTCACCAGCCGCTCAGACCTCGAGGACCTGGCGCTTGTTGTAGGTGCCGCAAGACGGGCACGCGATGTGCTGCTGCTTGGGCTCGTGGCAGCGCTCGCACGCAACCAGGGTGGGGACCGCAGCCTTCCACTGCGACCGGCGGTGGCGCGTGTTGCTGCGCGACATCTTCCGCTTCGGAACAGCCACGGCTACTTCTCCTGCTTCTCGTCGGCGCGTGCTGACTGAGGCGCGCCGCCGCTCATCTCGTCCTTCTCGCCGTCCGACGTGGTGCCGGCGAGTCCCTGCAAAGCCGCCCAACGGATGTCGACGGCGTCGTGGTGGTGGTCCGGGTCGTCCGCGAGCCGCGCTCCGCACTGGGAGCACAGACCCGGGCAGTCTTCCTGGCACACCGGCTGCATCGGCAGTGCGAGCACCACCGCATCGCGCAGCAGAGGTTCGAGGTCGAAGAGTCCGTCCTCGAGAAAGAGCCTGTCCTCGTCGTCCTCGGCGTCGTCGCCCGGTTCCGCGATCACGCGGCCCCGGTCGTCGGCGTCAGGGTACGAGAACATCTCCTGGAAGTCCGCTTCGAGCTCCAGCCCGACCGGCTCCAGACACCTTACGCACTCCCCCTCGGCCTGTGCACGGGCGGTGCCTGTGACGAGCACACCGTCCATGACCGACTCGAGGCGGAGTTCGAGGGCGACCGGGGCGCCTTCCGGCACTCCGATCACTCCGTGGATACCGAGATCCCGGGGGGCCGGGATCTCGCGGGCCTGGCGTTGCAGCGCGCCAGGACGCCGCCCCAGCTCATGTGTGTCGAACACGAGAGGGTTGCGGTGGTCGAGGCGGGCGTTGTGAGCCATTCCTGCTTTCGGTTTCCGAACTCGGAGGGTCGCCGCCCCGGTGGTGCTCCCGGGCAGCGCTGACCGCGCACTTACGCGCGACCGAAGAGCCAGGATACTGGACCTTTCGCTCACGGCCCAATCCGGCCTCCTGACCGGTCGCGGACCGGCCGCTCCCTCAGAGGCCGCGGCCCTGCTCGTACGCCCGCAACTGCTCGGCGCTGATCATGCCGGTGTCGAAGAGGCTGGTCTCGTCGAGCGCGTAGCCCTGCTGAGCGTGGCCCTGCTGCGGCTGCTGGGTCTGGTGGGGCTCGTGCGGCTGCTGGGGCTGGTTCGGGTCGTAGCCGCCTGCCTGGTGCGCGTCGTAGCCCTGGTAGCCGTAGGGGTCGGCCTGCTGCTGGTAGCCGTACGGGTCCTGCTGGGCGGCGTAGGCCGGCTGGTAGCCGCCGTACGGGTCGGGCTGCGCGGTCTGCGGGTAGCCGTAGTCCGGCTGCGGCTCGTAGACCGGCTGCTGCGGCGCGGCCGGGGTCTCGGCGGGCGCGGCGGCCGGGGCGGCGGCGGGGGCGGGGCTGATCTCCGCGAGACCGGCCAGGTAGTCGGCGTCGCTGGAGTGCTGCACGGTGCCGGTGTCGTCGGCGAGGGCGCCGAGGTCGTCGGTGGCGATCCGGCCGTGCAGCTTCTGCCGGCCGCGGCCGACGGCCTCCAGCGTCTTGGCGAGCACGGCCTCGAAGGCGCCCAGCTTGAGATCGACGTAGGCGTCGGCGTCCCGGCGCAGGGTCTCCGGGTCGTGGCTGCGCTCGGGGGCGTCCTCGTCCTCGTAGCCGTCCTCGGTCAGTCCGGGACCGGTGCCGAGCAGCTTCTCCCGGCCGCGGCCGACCGAGCCGAGGGTCTTGGTGAGGACCACCTCGAAGTTGGCGAGCTTGGAGTCGACGTAGTCGTCGGCCTCGGCGCGCACCTCCTCGGCCTCCTGGCGGGCCTCGGTGAGGATCCGGTCGGCCTCGGCCTGGGAGCGGCGGGCCACCTCGGTGTCGGAGATCAGCGAGCCGCGCTCGGCGTGCGCGGTCTCGATGATCCGCTCGGCCTCGCGCCGCGCCTCCTCGACCATCTGGTCCCGGTCGCCGATCAGCTCCTGGGCCTGCGCGAGCGAGCCGGGCAGGGCCTGGCGCACCTCTTCGAGCAGGGCGAGCAGGGCGGCGCGGTTGACCACGCAGGACGCCGACATGGGCATGGACCGGGCGCCGGAGACCGTGCTCACGATCTCGTCGAGCTTCTTCTGCACGTCCACGGTGTGCTCGCCACTCTCTACCGATGTGCGGGTAACGGACGGGACGACTGTACGACCATGCGGCAGCCGCCGGACACCGGGTGACGGGACGTCAGACGCTCAGTCGCGCCGCAGCCGTGCGGTGAGCTGCTCCAGGACCACGTCGGGCACCAGGTGGGCGACGTCGCCGCCCCAGGCCGCGACCTCCTTCACCAGGGAGGACGACAGGAAGCTGTACGTCGGGTTGGTGGGCACGAAGAGGGTCTCGACACCGGAGAGGCCGTTGTTCATCTGGGCCATCTGGAGTTCGTAGTCGAAGTCGCTGACCGCGCGCAGGCCCTTGACGATGGCCGGGATGTCGCGCTGCTTGCAGAAGTCGACGAGGAGGCCGTGGAAGGACTCGACGCGGACGTTGCCGTAGTCGGCGGTGACCTGGCGGATGAGGTCGATGCGCTCCTCGATCTCGAACAGGCCCTTCTTGGACTGGTTGATCATCACCGCCACGTAGACCTCGTCGTACAGGCGGGAGGCGCGGGCAATGATGTCGAGATGTCCGTTGGTGATCGGGTCGAACGACCCGGGACAGACGGCGCGGCGCACTTGAGATCCCTCGCTCTCCGGTCCGGTCATCGTGCGTCTTCGCACGTAGCGGCGGCGCGACCGTACCAAAACGTTCCCTCGCCGTAACGGCGGGCCCGGATCGCGTCGAAGCCGGGCGGCCAGCCGAACTCACCGCCCCTGGTGCTGCGCTCCACGGTGACGAGGGCCCGCTCGGCGAGCCACCCCTGCGAACGGAGTGTGAGCAGGATCTCGCGAAGATCGTCGTCGGAGACGGCGTACGGCGGGTCGAGGAAGACCAGGTCGTAGGGTCCGGCGGCGGGCGGTGCCTGGACGATCTGCTCCGCCCGGCCCGCGCGTACCTCGGCGCCGGGCAGGCCCAGCGACTTGGCGTTCTCCCGGACGGTGCGCACGGCGCGGGCGTCGGCCTCGACGAGGAGGGTGTGCCCGGCGCCCCGGGACAGCGCCTCCAGGCCGACGGCGCCCGAGCCGGCGTACAGGTCGAGGACCCGCTCGCCGTCGAGCGGGCCGCCCAGGAGGGACTGCCAGGTCGAGAAGAGGCCCTCGCGCGCCCGGTCCGAGGTGGGCCGGGTGCCCTGGCCCGGGGGTACGGCGAGACGGCGTCCACCGGCCCGGCCGGCGATCACGCGGGTCATGTCCTTGGGTCCTTGTCGGTGCTCGGCGGTGCGGGAGGGGCCCGGCGGTGCCGTGCCGGGTGCTGCTTGCTGCTTGCTGCTTGCTGCCCGGGGGTACGGCTCGGACGCGGGCCCTACCCAGTCTGTCAGCCCTTCTCCAGGTACTGCTCCCGCTCGTCGTCCAGCAGGGCGTCCAGGGCCGTGCGCAGTCCGGGCAGCGACTCCAGGGCGGGGTCGGCGGCGACCAGGGCGGCGGCCTCCTCGCGGGCCTCGGCGATGATCTCCTCGTCCTCGATGACGGCGAGCACCCGCAGGCTGGTGCGGGCCCCGGACTGGGCCTGGCCGAGGACGTCGCCCTCACGGCGCTGTTCGAGGTCGATGCGGGAGAGCTCGAAGCCGTCCAGGGTGGCGGCGACCGCGTTCAGCCGCTGGCGGGCGGGGCTCGCCTCGGGCATCTCGGTGACCAGCAGGCACAGGCCCGGGGCCGTGCCGCGGCCGACCCGGCCGCGTAGCTGGTGCAGCTGGGAGACGCCGAAGCGGTCGGCGTCGGTGATCACCATCACGGTGGCGTTGGGGACGTTGACCCCGACCTCGATGACGGTGGTGGCGACCAGGACGTCGGTGTCGCCCGCGGCGAAGCGGCGCATCACCGCGTCCTTGTCGTCGGGCTGCATCCTGCCGTGCAGCACCTCCACCCGCAGCCCCTTCAGGGGGCCCTCGGCGAGCGTGGCGGCCACGTCCAGGACGGCGAGCGGCGGGCGCTTGTCGGCGCCCTCCGGGCCCTCCGGGGGTTCCGCACCCTCCCCGCCCTCCGCCGTCTTCCCGGCCTTCGCGGACTTCTTCCCGGGCGCCTTCTTCGGATCGTCCTCCTCGTCGCCGATGCGCGGGCAGACGACGTACGCCTGGTGGCCCGCGGCCGCTTCCTCGCGCACCCGCTCCCAGGCGCGCGCGAGGAAGTGCGGTTTGTCGGCGGCCGGGACGACATGGCTGGCGATGGGCGAGCGGCCGGCCGGGAGCTGGTCCAGGACGGAGGTCTCCAGGTCGCCGAAGACCGTCATCGCGACCGTGCGCGGAATGGGGGTGGCGGTCATCACCAGCAGGTGCGGCGGCTGCTTGCCCTTGCCGCGCAGGGCGTCGCGCTGCTCGACGCCGAAGCGGTGCTGCTCGTCGACGACCACGAGTCCGAGGTCGTGGAAACGCACCTTGTCCTCGATCAGCGCATGGGTGCCGATGACCACGCCGGCCTCGCCGGTGGCCAGGTCCAGCAGGGCCCGGCGGCGGGCGGCGGCGCCCATGGAGCCGGTGAGCAGCACCACCTTGGTGGCGTGCTCGGGTCCGCCCAGGGTGCCGCCCTCGGCCAGCTCGCCCATCATCTCGGTGATCGACCGGTGGTGCTGCTGGGCCAGCACCTCGGTGGGGGCGAGCATGGCGGCCTGCCCGCCCGCGTCGACCACGGCGAGCATGGCGCGCAGCGCCACCATGGTCTTGCCGGAGCCCACCTCGCCCTGGAGCAGGCGGTGCATCGGGTGCTCGGTGGCCAGGTCGGCGAAGATCTCCCCGGAGACCTTGCGCTGGCCCTCGGTGAGGGTGAAGGGCAGCCGGTCGTCGAAGGCGTCGAGGATGCCGCCGGGGCGCGGGCGGCGGGCGACGGCGGGCAACTGCGCGTCGGCGTGGCGGCGGCGGGCCAGGGCGACCTGGAGGACGAACGCCTCGTCCCACTTCAGGCGGGCGCGGGCGTCGGCGATGTCCGCCTTGGTGTGCGGGCGGTGGATCTTGAGCAGGGCCTCGGGGAGGGTGACCAGGCCGCGGCCCGCGCGCAGGGTGTCGGGCAGCGGGTCGACGGCCTCCCGGGCGGTGGGCAGGACGGTCTGGACGGCCTTGCCGATCTTCCAGGACTCCAGCTTGGCGGTGGCCGGGTAGATCGGGATGAGGGCGCCCGCCCAGGACTCGACGGTCTCCTCGGAGTCGTCGGTGTCGCCGGTGAGCAGTTCGTAGGCGGGGTGGGCGAGCTGGAGCCGCCGGTTGAAGACGGAGACCTTGCCCGCGAACAGCGCGCGCGTGCCCGGCAGCAGCTCCTTGTGCGGCTTGTGCACGCCGTTGCCGAAGAAGACGAGCTGGAGGCGGCCGCTGCCGTCGGTGATCGTCACCTCCAGGCGCTGGCCCTTGCCGCGCGGCGCCCGGGAGGAGGCGAAGGAGTGCAGGCGGGCGTCGGCGACCTGAGCGACCACCGTGACGTGCTCGTCCATGGGGAGGTCGGCGAGGTGGGTGAGCTGGCCGCGCTCCTCGTATCTGCGGGGGTAGTGGTGGAGGAGGTCACCGACGGTGCGCAGGCCGAGGTGCTCGGCCATCACCTTCGCGGTGGCGGGGCCGAGCACCGACTTGAGCGGTTGGCGCAGTGGTTCTGGCAGTGCGGGCACGGGATCCATTGCACACCACGGCACTGACAATCCGCGGACGCGGTGCGGACCGGCGGGTGGCCGGGCGGGCTGCTCCGGCCGGTGAGGCGGCCTGCTCCACGCCGGTGGGGCGGGCTACTCCACGCCGATGAGCAGCAGCGCGCCCTGCCTGCCGCCCCGCAGGACGACCGTGTCGACGGCGAGGTAGGACTCGCGGACGCGGGTCTCCAGGCCGTCGGCGACGGAGTCGGGCAGTTCCTCGCCGAGGACGAGGGTGACCAGTTCGCCGCCGCCCGCGAGCATCCGGTCCAGGACCGCGCGCGCGGTGTCCGCGACGTCCGGGCCGATCACGGCCACGTCGCCGTCGATGAGGCCGAGGACGTCGCCGGCCTGGCAGATCCCGGCGCTGGTCCAGGAGCGGTGCTCGGCGACGGTGACCTCGCCGTGGCGGGTGGCACCGGCCGCCGACGTCATGGCGACGACGTCCTCGTCGAAGCGGCGCCCGGGTTCGTGCACCGCGAGGGCGGCGATGCCCTGGACCGCCGAGCGGGTGGGGATGAGGGCGACCCGCACGCCCTCGCCGCGGGCCTGCTCGGCCGCCGCGGCGGCGGTGTCGCGCAGTTCGGCGTCGTTGGGCAGCAGGACCACCTCGCGCGCGTGCGCCCGCCGTACGGCCTCCACCAGTTCGCCGCTGGCGGGCGGCTCCCCCGGCCGGGCGAGGACCGTGGTGGCCCCGGCCTCGGTGCACAGCGCGGCCAGTCCCTCGCCGGGCACGACGGCCACCACGGCCCGCTGGGCGCGCTCGCGCGGCGGGCGCGCGGCGGCCCCGGTGTGCGCGTCTCCGGCGCCGAAGTGGGTGATGCGGATCCGGTGCGGGCGGCCGGCCTCGACGCCCGCCTCCACGGCGGCACCGGCGTCGTCCACGTGCACATGGACGTTCCACAGTCCGTCGCCGCCGACCACCACCAGGGAGTCCCCGAGCGCGTCGAGCCGCCGCCGCAGCCGGGCGACGGACGGGTCGTCCGCCTCCAGGAGGTAGATCACCTCGAAGGCGGGGCCGTGGCCCGGCGGGGCCGTGGCGGACTCGGCGGGCGGGCCGGGCGCGGCGTGGGCGCAGGCCGGGGGCGGGGCGGCGGGCGGGGGTTCGGGCGCCTCGGCGGGCGTGGGGACCGCGCGGGGCGCGGGCGTGGCGGGAGCCTCGCGGTCCGCCGCGCCCGCCGTGCCCACCGTGTCCGCCGCGCCTGCTGTGTCCGGATCGCCCGCGTCCGGCTCACCGTGGCCGCACGCGCGCGCGTGCGGCACGGCCGGGCGGTCCCCGGCCTCCGGTGCCCGCCGGGCACCCGCCGGACCCGTGCCCGCCTCCGTCCCCGTCCCCGTCCCCCGGCTCCGCGCGGCGGCGGGCGCCTGCCCGGTGAACGTCTCGACCAGGGCCGCCAGCACGGCCACCAGGCCGCTTCCGCCCGCGTCGACCACCCCGGCGCGCTCCAGCGCGGCGAGCTGGCCCGGGGTCGCCGCCAGGGCCGTACGCGCGCCCTCGTGGGCGGCCCGCGCGACCGCGCCGCAGTCGCCCTCGGTGCCGCAGGCCGTGTCGGCCGCGTCGGCGGCGGCCGAGGCGACCGTCAGGACGGTGCCCTCGACGGGGTGTGCCACGGCCTGGCGGGCCGAGTCGGCGGCGCGGCGCAGGGCGCGGCGCAGCCCGTGGCCGTCGGCGCGGGCCTCCGCCCCCTCGGCGGCCAGCACCTCGGCCATGCCGCGCAGCAGCTGGGCGAGGATCGTCCCGGAGTTGCCGCGCGCGCCGATGAGCGCGCCGTGCGCCATCGCCCGCGCGGCCTCGGCCAGGGAGGGGCCGCCGGGGCCGGTGCCGCCCGCCTCGTGGCCCGCGAACACGGCTTCGACGGCGGCGGCGGCGGACTCCACGGTCAGGTAGAGGTTGGTGCCGGTGTCGCCGTCCGCCACGGGATAGACGTTGATCGCGTCGATCTCCTCGCGCGCCCTCCCCAGGGCGCGCAGCGCCAGTCCGCACCAGGTGCGCACCGCCGGCGCGTCGAACGTCTGCGCCACCTGTGCCACCTGCGCCTCCTCTGAGCTGCCGGACCGGACGGCAGCGTAGACCCAGGGGCGGTGTGCACCGGAAGAGGGCCGGGCCGGGCCCCTGGGCAGCCATGGTAGTTTCGTTGTACGGGAGCAGGCGTTGTATGCTGCTCCGGTTGCCCGACCTGGTCGGGCTCTTCCCCCTGGCACCGCCACTCAGATTCAGCGCGCTCGTCGAGCCTCCGGACCTGATCCCGGCATGCCGGGATCAACCGTAAGTGCATCTGAAGTCTTTGGAGTGACCCGTGGCTGCCAACTGCGACGTCTGCGGCAAGGGGCCGGGCTTCGGCAACAACATCTCGCACTCGCACCGCCGTACGTCCCGTCGCTGGAACCCGAACATCCAGCGTGTGCGTACCGTGGTCGGCGGGACGCCGAAGCGCGTGAACGCTTGCACCTCGTGCATCAAGGCCGGCAAGGTCTCGCGCTGACGCTCAGCTGAGCGCGCGGCCACTGCCGGTTCGCTGCACTGAGCCGGTCCACCTCTGGTGGGCCGGCTTTTTGCCGTACCCGTTCACCGGTGCCGGTCCCCCGCGCGCCCGCCCCCTGCCAGAATCCGGGGAATGCGCTTCGGCATCCTGGGTCCGCTGGACATCCGCACCGACGACGGCGCCCCGGTCGACCCCGGCGGCCCGCGCCCCCGGGCCCTGCTCACCCTGCTGCTCCTGGCAGCCGGGCACACGGTCGGCACGGACCGGCTGACCGACGGCCTCTACGGCGCCGAGCCGCCCGCCGGGGCGGCCAACGCCCTCCAGTCGCAGATCTCGCGGCTGCGCAGGCGCCTGGGCCCGCACACGCCCGTGGAGGCGACGGCGGCCGGTTACCGGATCGCCGCCGACCCCGACTCCGTCGACGCGCACCGCTTCGCGCGGCTGGCCGAGGAGGGCCGGGCGGCCCTCGCCGCAGGTGATCCCGCTCACGCCGCCGCCGTGCTGCGGGCGGCGCTGGACCTGTGGCGCGGCCCGGCCCTGCCCGATCTGCCGGACGCGCACGCCGAGACGGCCCGCCTCGAAGAGCTGCGGGCGGCCGCCGCCCAGGACCGGATCGAGGCGGAACTCGCGCTCGGCGGCGGCTCCGCGCTCGTGCCCGAGCTGCGCGCGCTGCTGGCCCGGCATCCGCTGAGCGAGCGGCTGCACGCCCTGTTGATGCGGGCCCTGCACGCGGCCGGGCGGCCCGCCGAGGCCCTCACCGTGTACGAGGAGGCCCGGCGCGCCCTCGCCGACGAGCTGGGCGCCGACCCGTCGCCGGAGCTGGCCGCGCTCCACCTGGAGCTGCTGCGGGGCCGGGAGCCGGGCTCCCGCCCGCCCGCGCTGCCCGCGCAGCTGACCCGGTTCGTCGGCCGGGACGCCGAACTCGCCGCCATCGCCGCGCACCTCGCCGACCCCGGATCCCGCCTGGTCACGCTCACCGGGCCCGGCGGGGCGGGCAAGACCCGGCTCGCCGTCGAGGCGGCCCGGACCCACGGCGGGGCCTGTCTGGTCGAGCTGGCGCCGCTGGCCGACGGCGCCCGGATCCCGTACGCCGTGCTGACGGCCCTCGGGATACGCGAGGGATTCCGCGCCCCGGCCGCCGATGTCACCGACCGGCTGCTGGCCGCCCTGGAGGACCGGGAACTGCTGCTGGTCCTGGACAACTGCGAGCACCTGGTGGAGGACGCGGCCCGGATCGCCGGGCTGCTGCTGGGCCACTGCCCCAGGGTGCGGGTCCTCGCCACCGGCCGGGAGGCGCTCGGCATCACCGGTGAGGTGCTGGTCACGGTGGCGGCGCTGCCGCCGGGACCGGCCGAGCGCCTGTTCCTGGACCGGGCGCGCGCCGTACGGCCGGGCTTCGCCGGGCACGCGCGCGTGCCGGACGTCTGCCGCGCCCTGGACGGGCTGCCGCTGGCCATCGAGCTGGCGGCGGCGCGGCTGCGGACGCTGGAACCACAGGAGCTGGCCGACCGCCTGGACGACCGGTTCGGGCTGCTCTCCCGCGGCGACCGCACCAAGGCACCGCGCCACCGCACGCTGCGGGCCGTCGTGGAGTGGAGCTGGGACCTGCTGGACGCCGGGGAACGGGAGCTGGCCGCGCGGCTCAGCGTGTTCTGCGGCGGCGCCACGGAGGAGGCCGTACGGGCGGTGTGCGCGGTGCCGCACCCGCAGGACCTGCTGGCCTCGCTGGTGGAGAAGTCGTTCCTCGAGGTGTCCGGCGGGCGCTACCGGATGCTGGAGACGATCCGCGCGTTCGCCGCCGAGCACGCCGCGGCGGACGGGGAGCATCCCGGGCCGACCGGGCTGCGGGACGCGCACGCCGCGTACTTCCTGGAGCTGGCCGAGCGGGCGGAGCCCGGTCTGCGCGGCGCCGGGCAGTTGCCCTGGCTGGAGCGGCTGGCGGCCGAGCACGCCGACCTGGACGCGGCGCTGCGGCATCTGACCGGCCGGGACCCGGCGGGCGCGCTGCGTCTGATGGCGCTGCTGTCGTGGTTCTGGCGGCTGCGCGGGCTGCACGGCGAGCAGGTGCCTGCGGCCCGCGCGCTGCTGGCCGCGGTGGGCTCGGCGCCGCCGCCGGGCCTGACGGAGGAGTACGTCCTCTGCGCGCTGAACGCGCTCTCCGGTGACGGCGGCGACCCTGCGGCCGACGAACGGCTGCACGCGCGCGTGGACGGTCTCCTGGACGGCTGCGCCGGTCCGCTCAGGCTGCCGTACGTGCTGGTCCTGTGGTCGTTGGTGGCCGGGCCCCGGCCCGCCGCCGACGAGCGGGCCCTGGGACACGCGGGCGGCGATCCGTGGGCGCGCGCCCTGCTGGACATGGGGCTCGCCTACCAGAAGCAGTTCGCGGGAGAGGCCGACGAGTCGCGGGAGCTGGTCTCCCGGGCGCTGAAGGGGTTCCGGGCGGCGGGCGACCGCTGGGGCATGGCCAACTGCCTGGACCTGCTGGGCCTGCACGCCCATCTGCGCGGGCAGGGCGCACACGCGCTGGAGCTGCTGGACGAGGGTCTCGTGCACGTACGGGAGCTGGCCGCGCCGGAGGAGACCTCCGATCTGCTGCGCAGCCGGGCCACCGTGCTGCTCGGTCTGGATCCGGGCCGTGCGGACGAGGCGGCGGCCGGGTTCGGACAGGCGCTGGAGCTGGCGCGCGGCGCCGGGGCCGCCGACAAGGTGGCGGGCGCGCGGCGCGGCCTGGGCGACGCGGCCCGGCTGTCCGGGGACACCGCACGCGCGCGCGTGCACTACGAACAGGCCCTCCAGGAGTGCGCCGCGACCTGGTTCAGCGTCGGTGAGGCCGTGCGGATCCTCATCGGGCTGGGGCGCACGGCCGCCGCCGAGGGACGGGAGGAGGAGGCCCGCGACTGGTTCCGGCAGGCCGCCTCCGCCGCTGCGGACAGTCCCGGCGTCCTCGAACTCGCCGAGGCCGCCGAGGCGCTGGCCCAGGTCGCGCCCTGCCCGGAGCGGGCCGCCGAACTGCTCGGCGCCGGGGCGGGGCTGCGGGGCGCCCGCCCCGAGGGGGACCCCGATGTCGCAGGGACCGCGCGGGCGGTGCGGGAGCGGCTGACGCCCGAGGCGTACGCGGCGGCCTTCGAGCGGGGCGTGCGGCTGCGGGCGGCGGCGGTCAGCGGACGGTAGGCGGACGGTCAGCGCCGCCGCCGAGGCTGTGGCCATGACGAACCCGAAGAACGCTCCCGCCCTCGCCCACCTGCACGTGCTCGTCTCCGGTGCCGGTGTCGCCGGTCCGGCCCTCGCCCTGAACCTGCTGCGCCACGGCGCCCGGGTCACCGTCGTGGAGAAGGCGCCCGCCCTGCGCGGCGGCGGCTTCGCCGTGGACTTCCGCGGCCATGTGCACCGCCGGGTGCTCACCGAGATGGGCATCTGGGAGGAGATCCACGCCCGCCGGACGCACATGGGCCGGCAGACCGTGGTCGACGCCGACGGCACCGCGCGCGTGGACCTGCCCGCCGAGATGATGAGCGGCGACGTGGAGATCTTCCGCGGCGAGCTGGCGCAGATCATGTACGAGCGCACCCGGGACCGCGCCGAGTACGTCTTCGGCGACTCGATCGCCGCGCTCACCGAGACCGCGGACGGTGTCGAGGCCGCCTTCGAGCAGGGCCCGCCGCGCCGCTTCGACCTGGTCGTGGGCGCGGACGGACTGCACTCGCGCACCCGCCGGCTGGTGTTCGGCGACGAGTCGCGCCATCTGCGCTTCCACGACCACTACGTGGCCGGTTTCCCGGTCCCCAACGACCTGGGGCTGTGCCGCCGCGGCCTTCTCTACAGCGAGCCGGGCCGCGCGGTCGCCGTCGGCAACTACGACGGGGACCCGGAGCGTGCCGGTGCCCTGCTGGTCTTCCGGTCCGAGGAGCTGGCGTACGACCGGCGGGACGTGGCCGCGCAGAAGCGGATCCTGGCCGAGCGGTTCGCGGGCATGGGCTGGCGGACTCCGCAGGTGCTGGCGGCGCTTCAGGACACCGACGAGCTGTACTTCGACGCCATCGCGCAGATCCACGTGGACCGGCTGACCCGGGGGCGGGTGGCGCTGCTCGGGGACGCCGGGTACGGCGCCACCATGGGCGGCATGGGGACGGGTGTGGCGGTGGTCGGCGCGTATGTGCTGGCCGGTGAACTGGCCCTGGCGGGCGGTGACCACCGGGTGGCGTTTCCCGCGTACGAGCGCCGGATCGAGGGCTTCGCCAAGGGCTGCCAGAAGACCTCCGCCAACGCGGGCCCGTTCTTCGCCCCGCCGACCGAGCGGCGCATCCGCAGCCGGGACCGGATGTACCGGCTGCTCGGCTCGCGGCTGCTGGCCGGTTTCTTCAAGCGGCTCTCGGAGAAGGCGGCCACCGCGATCGACCTGCCCGACTACCCGGCGGCGTGAGGCTCCCGGAAGGTCCAGGCGTGGTCCACCGGGCCGATCCCGGCGCCGAGCGCGAACCCGGCGGCGATCGCCCCGGTGACATAGGTCTTGGCGGCCGTCACCGCCTCGGGCACGGACCGGCCGAGCGCCAGGTACGAGGCGATGGCGGAGGCGAGGGTGCAGCCGGTGCCGTGGGTGTGCCGGTTGTCGAGGCGCGGGGCGCGCAGCCAGTGCTCGGCGGAGCCGTCGGTGAGCAGGTCCACGGCGTCCCCGGCCAGGTGGCCGCCCTTGATCAGCACCCAGGCGGGGCCGTACTCCAGGACGGCGTGCGCGGCCTCGCGCAGACCGTCCTCGGACGTGACCTCGACGCCGGTCAGTTGGGCCACCTCGTCGAGGTTGGGGGTGGCGACGGTGGCGGTGGGCAGCAGCCTGGTGCGCACCGACTCCAGGGCGGAGGCGGCGAGCAGCGGGTCGCCGTGCTTGGAGACGCCCACCGGGTCGACGACCACCGGGGCCCCGGTCCCGGCGAGCAACGCGGCGACCGTCTCCACCAGTTCCGCCGAGGCCAGCATGCCGGTCTTGACGGCCTGGACGCCGATGTCGTCGACGACGCTGCGGTACTGGGCGCGGACCGCCTCCACGGGCAGTTCCCAGGCGCCCTGCACACCGAGCGAGTTCTGCGCGGTCACCGCGGTGAGCACGCTCATGCCGTGCACGCCGAGGGCGAGCATCGTCTTCAGGTCGGCCTGGATGCCGGCGCCGCCGCCGGAGTCGGACCCGGCGACGGTGAGGACGCGGGGCGGGGCGGGGCGCGGGCCGGGCGCGGGTACGGGTACGGAGCCGGGTGCGGGTGCGGTGCTCATGACTCGATGTCCCCGAAGTGGTCCCAGCCGCCCTTCCTGGTCCACGGGGCGCCGTCGACCGTGACCTGGGGCAGGGCCGAGGGGTTGAGCACTTCGCCGATCACCTTCCAGCGGGCCGGCAGCTTCACGTCCGGGGGGAAGGTCGCCACGATCGCGTGGTCCTCTCCCCCGGTCAGCACCCACTGGAGCGGGTCGACACCGACGGCCTGCCCGATGTCGTTCATCTGCGAGGGGATGTCGATGGCGCCGGACCGGACGTCGATGCGGACCTTGCTGGCCTCCGCGATGTGCCCGAGGTCGGCGATGAGTCCGTCGCTGACGTCGCACATCGCGGTGGCGCCGAGACCGGCGGCGGCGGGGCCCGCGTGGTAGGGCGGTTCGGGCCTGCGGTGGGCCTCGACGAAGGCGCGCGGGGAGCGGAAGCCGCGGGAGAGCACGGCGAATCCGGCGGCGGACCAGCCCAGCCAGCCGGTGACGGCGACGCGGTCGCCGGGCTGGGCGCCCGCCCGGGTCACCGGTTCGTGGTTGCGCAGATCGCCGAGGGCCGTGATGGACACCATGATCGTGTCGCCGCGGACCACATCGCCGCCGACCACGGAGGCGCCCGCGACCTGGCACTCGTCGCGCAGCCCGTCCATCATCTCGGTGGGCCAGGTGACCGGCAGTTCGGCGGGGACGACCAGGCCGAGCAGCAGGGCGGTCGGCACGGCGCCCATGGCGGCGATGTCGGCGAGGTTCTGGGCGGCCGCCTTGCGGCCCACGTCGTAGGCCGTGGACCAGTCCCGGCGGAAGTGCCGCCCCTCCAGGAGTATGTCGGTGCTCGCCACGACCCTGCGGTCGGGGGCGGCGACCACCGCGGCGTCGTCGCCGGGTCCGACCCGGACCGCCGGGGTGGTGGTGAGACGGGAGGTGAGCTCCCTGATGAGCCCGAACTCCCCGAGCTCACCAACAGTGCCCTTCATGGCCCTTACGCCCCTTCTGTCCCTGTGCGTTCCTGGTCGCGTCCCCGCTCGCGCGTCCGCGCGGGTCTCGCTACGGTCGAGGTGACCGTCAACCTCAGTCCTACCTGCACCCCGGCGCGCGGGCCACGTCGGTCCCGGGTCTCCCCGCGGCGTTCGGCGACGCGATACCGTGGCGTTCCTTTTCCCCACATGATCCTCGTGGTCGCCCTGGAGGTTCCGTGGTACAGGCGTACATCCTGATCCAGACCGAGGTCGGCAAGGCGTCGACCGTGGCCGAGACGATCGGCCGGCTGCCCGGAGTGATCCAGGCCGAGGACGTGACCGGCCCGTACGACGTCATCGTGCGCGCACAGGCCGACACCGTCGACGCCCTGGGCCGCATGGTGGTCGCCAAGGTGCAGCAAGTGGAGGGCATCACGCGCACCCTGACCTGCCCGGTCGTGCATCTGTAGCCCCCGTCTACCCTGGGCCGGTGAGTTCCTTCCGCCACCGGCGCGCCGGTCTGCCCGTCGTCCTCGCCGCGTTGATCACCGCGGCGGGCTGTTCTTCAAGCGACGACAGTGCCACCGCTGCGGTTCCCAGCCCGGACCCGGCGGTCGCGAAGCTGTGCGGGGACCTGGACAGAGCACTGCCGCAGAAGGTGGACGGGCTGAGCCGCACGGACCCCCGGCCCGCGTCGGCGCTCACCGCGGGCTGGGGAAGCCCGGCGATCATACTGCGCTGCGGGGTGCCCCGGCCCGCCGCGATGAACGACCCCGACGCCGACGGCGCCGAGGTCGACGGGGTCGGCTGGCTCCTGGAGAAGCAGGCCGACGGCTCCTTCCGCTTCACCACCACGCTGCGCAGGGCGTACGTGGAGGTCAGCCTGCCCGCGAGCCGCACCGGCCACGGGGCGGCGCCCCTGGTGCACCTCGCCCCGGCCGTGAAGAAGGCGATCCCCGAGGGGATCGCCGACTAGGACAGTTCCTAGGACCTGAACTGGGTGCCGCCGCTGCTTCCGGACGCTCCCGCCGCGCTCAGCGCAGGCCGGTGGAGCGGTCCAGGGCCGCCCGGATCAGGCGGTCCACCAGCTCCTCGTAGGAGACGCCGGTGGCCTGCCACATCTTCGGGTACATCGAGATGGGCGTGAAGCCGGGCATGGTGTTGATCTCGTTGATCACGAACTCGCCGTCCTCGCCGAGGAAGAAGTCCGCGCGGACCAGTCCCTCGCAGGAGGCCGCCTCGAACGCCTCGACCGCGAGCCGCCGCACCTCGGCGGTCTGCTCCTCGGTGAGCGGGGCCGGTACGACGCCGGGCGTGGAGTCGATGTACTTCGCCTCGAAGTCGTAGTACGCGTGCTCCTGCGGCGGCGGGATCTCGGCGGGCACGGAGGCGCGCGGGCCGTCCTCGAACTCCAGCACCCCGCACTCGATCTCCCGGCCGCGCACCGCGGCCTCCACGAGCACCTTCGGGTCGTGGCGCCGGGCCTCCTCGACGGCCTCGTCCAGGCCGGAGAGGTCGTCGACCTTGGTGATGCCGATGGAGGAACCGGCGCGGGCGGGCTTCACGAACAGCGGCCAGCCGTGCTCGCCCGCGAAGTCCACGATCTTCTTCCGGGCCGCCGGGGCGTCCCGCTCCCACTCGCGCGGCCGGATCACCACGTACGGGCCGACCTTGAGCCCGAACGAGGTGAACACCCGCTTCATGTACTCCTTGTCCTGGCCGACGGCCGAGGCGAGCACGCCCGAGCCGACATAGGGCACACCGGACAGCTCCAGCAGGCCCTGGAGGGTGCCGTCCTCGCCGTAGGGGCCGTGCAGCACCGGGAAGACGACGTCGACCTCGCCGAGCGCCTTGGGCACCGAACCGGGCTCGCTGTAGACGACTTCGCGGTTGCCGGGGTCGACCGGGAGCACCACACCGCCCTCGCCGGACTCGGCCAGGTCGTCGACGCTGGGCGTACGCCGCTCGGTGATCGCCATGCGGTCCGGGTCGTCCGCGGTCAGGGCCCAGCGGCCGTCGCGGGTGATGCCGATCGGCAGGACCTCGTACTTGCTCCGGTCGATGGCGCGCAGCACCGCACCGGCGGTGACCACGGAGATCCCGTGTTCGGAGCTGCGACCACCGCAGACGACGGCCACCCGCGGCTTGCGCGGCGGCTGCTCAGGGCTCTGGGGGAGGTTCTCGGTGCTCATATCGCGATGAGCGTACCCGCTGGCAGAGCCCCGGGGCAGCGTGGGAAACGCGGGTCGCTCAGCGTCGTTCCGGCTTCGCGCTGCGCGACATCAGCTCCTTGAGGGCGGTCAGCGGGGATTTGCCTTCGTGCACGATGCCGACGACGGTCTCGGTAAGCGGCATGTCGACGCCGTGCCGCCGGGCCAGATCGAGCACCGACCGGCACGACTTGACGCCCTCGGCGGTCTGCTTGGTGACCGCGACGGTCTCCTGGAGCGTCATGCCCTTGCCGAGGTTGGTGCCGAAGGTGTGGTTGCGCGACAGCGGCGAGGAGCAGGTGGCGACCAGGTCGCCGAGCCCGGCCAGACCGGAGAAGGTCAGCGGGTCGGCGCCCAGGGCCATGCCCAGGCGGGTGGTCTCGGCGAGGCCGCGCGTGATGAGCGAGCCCTTGGCGTTGTCGCCGAGCCCCATGCCGTCCGCGATGCCCACGGCCAGGCCGATCACGTTCTTGACGGCGCCGCCCAGTTCGCAGCCGATCACATCGGTGTTGGTGTACGGCCGGAAGTAGGGCGTGTGGCAGGCGGCCTGGAGCCGCCGGGCGACGGCGTCGTCGGTGCAGGCCACCACGGCGGCGGCGGGCCTGCGGGCGGCGATCTCCCGGGCGAGGTTGGGGCCGGTGACCACGGCGATCCGGTCCGGGCCGACCTTGGTGACGTCCTCGACGACCTCGCTCATGCGCATCGCCGAGCCCAGTTCGATCCCCTTCATCAGGGAGACCAGGACGGTGTCCGGGGCGAGCAGCGGCAGCCATTCGGCGAGATTGGCGCGCAGGGTCTGGGAGGGGATGGCGAGCACGGTGAAGTCGGCGTCGCGGACGGCCTCGGCGGGGTCCGTGGTGGCCCGTACGGCGGCCGGGAGTTCGATGCCGGGCAGGTAGTCCGGATTGGTCCGGGTGGAGTTGACCGCCTCGGCCACCTCGGCGCGGCGGGCCCACAGGGTGACCTCGCAGCCGGCGTCGGCGAGGACCACGGCGAAGGCGGTCCCCCACGATCCGGTGCCGAGGACGGCCGCCCTGACCCGCTGGTCCGGCTTGCTCACGTGCCCTGCCCCTCTTCCTGTACCTGCCGGTGCGCCTCGCCGGACCGGCCGCTGCGCTCGTTCCGGTCGTCCCGGTCGCTGTGTTCGCCACGGCCGCTGTGTTCACCGCGGTCGCCGCGGGAGCGGGTCCGGTCCTGCGTCTGCTGCTGGGTCCTGCGGCGCTGCTCGATCCGCTCGCGGCGCGGGTCGTAGGGCACGGCGGGGGCCTTCTCGCCGCGGACCAGCTCCAGCTGGCGGGTGACGGCGGCCATGATGACCGCGGTCGCCTCCTTCAGCACCTCCGGGGTCATCTCCCGGTCGTAGAACTCCGAGAGGTCCACCGGCGGTCCGGCCAGCACGCGGTGCGTCTTGCGCGGCAGGATGTCCGGCTTCTTGGCGTAGGGCGGCAGGAGTTCGTTCACGCCCCACTGGGCCACGGGGATCACCGGGCACCTGGTCTGGAGGGCGACCCGGGCGGCGCCGGTCTTGCCGGTCATCGGCCAGCCGTCGGGGTCGCGGGTGAGGGTGCCCTCGGGGTAGAAGGCGACGCACTCGCCGCGCTCCACGGCGCCGATCGCGGCGCGGAAGGCGCTCAGCGCGTCCGTGCTCTCCCGGTACACGGGGATCTGCCCGGTGCCGCGCATGGCGGCGCCGATGAATCCCTTCTTGAAAAGCCCGCTCTTGGCGAGGAATCGCGGGACGCGCCCGGTGTTGTACTGGAAGTGGGCGTAGGCGAAGGGATCGACATACGAATTGTGGTTCACCGCCGTGATGAATCCACCCTCGGCCGGCATGTTCTCCATTCCGCGCCAGTCCCGCTTGATCAGAACCATCAGCGGCGGTTTGCAGATCACCGCAGCGAAGCGGTACCAGAAGCCGATTCTGCGGCGGGGCACACGAACACCTTCCTCTTGGTTCCTCTTGGGCTGACATGTGGGCCGGGGGGCCGCACAAGTGTCGCCCCAGGCCGCCGGTCTGTCGAGGGACACCGTACGCCCCGGCCTGCGCGGCACCCGAGGGGCCGGAGAGAATGTCCGCGACGAGAGAGGGACGAACGCCCGTGCAGTGGACCTTGGTGATCCCCCTGAAACCCCTGGCGCGGGCCAAGAGCAGGCTCTCGGACACCGCCCACGACGGGGTGCGTCCGCAGCTGGCCCTCGCCTTCGCCCAGGACACCGTGGCGGCGGCGCTGGCCTGCGCCGAGGTCGCGGGTGTGGCGGTCGTCACGGACGACGCGCTGGCCGCGCGGGAGCTGGCCGCGCTGGGCGCGCGGATCGTCCCCGACACCCCCCGGGCCGGTCTGAACGCCGCGCTGGCGCACGGTGCGGCGGCCGTACGGGCGGCGGGCGGCGGGCCGGTGGCGGCCCTGAACGCGGATCTCCCGGCGCTGCGGCCGGCGGAACTCGCCCGGGTGCTGAGTGCGGCGGCCCGATTCCCGCGCGCATTCCTCGCGGACGCGGCCGGTATCGGGACCACGCTGCTCGCCGTCGGGGCCGGCCGGGAATTGCGTCCGGCTTTCGGTACCGGTTCGCGGCTGCGCCACCGGGAATCGGGCGCGGTGGAACTCGGGCCGGACGCGGTGGATTCCGTACGCCAGGACGTGGACACCGGCGACGACCTGCGCGCGGCCCTGGCGCTCGGCGTGGGCCCCCGGACGGCTCTCGCGGCGGCCCGGCTGCTGATCCCCGGGCCGTGAGACCGCCGGGCGGGCGGCGGGACCGGGCAGTAGGCTGCTCCCCATGCAGGCCACCGCATACACGTACGACCCCGCGAGCCGCAGCGGGCAGGTACTCCTGGACGACGGCACACCGGTGCCGTTCGGCGCCCCGGCCTTCGACGCGGGCGGGCTGCGGCTGCTGCGCCCGGGGCAGCGGGTGCGGATCGAGACCGAGGGCGAGGGCGCCGCGCGCCGGATCACCCTCGTGACGCTGCAAACGTTCTGACCTCGCCGTACGTGCGGACGTTCTGACCTCGCCGTACGGCGGACAACACGCCGCGGGCCGGGCTCCCGAGGGAGTCCGGCCCGGCGCGTGAATACCCGTGGTGCCCGTGATGCCTGCGGTACCGGTGATGCCTGTGGTGCCTACTTGCTGCGGGCGGTCTTCTTCGCGGCGGTCTTGCGGGCGGCCGACTTCTTGGCCGGGGCCTTCTTCGCGGTCGCCTTCTTGGCCGGGGCCTTCTTCGCGGCGGTCTTCTTGGCGGCGCTCGCGGCCGTGGCCTTCTTGGCCGCCGCCGTGGTCTTCTTCGTCGCGGCGGTCGTCGTCTTCTTCGCCGTGGTCTTCTTCGCCGTCGTGGCCTTCTTCGCGGCGGCCTTCTTCGCCGCCGTGGTGGTCTTCTTCGCCGCGGCCTTCTTGCCGACCGCCTTGGCGATGGTGGCGGGCGGGCCGGACAGGCTGCCCTTGGGGGCCTTCTTCACCGCGATGTCGTTCTTCGGCAGCTTCTTGGAGCCGCTCACCAGGTCCTTGAAGCCCTGACCGGCCCGGAAGCGGGGCACGGAGGTCTTCTTGACCCGCACCCGCTCACCCGTCTGCGGGTTGCGGGCGTAGCGGGCCGGGCGGTCCACCTTCTCGAAGGACCCGAAGCCGGTGACCGAGACCCGGTCTCCCGCGACGACCGCGCGGACGATGGCGTCCAGTACCGCGTCGACGGCGTCGGCGGCCTGCTGCCGGCCACCCATCTTGTCGGCAATCGCTTCTACGAGCTGCGCCTTGTTCACGTCTTCCCCTTCGGAGACCTGGCCGGAACGAAAGTGTTCAAGCTTTTTCGCACGTTAGGCAGATATATACCGCAAATCAAACACGAAACGGGCTAATCACCCTTGTGCCGCAACGGACTCGGCGGTCTCGGGCTGTTCAGCCTTCCTCACCAGGGATTCGGCCCGCGTCGAGATCGGCGGTGAACCGCTCCAGACGCCTTGCCGCACCGGCGAGATCGTGCTTGGCCGCGGCCGTAATGACCAGCAGCTTCCGGGTCAGCGCCATCCGTACGCCCTCCGGGACTTGCAGTGCGCGCACTCTTGCGTGCGCTTCCTTGAGCCGGACCGCGACCGCCGTATAGAGCTCGAGTTGGCCGTCGTTGTCCATGCACAGATTGTGCCATCTGGGGCGAGTTGTCGCCTGCGCAGGGGGCAACTGCCGCCTCCGGAGGGCCTTCTGGCGTGCCGGCCGGTCGGCTTTGTGACTGACGAGTACCCCGGCAACAACCGTCCTAACCTGGGAAGTTGGCCTCGCGCACGGCGGCGCGCCGGGCGGGAAGGATCCGGAAACAGCTGTACCCCCGATCGTGGCGATCGGGGGTACAGCGGCGTTTCGTGGTGGCCGAAACTCGACTTGTCAGGTCACACCTGGAGGGTCCGCGGCTTGAACGACGGACGCTTCGCCTCGTACGCGGCGATGTCGTCCTCGTTCTGGAGGGTGATCGAGATGTCGTCCAGGCCGTTCAGCAGCCGCCAGCGGGAGTTCTCGTCCAGCTCGAAGGAGGCGGTGATCCCCGCGGCGCGCACCTCGCGGGCCTGGAGGTCGACGGTGACCTCGGCGGTGGGGTCCTGCTCCGTGAGCTCCCACAGCGCGTCCACGGTCTGCTGCTCCAGGACCACGGTGAGCAGCCCGTTCTTCAGCGAGTTGCCCCGGAAGATGTCGGCGAAACGGGAGGAGATCACGGTCTTGAAGCCGTAGTTCTGGAGCGCCCAGACGGCGTGCTCGCGGGAGGAGCCGGTGCCGAAGTCCGGACCGGCGACCAGGACCGTGGCGCCCTGCCGCTCGGGGCGGTTGAGCACGAACTCGGGGTCCTTGCGCCAGGCCTCGAAGAGCCCGTCCTCGAAGCCGTCCCGGGTGACCTTCTTGAGCCAGTGGGCGGGGATGATCTGGTCGGTGTCGACGTTGCCGCGGCGCAGCGGGACGGCCCGGCCGGTGTGCGTGGTGAATGCTTCCATGGCTGATCAGACTCCAGCGGGCGTGCGGACGTCGGCGTCGGACAGGTCGGCCGGGGAGGCCAGGTGGCCCAGGACCGCGGTGGCGGCGGCGACCTGCGGCGACACCAGATGGGTGCGGCCGCCCTTGCCCTGCCTGCCCTCGAAGTTGCGGTTGGAGGTGGAGGCGGAGCGCTCGCCGGGGGCCAGCTGGTCCGGGTTCATGCCCAGGCACATGGAGCAGCCCGCGTGCCGCCATTCGGCGCCGGCCTCCTTGAAGACCACGTCCAGACCCTCGGAGACGGCCTGGAGGCCCACCCGGGCCGAGCCCGGTACGACCAGCATCCGTACGCCCTCGGCGACTTTGCGGCCCTGGACGATACCGGCGGCGGCGCGCAGGTCCTCGATGCGGCCGTTGGTGCAGGAACCTACGAAGACGGTGTCCACGGCGATCGAGCGCAGCGGCTGCCCGGCGTCCAACCCCATGTACTCCAGGGCCTTTTCGGCGGCCAGGCGCTCCGAGGCGTCTTCGTACGAGGCCGGGTCGGGGACGGCCGCCGAAAGCGGGGCGCCCTGGCCCGGGTTGGTGCCCCAGGTGACGAACGGCGACAGCTCGGCGGCGTCGATGACGACCTCGGCGTCGAACTCGGCGTCGTCGTCCGTGCGCAGCGTCCTCCAGTAGGCGACCGCCGCGTCCCAGTCCGCGCCCTCGGGGGCGTGCGGGCGGCCCTCCAGGTAGGCGAAGGTGGTCTCGTCGGGGGCGATCATGCCCGCGCGGGCACCGGCCTCGATCGACATGTTGCAGATGGTCATGCGGGCCTCCATCGAGAGCTTCTCGATGGCCGAGCCGCGGTACTCCAGGATGTAGCCCTGGCCGCCGCCGGTGCCGATGCGGGCGATGATCGCCAGGATCAGGTCCTTGGCGGTGACGCCCTCGGGCAGTTCGCCGTCGACGGTGATCGCCATGGTCCTGGGGCGGGCCAGCGGCAGCGTCTGGGTGGCCAGCACGTGCTCCACCTGGGAGGTGCCGATGCCGAACGCGAGGGCGCCGAAGGCACCGTGCGTGGAGGTGTGCGAGTCGCCGCAGACCACGGTGGTGCCGGGCTGGGTCAGGCCGAGCTGGGGGCCGACCACGTGCACGACGCCCTGCTCGACGTCGCCCAGCGGGTGCAGGCGGACGCCGAAGTCGGCGCAGTTCTTGCGCAGGGTCTCCAGCTGGGCGCGGGAGACCGGGTCCGCGATGGGCTTGTCGATGTCGAGGGTCGGGGTGTTGTGGTCCTCGGTGGCGATGGTCAGGTCGAGCCGGCGCACACCGCGGCCGCTCTTGCGGAGGCCGTCGAAGGCCTGCGGGCTGGTCACCTCGTGCAGCAGGTGCAGATCGATGAAGAGGAGGTCGGGCTCGCCCTCGGCGCGCCGGACGACGTGGTCGTCCCAGACCTTCTCCGCGAGTGTCCTACCCATCGCTTTCCCTTCGGCCTGGCGCACGGCGCCGGCCCAACTAGAGATCCGAGGTGGCGGCCCCCGCTTTCCCCCTCAGGGCAGCCGCCGCCCGGCCCGCCGGTCCACGGGCCGCTGTGTCTTCCAGGGTGGCGTGTTCCACGGAAAATTGAACTTGCGTTTCACAGAGTGAGACGGGAGTATCGTTTCATGGACAACAGTAGCGGCGTCGGCGTCCTGGACAAGGCAGCCCTTGTCCTTGGCGCCCTGGAGTCCGGTCCGGCCACCCTCGCGGGTCTGGTCGCGGCGACCGGACTGGCACGACCCACGGCCCACCGGCTGGCCGTGGCCCTGGAGCACCACCGCATGGTGGCCCGTGACATGCAGGGCCGTTTCATTCTCGGCCCCCGCCTCGCGGAGCTGGCGGCGGCGGCCGGCGAGGACCGCCTCCTCGCCACCGCGGGCCCGGTCCTCACGCATCTGCGCGACGTCACGGGCGAGAGCGCGCAGCTCTACCGCCGCCAGGGCGACATGCGGATCTGCGTGGCGGCCGCCGAGCGGCTGTCCGGACTGCGGGACACGGTCCCGGTCGGTTCCACGCTCACCATGAAGGCGGGCTCGTCGGCCCAGGTCCTGATGGCCTGGGAGGAGCCGGAGCGGCTGCACCGCGGGCTCCAGGGCGCCCGCTTCACCGCGACCGCCCTCTCGGGCGTACGGCGCCGGGGCTGGGCCCAGTCCATCGGCGAGCGCGAGCCGGGCGTCGCCTCCGTCTCCGCGCCGGTGCGCGGCCCGTCCAACCGCGTGGTCGCCGCGGTCTCCGTCTCCGGTCCCATCGAGCGCCTGACGCGCCACCCGGGCCGGATGCACGCCCAGGCCGTCATCGACGCCGCCGGCCGCCTCTCCGAGGCGCTGCGCCGCACCGGCTGACACCTCCCGCTCCCCGGGTCCCCCGGGCAGGGCCGGCCTCAACGCCGCGGCAGGCCCTCCCCCGGACCCCGGACGACCCGCTCCCGGGCCCGCCCCCGCAGACCCGGACGCCCCACCAGCCCCACCAGCCCACGGGCCGGTCGGCCCCTCGCCGACCGGCCCTCTCGCTGTCCGCACCCGGCGGCGCCCCCGTCCGCGCCCGCGCCCGGCCGCCCTGCCCGGCCACCCCCGTCCCACCGGTCACGGCAGCCTCACCGGCCCCTCCCGCACGAGCCCCCCTCGGGTCCGGCTCCAACGCCCCGCGACCCGTCCGCGAGCACCCCGCGAGCACCCTCCGGGCGTCCCGCGAGCGCCCCTCGGGCCCGGCTCAGACGGTCCGCAGGCGGTCGCCCGCGCGCTCGCCCCGGCGGCCGACCGGGATGACCCCGGTGGCCCGGCCCAGGCCGTACGCGGGCATGTTGATGTAGATCGCCTCGTGGGCGCCCGCCGGGACGACGAAGGTCTCGTGCCAGAAGCCGACCTTGCCGTTCCCCTCGCGCAGCCGCCGGTTGAAGGCGGCCCAGGCCGGGTGGTGGTTGCGGTCCGGCGCCGCGGCGTAGGCGAGGAGCTTCTCCTTGGACTCCCAGTACTGCACGAGGTAGATCTCGCGCAGTCCGCCCATCATGGTCTTGCTGCCGAGGAGCCCGCGCGCCTTGTCCGCCCGCAGCTCCTGGAGCATCGGCCGCATGGCACGGGCCACCGGCCACCAACTGCGCACCGCGGAGAAGTCGTTGATCCTCATCCCGATGAGGAAGACCACCACCTCGTTCTCGCTCTCGGCGGTCATGCGCCCTTCGATCGGCTTGTCGCTCATGAGCGGTTCCCCACTTCCTTCCACCGACCCACTGGATAGCAATGCTATCTATGATTGGATCGTGGCACTCTCCAATACGCAAGACAAGCAGGGAAGGTCACGGCACGCATGCGACTGGCGGAGCTGAGCGCACGTAGCGGGGTCTCCCGGGCGACGATCAAGTATTACCTGCGCGAAGGACTGCTGCCGCCCGGCCGCCGGGTCACGGCCACCGAGGCGGAGTACGACGAGGAGCACCTGCGCAAGCTGCGGCTGGTCCGCGCCCTGCTCCAGGTGGGGCGGATCCCGGTGAAGTCGGCCCGCGACGTCCTCGCCGTCCTGGCCGACGAGGACCTGGACCGCAACCAGCGCCTGGGCACCGCCGTGTGGGCGCTGCCGCACGGCCCGGCGCCCGACGAGGACGACCCGGCCACCGAGACGGCCCGGCGGACCGCCGGCGCGCTCATGGAGCGGATGGGCTGGGGCTACGCGGACGCGTCCGGCCAGACGCCCGCCGAGGCACCGGCCGCCCCGGCGTACGCGATGCTGGTCACCGCCATCGCCACGCTCTCCCGCCTCGGCTACCCCTGCGCCACCGACGACTTGGAGCCCTACGCCCGCTCGATGGAGCGGATCGCGGTGGCGGACCTGGATCTGGTGGAGCGGTACGGGACGCCGGACGAGCAGGTGGAGGCCGCGGTGGCGCTGACCGTGCTGTACGAGCCGGTGGTGCTGAGCCTGCGGCGGCTGGCGGAGTCCGAGGAGTCGCGCCGCCGCTTCGACGGCAAGTGAGCCGGGGCGGGGCGGCGCGGACACGACGAAGGGCCCTCCCGGAGGAGGACCCTTGCCGATCTTGTACCCCCGACCGGATTCGAACCGGCGCTACCGCCTTGAGAGGGCGGCGTGCTAGGCCGCTACACAACGGGGGCCTGGACACTGCAAGCGTTTCATACTGATCCGCCGCAGGTCCGAGCTGGTCTACCTGGACTCGAACCAAGACTAACTGAACCAGAATCAGTCGTGCTGCCAATTACACCATAGACCAATGATGGTTTAGACCAGTCAGTACCCCCGACCGGATTCGAACCGGCGCTACCGCCTTGAGAGGGCGGCGTGCTAGGCCGCTACACAACGGGGGCCCTAGCGATCCTGCATCGAGGTCGGTGGGAGCTACCCTGGCCGTCCTCGCGGGAAGGATCTGTACCCCCGACCGGATTCGAACCGGCGCTACTGCCTTGAGAGGGCAGCGTGCTAGGCCGCTACACAACGGGGGCTCGCGGATGAGATCCGCGGGTGCAGATTGAAGCATCTGCGAGCTGGCCTACCTGGACTCGAACCAAGACTAACTGAACCAGAATCAGTCGTGCTGCCAATTACACCATAGGCCACTGGAACGCAAGCCCCGATGGGGTTCTTGTTCTAGTAGTGCGCCTCGGGCTTCCGGCCTTCCGGCCCGCTCCCGCGGCGCAGGAAGAACATTACCTGAAGGTGGACGGGGCTCCAAAACGGGTATCCGCGCCGAGCACCGCGGGGAGTTCGGACAGGGAGGCGATCCGGTGCGCGTCCGGCCGCACCGGGGCGCCGCCGGGGGCGCCGACCCGGTCGATCCACACGGCCAGCAGCCCGGCGTCGGCGGCGCCCCGCGCGTCGATCTCCGGGTGGTCGCCGACGTAGGCGACCTGGTGCGGCGGCAGGTCCAGCGCCTCGCAGCCCGCGTGGAAGGCACCGGCGGCCGGTTTGGACAGCCCCAGCTCGGCCGCGCACAGCACCGCCTCGAAGCGGTCGCGCACCCCGAGGACCCGTAGCTTGCGCTCCTGCACGTGCAGGCTGGAATTGGAGAGCACCGCGTGCCGGTGGCCGGCGGCGAGGGCGTCCAGGGCGGGCAGCACGTCCGGGAAGAGGGCCCAGGCGCCCTCGTAGTGCCCCAGGTAGCGCGCGAACCACGCCTCGGCCTCGGAGTCGGTCAGCTCGGGGCGGCCGAGGAAGACCCGCACCCGGTCCCGGCGCTGCCCCTCGAAGGTCGTCTCCCCCGCCGCGAAGCGCGCCCACTGCGCGTCGGTGATCCGCCGCCAGTGCGCCAGCGCCGCGTCCACGGTGCCGTACCCGTCCAGCAGCCGTTCGGCGACCAGGTGCGCCCGCATCCCGGCCCGGTCGGCCGAGGTGTAGTCGAAGAGGGTGTCGTCGACGTCCCACAGGACCGCTCTGATCGCCATGGGACCGACGGTACCGCCGCCGGGCAGCACGCGGGAGGGCAGCACGAAGGGGCGGCACCCGGTCGCTGCGGGTGCCGCCCCTGTCGCTGTCCGGGCCTACGCCGCGAGCTTCGCCAGCGCCGCGTCGACGCGGGCCAGCGTCTTCTCCTTGCCGAGGACCTGGAGGGACTCGAAGAGGGGCAGGCCGACCGTGCGGCCGGTGACGGCGACGCGGACGGGGGCCTGGGCCTTGCCGAGCTTGAGGCCGTGCGCCTCGCCGGCGGCCAGGACGGCCTCCTTGAGGGACTCGGCGGAGGACCAGTCGGCCGCGTCCAGCTTCTCGCGGGCCGTGCGCAGCAGGGCGTCCGAGCCCTCCTTCATGGCCTTGGCCCAGCTCGCCTCGTCGAGGACCGGCTCGGGCAGGAAGAGGAAGTCGACGTTGTCGGTGATCTCGGAGAGGACCTTCAGCCGGGTCTGCGCGTGCGGCGCGATCGCCTGCCACTTGTCCTCGTCGAAGTCCTCGGGCGCCCAGGGGGCGACGGGGGCCTTCAGCCAGGGGGCGCAGCGCTCGGTGAAGTCCTTCACGTCGAGCAGGCGGATGTGGTCGGCGTTGATCGCCTCGCACTTCTTGAGGTCGAAGCGCGCCGGGTTGGGGTTGACGTCCTTGACGTCGAAGGCGGCGACCATCTCGTCGATGCCGAAGATGTCCTGGTCGGCGGAGAGCGACCAGCCCAGCAGGGAGAGGTAGTTGAGCAGGCCCTCGGGCAGGAAGCCGCGCTCGCGGTAGAGGTTCAGCGAGGACTGCGGGTCGCGCTTGGAGAGCTTCTTGTTGCCCTCGCCCATGACGTAGGGCAGGTGGCCGAACTCGGGGGTGGTCTTCGCGATGCCCAGCTCGGTGAGCGCCTTGTACAGGGCGATCTGGCGCGGGGTGGAGGAGAGCAGGTCCTCGCCGCGCAGGACGTGGGTGATCTCCATCAGGGCGTCGTCGACCGGGTTGACGAGCGTGTAGAGCGGGGCGCCGTTGGCGCGGACGATGCCGTAGTCCGGGACGTTCTCCGGCAGGTAGGTGATCTCGCCGCGGACCAGGTCGTCGAAGGTGATCGGCTCGTCGGGCATGCGGAAGCGGACGATCGGGGCGCGGCCCTCGGCCTCGTACGCCTGGACCTGCCCGGCGCTCAGGTCGCGGCAGTGGCCGTCGTAGCCGGAGGGCTTGCCAGCGGCGCGGGCGGCCTCGCGGCGGCTGTCCAGCTCCTCCTGGGAGCAGTAGCAGCGGTAGGCGTGGCCGGTGTCCAGGAGCCGGGCGGCGACGTCGGCGTAGATGTCCATGCGCTGCGACTGGCGGTAGGGCGCGTGCGGGCCGCCGACCTCGGGGCCCTCGTCCCAGTCGAAGCCCAGCCAGCGCATCGCGTCGAGGAGCTGCTCGTAGGACTCCTCGGAGTCGCGGGCCGCGTCGGTGTCCTCGATGCGGAAGACCAGGGTGCCCTGGTGGTGCCGGGCGAACGCCCAGTTGAACAGGGCGGTGCGGACCAGGCCCACGTGGGGGTTACCGGTGGGCGAGGGGCAGAAACGGACGCGGACGGGGGAGCCTGATGCGCTAGCCACGCTGGACAACCTTGTTGGTGAGAGTGCCGATGCCTTCGATGGTGACGGCGACGTCGTCGCCGACGCTGAGGGGGCCGACCCCCGCGGGGGTGCCCGTGAGGATCACGTCGCCGGGGAGCAGCGTCATGGCCTCGGAGATGTTGACGATCAGATCCGCGATGGGGTGGATCATCTCGCTGGTGCGGCCGAGCTGGCGCTGTTCGCCGTTGACCGTGAGCTGGACGGTCAGGTCACCCGCCCGTTCCAGGTCGATGCCGGTCTCCACCCAGGGGCCCAGCGGGCAGGAGCCGTCGAAGCCCTTGGCGCGCGCCCACTGCTTCTCGCGGCGCTGGACGTCGCGGGCGGTGATGTCGTTGGCGCAGGTGTAGCCGAAGATCACGTCCTTGACGCGCTCGCGCGGCACCTCGCGGCACATGCGGCCGATGACGACGGCGAGCTCCGCCTCGTGGTGCAGTTCCTGAGTGAAGGAGGGGTACGGGACCGGGTCGCCGGGGCCGGTCACGGAGGTGGACGGCTTGAAGAAGGCGAACGGCGCCTCGGGCACCTCGTTGCCGAGTTCGCGGGCGTGCTCGGCGTAGTTGCGGCCGAAGGCGACGACCTTGCTGGGCAGCACCGGGGGCAGCAGCCGCACCTTGCTCAGCGGCACCTTGGTGCCGGAGAGCTCGAAGTCCGCGAACGGGATGCCCTTGATGATGTCGAGGACGAGCTGGTCCGGCTGGTCGCCCTCGACCGCGCCGAAGGCGACGTTCCCGTCGATGGAGAACCTGGCGATGCGCACGGGTTGCTTGGCCCCTTGACTGAGCTGGCGGGAGTCTGACGCTCCAGGCTAACGCGGCCACCGGCCCGCGCCTCGCGCACCGGTGGCGCGGGTACGCCGAAGGGGCACCCCCCTCGGTGTGGGGTGCCCCTTCGGCGTACGGCTGTGCGAGCGGGTGCGGGCGGTGCCCGCCGGGGTCTACTCCGCGACCGCGGCCGCCACCGGGATCTCCATGAGGACGGTGCGGCGCGGGTTGGCGGTCTGCGCGGGGAGGGTCACGGGGTGCTCCGGCGCCTCCGGCGTCTCCAGCGCTTCGGCGTCCTCCAGGTGCGCCAGCGTGGTGCGTCGGGGGTTGGCTATGTTGCGGAACATCATCGTCGTCTTCACGGTGGTAGCAGACCTTGTCGTGGACAGGCGCCTGGAGGGCCTCGGGACCCCCGCGCGGGCGCGGGTGGGCAGTTGCACGCCTTGTGTAAAGCGTCAGGCTAAACGCGCGATTCCCGGCCGAAGACGGGAAGAGACCGTGATCTCCATGTGAGTTTGCTCACGGCGTGATCCACAATCCGGACAATTACCGACCGGATTGCGCTCCGCCGAATCGGACATAAGACCACTGAAGCCACCATTCCGCTCCCGATCATGGCGACTGGGACACCTGTGGCGACCCAGCGGCTCGTAGAGATATGCCCGGTATGCGGGGTACCGCTTTCCACATCTCGTAACTCGGTCCTCACGCGCTGTCACAGAGGTCACAGGCTGGCCCACATGCCTTGTTGGAGATCCTGCACTGTGCTGGAATGCCACGGACCGCCGCGGGATCGAGCCGGCGCGCAGGGGGCGCAACGCAGCGCCGAGTGGGCGGCGAGAAGGGGGAACCAGCGCCGGTCACTCACGACCACCGGGGAGCGTTTTCAGGGCGCTTCCCACGACGCCGACACCGCCTTCCCGCTCGCGCGGGAGGGCGCCTGGTCCAGAGGTTGCGACGCTAGTGCAGGGACGTTTCAAGAGGGATGGCAGCGCTTCGGCGGAGCCGGAGCCGCAGGGCGGGACTGGCCCCAAGGCCGTCGGTTCCACGCCCCCGCACGCCCAGAACCAGGGCCCGGCCCCGTCCGGTGACAGCTCCGCGCGCCCCGGCGCGGGTGCCTCCCCGACCGCGCCCAACCCCGGCGGCCCCGCCCCGGCCGGCAAGTCGGCGAAGTCCGTGAAGAGCGAGAAGTCCGCCAAGACCCCGGCCCCCGTCGGGCCCGGCTCGCGCGTGGCCCTGCGCAACTGGCGCATCTCCACCCGCCTGGTGTCGCTGCTGGCCCTCCCCGTGATCGCGGCGACCACCCTCGGCGCCCTGCGCATCGACCAGAACCTGGACGACATCCAGCAGCTCGACAACATGAAGCTGCTGACGGACATGACCAAGCAGGCCACCGAGCTGGCCGCCGCGCTCCAGGAGGAGCGCGACCAGTCCGCCGGTCCGCTCTCGCACCCCTCCAGCGCCAGCGCCATCACCGTCAAGGGCTTCCGGGACAAGACCGACCGGGCCACCGAGGTCTTCCTGGCCGCCTCCGAGGAGATCGACAGCGCCAGCAAGGGCGGCAACCTCCAGGGCGTGCGCGAGACCCTGGTCGGCCTCGCCAGCGAGCTGAACCACCTCGGTTCCATCCGCAAGACGGCCTACGCGCACGACCGGAACTCGACCCAGACCGTCGAGGCGTACCACCGGCTCATCACCGAACTGCTCAGCCTCTCCCAGGACATGGCCGAGGCGACCAGCAACCCGGAGATGATCCAGCGCACCCGCGCGCTGTCCGCGTTCTCCTCCGCCAAGGAGTACGCCTCCGTCCAGCGTGCCGTCATCGCCGCCGCGCTGCCCGCGAACAACACCTCCGCAGGCAACCTCGCCGAGAACGACCGGCTCTACGCCCAGTCGGCGCTGGACAGCCAGACCTCCGAGATCAACAGCTTCCGCAACATCTACGGCGACGGCGCGGAAGAGCTGATCAAGCCCATGGAGGAGGGCAACCCGACGATCCAGTCGGCGGACACCTACGCCAAGCGCGCCCTGGACAGCTCCACCGGTCTGGCCCAGCAGAGCAAGCGCTCCTACCGCGACTGGGTGGACGACAGCTCGACGAAGATCGAGCAGATGAAGAAGATCGAGCACACGCTGCTGGAGGAGATGGAGCAGAAGGCCCGCTCGCTGCGCAGTGCCACCGAGCGCGACGCCATCATCTCCGGTGCGCTGATCCTGCTCGTCCTCGGTGTGTCGCTGGTCGGCGCCTTCGTCGTGGCCCGCTCCATGATCCGCTCGCTGCGCCGGCTCCAGGAGACCGCGACCAAGGTCGCCCAGGACCGCCTGCCCGAGCTGGTCAAGCAGCTCTCCGAGTCCGACCCGCAGGACGTCGACACGTCCGTGGAGTCGGTCGGTGTGCACTCCCGGGACGAGATCGGCCAGGTGGCCGCGGCCTTCGACGAGGTGCACCGCGAGGCGGTCCGGCTCGCCGCCGAGCAGGCCCTGCTGCGGGGCAACGTCAACGCGATGTTCACCAACCTCTCGCGCCGCTCCCAGGGCCTGATCCAGCGCCAGCTGTCGCTGATCTCCGAACTGGAGTCCCGCGAGGCCGACCCGGACCAGCTCTCCTCGCTGTTCAAGCTCGACCACCTCGCCACCCGTATGCGCCGTAACGGCGAGAACCTCCTCGTCCTCGCCGGTGAGGAGCCGGGCCGCCGCTGGACCCGCCCGGTCCCGCTGGTCGACGTGCTGCGCGCCGCCGCCTCCGAGGTGGAGCAGTACGAGCGCATCGAGCTGGCCTCGGTGCCGACCACCGAGGTCGCCGGACGCGTCGTCAACGACCTCGTGCACCTGCTCGCCGAGCTGCTGGAGAACGCCACCTCGTTCTCCTCCCCGCAGACCAAGGTCAAGGTCACCGGTCACGCGCTGCCGGACGGCCGGGTCCTCATCGAGATCCACGACACCGGCATCGGCCTCTCCCCCGAGGACCTGGCCGCGATCAACGAGCGGCTGGCCTCGCCGCCCACCGTGGACGTCTCCGTCTCCCGCCGCATGGGCCTCTTCGTGGTCGGCCGGCTGTCGCAGCGGCACGGCATCCGCATCCAGCTGCGCCCGTCCGACTCGGGCGGTACGACGGCCCTCGTCATGCTGCCGGTGGACGTCGCCCAGGGCGGCAAGAAGCCGGCCCCCGGCAAGGCCGGCGGTCCGTCCGTGGGCGGTCCGGCGGCTGCCGCCGCTGCCGCGGGCGCGGCGGCGGCGCGGCGCCAGAGCGGTCAGGCGGGCGGCGGTCCGCTCGGCGCGGGCGCGCCGGGCGGTGCGAACCGGCTCGGCCCCGGCGCCCAGCGCGGCCAGGTCGGCGCGGGCCAGGGTCCGCGGGCGGCGCTGCCCGGCACGGGTGGCCGCCAGGGCGGCCCCGGCGCTCCGGGCGGAGCACGCGGACCGCAGGGCCAGCCAGGTCAGCAGGGCCAGGGCCAGGGCCAGCAGGGTCCCGGTCTGCCCCAGCAGGGCCGTCCGGAACCGGCGGGCGCCGGGTCCGGCTTCGGCGGCCGGGCCCCGGGCGCTCCGCAGGGATTCGGCGACGGACAGCAGGGCGGCGCCCGGCAGGACGTCTTCGGCGGCGGCCGCCAGGGCTTCGGCGACGGACAGCAGCCGGGGAACCGGCAGGGCGGCTTCGGCGACGACACCCGCACCGGCGCTCCGCAGGGCTTCGACGACGGCCGTCAGGGCGGCAACCGCCAGGGCTTCGGCGAGGGACAGCAGAGCGGCAACCGGCAGGACGCCTTCGGCGGTGAGCGGCCGGACGCCTTCGGCGGCGGACGCGGCGCGCTGCCGCCGCGCCGGCCGAACGGCGGCGAGCAGGGCAGGCAGCCGCAGCTGCCGTCGCGCGGTGGTCCGCGCGCGGAGCTGCCGGGCGGCAACCCGCAGCCGCGCACCCCGAGCTGGGGCAGCGAGAACGCCGGTCCCGGCGCGCCCGACACCCCGCGCGGCCACGACGAGGCGGAGCAGGCGCAGACCTCCCGCATGCCGCGGATCGAGGACCACCGGGGTCCGGCCGCCACGGCCGAGATGCCGGTGCTGCCCGGACCCGACAGCCGCCAGGGCCCCGGCCCGGCGGACACCGGGGCCTACGGCCGCCCCGGCTTCGAGGCGCCGCGCCAGGACGCCGACGGCGGCCGGTCCGCGGGTCAGTTCCCGGACCAGGGTGCCCAGGGCGGGCAGAACCCGGGCGCGTTCGTCCGCTCGGACATCTTCGGCCCGGCACAGACCCCGCAGAACCCCGTACAGCAGGGCGGCCCCGGCTTCGGCCAGGGCAACCCGGCGGACACCGGCCAGTTCGCGGCCCCGCAGGGCTACGACAACGGCTCCACCGGCCAGTTCGCCGCTCCGCAGCACTACGACGACGGCTCCACGGGGCAGTTCGCCGCCCCGCAGGGCTACGACAACGGCTCCACGGGCCAGTTCCACGCCCCGCAGGGCTACGACAACGGCTCCACGGGGCAGTTCGCGCAGCCCGGTCACGACGGTTCCGCCACGGGCGGGCACGCGCTGCCGGTCCGTCAGGACCCGTCGTCCACCGGCCAGTTCGAGCGGCCCCAGCCGTCCGGTCCCGCCGACTTCGGCGCCCCGCGTCCGCCGGCCCCGCAGCAGCCCGAGGCGGGCCGCGCGCCCGGCGACGAGTGGGCGCTGCCTCCGGCCTCGGGTCCCGGCGACGGCAGGACGCCGCTGTTCGACACCCTGGAGACCAACTGGTTCCGCGGTGAGCGGCAGCAGCAGGCGGGCCAGCAGGCCGCGCCGCAGCAGCCCCAGCAGCCGCAGGCCCCGGAAGCGCCCCCCACCGCCCCGGCTCCCGCCAACCCCCAGCGTCCCGCCACCTCCGCCTGGCGCACCTCGCCGAACGACGAACTCGTCCGGCAGGCCGAGCGCGTCCGGCAGCCGGCGGCGGGCGGCGTCACCACCTCCGGCCTGCCGCGCCGGGTGCCCAGGGCGAACCTCGTCCCGGGCACGGCTCAGCAGCAACAGCACCAGAGCGGTCCGCAGGTCTCGCGTGCGCCCGACGACGTACGCGGCCGGCTGACCAATCTCCGTCGGGGCATCGCACAGGGTCGTCAGGCCGGCACCGGCCAGACGGGCAGCTTCCCGAGCCCCACTCACCAGCAGGAGCGTTAGTTGAGCCCGATGAGCCAGGCGGCACAGAACCTCAACTGGTTGATCACCAACTTCGTGGACAACACCCCGGGGGTGTCCCACACCGTCGTGGTGTCCGCGGACGGACTCCTTCTGGCCATGTCCGAAGGCTTTCCGCGGGACCGCGCGGACCAGCTCGCGGCCGTCGCCTCCGGTCTGACCTCGCTGACCGCCGGTGCCTCGCGCATCTTCGAGGGCGGCAGCGTGGCGCAGACGGTCGTGGAGATGGAGCGCGGCTTCCTGTTCCTCATGTCCGTCTCGGACGGGTCGTCCCTCGCGGTACTGGCCCACCCGGAGTGCGACATCGGCCTCGTCGGCTACGAGATGGCGCTGCTCGTCGACCGCGCGGGGGCCGTCCTCACGCCCGACCTGCGCGCTGAACTACAGGGCAGTCTGCTCCACTGACCGGCCCCGGCACCACCCGCGTCACCACATCACCGTCCGGCCGACACAATCCCCCCACCGGCCTCGTCCGACGGCTCGCCCGACCGACTTGCTGTCCCGCCCGGAGGATTCATGACCCCGCCCACCGCCCATCATGATCCGTACGCCGAGCCGTACGGGGACGAGGGCGACCAGCCGCTGGTTCGTCCGTACGCGATGACCGGCGGCCGGACCCGGCCGCGCTACCAGCTCGCCATCGAGGCGCTGATCAGCACCACGGCCGACCCGGCAGCGCTGATGGGACTGCTCCCGGAGCACCAGCGGATCTGCCATCTGTGCCGCGAGGTGAAATCCGTGGCCGAGGTGTCGGCGCTCCTGGCGATGCCGCTGGGCGTGGCGCGGATCCTCGTCGCGGACCTGGCCGAAGCCGGGCTGGTGGCCATCCACCAGCCGGGCGGCGACGAGAACAACGGTGGCGCACCGGATGTGACGCTGCTCGAAAGGGTGCTCAGTGGACTTCGCAAGCTCTGACGGCGGCCGGGCGACCACCTCCGCGAAGATCGTGGTGGCGGGCGGCTTCGGCGTCGGCAAGACGACCTTCGTCGGTGCCGTCTCGGAGATCAACCCGCTGCGTACCGAGGCCGTGATGACGTCCGCGTCGGCGGGCATCGACGACCTCACGCACACCGGGGACAAGACCACCACGACGGTGGCCATGGACTTCGGCCGCATCACGCTCGACCAGGACCTGATCCTGTACCTGTTCGGCACCCCCGGGCAGGACCGTTTCTGGTTCATGTGGGACGACCTGGTCAGGGGTGCCATCGGCGCGGTGGTGCTGGTGGACACCCGGCGTCTGGCCGACTGCTTCCCGGCGGTCGACTACTTCGAGAACAGCGGACTGCCGTTCGTCATCGCCCTCAACGGCTTCGACGGCCAGCAGCCGTACACGCCGGACGAGGTCCGCGAGGCGCTCCAGATCGGCCCGGACGCGCCGATCATCACCACCGACGCCCGGCACCGCACCGACGCCAAGTCGACGCTGATCACGCTGGTCGAGCACGCGCTGATGGCCCGGTTGCGGTGACACCGGGGACACCTTTCGCCTAGCATCCAAGTAGGCAAGGCCATACGGCAGTTGCCGTAGACGTACCGGAGCCGGCTGTGTCGTGGGACACGGCCGGCCTCGGCGTTCATAACGTTTCGGCAGAAGAATCGGGTGGTGACGCAACGCGTCGCGCACATTCGGTGTCGCTGTGCGCACGAGATCCCCGCTTTTTGGCGCGGCTCGTTCTTTATGACCGTTTTATCTGGGACTTACATCACTCTCAATCGGTGCTTTCCACTGTTTGGAAGAGCGCATGTCGGCGTGCTGGAATGCCTGAACTGCCCCATGACCGACGACGTACCGCTCAGCGAGGACGCGCTGAGCGGTACCGAGTGGTCGTGATGTCCGTCCACGGCGGACAGGGCTCTGAGACACTGCGGCACAACGTAGGTGCCGACCGCCGAGAGGTTGTTGGTCGAGTGAGGCGAAGCAAGAACGGTCCTGAGCCGTCGGCCCGGGGCAACTTCACCCCGCCGCCGCGCGGCGCGGCGCCCACGCATGTGCCCGCGGCCGAGCAGGCCGCCGCACCCGCGCCGGCCGGGGGCCGCCTCTCCCCCCGCAACTGGCGGGTGCCCGCCCGGCTGAACGCGATCCTGCTCATCCCCGTACTGGTCGGCCTGGTCATGGGCGGTTTCCAGGTCAAGAGCTCGATCGACACCTGGCAGGACGCCCAGGACGCCGAGCACACCGCGCGCCTGGTGCGCGCCTCCCTCACCTACGCCAACGCCCTGTACAACGAGCGGGACACCACCGCCGCTCCGCTGCTCCAGGGCAAGGGCCAGAAGGACACGGCCGTCGTCCGGGCCCGCGGCCTCACCGACCGGGCGGCGGACGCCTTCGACCAGGCCGCGAAGAGCATGCCGCACAAGGCCGGTCTGGAGCGCCGTCTGAAGCTGTTCCGGGAGGCCGAGCCGCAGCTGGAGTCGCTGCGCGCCGCCGCCTACACCTCCAAGCTCAACGGCGTGCAGACCGAGGAGGGCTACGTCCAGGTCGCGCACCCGCTGATGGAGTTCGCCAACGAGCTGGGCCTGGGCACCGGCAACATCACCTCCTACGGCCGCACGGTCTACGCGATGTCGCTGACGCAGGCCGCGCTGTCGCTGGAACGTTCCATCGGGATGCACCTGCTGATCGCGCCCGGCCCGGACGGCGGCAACCTGGCCAGCCAGCGCATCGCCCTGTCCTCCTACGCCTACCTGGAGAACATCGCCCTCAAGGAGTACCTCGGCGGCGGCACCCAGGCGGACGCGGACAAGCTCGACGCGCAGAACCAGGAGGTCCGGTCCAAGGCCGCGGCGCTGACCGAGGAGTCCAAGGCCAAGGACCCCGACTACGTGGCCCCGCCGTCCGACCCGCAGAAGATGGTCACGGCCCTCGCCACACTGAAGGGCACCGAGGCGTCCGAGCGCCAGGCGCTGGCGGGCAAGGGCATCACCGCGCAGAACTGGTGGGCCGTGAACACCCTCAAGTTCGACGCGTACCGCAAGATCGAGTCGGACATGGCCGACAACGCGGTGGACGAGGCGTCCGGCATCGCCGCCGACGCCAAGCGGTCGGCGTTCGTCACCGGCGCCGTCGTCGTGGTCGCGCTGCTCGCCGCCTTCCTCCTGGCCGGTCTGGTGGCCCGCCAGATGAGCCGGTCGATGCGACGGCTGCGCAACGCGGCCTTCGGCATCGCCGAGCAGCGCCTGCCGATGCTGGTCGACCAGCTCTCGCGCACCGACCCGGGCCGGGTCGACACCCGGGTCGCGCCCATCCCGATCACGTCCACCGACGAGATCGGCGAGGTCGCCCGCGCCTTCGACCAGGTGCACCGCGAGGCGGTCCGGCTCGCCGCCGAGCAGGCCCTGCTGCGGGGCAACATCAACGCGATCTTCACCAACCTCTCGCGCCGCAACCAGTCGCTGATCGAGGGCCAGCTGACCCTGATCACCGACCTGGAGAACAACGAGGCCGACCCGGACCAGCTGGAGAACCTCTTCCGGCTGGACCACCTGGCGACCCGGATGCGCCGCAACGGCGAGAACCTGCTGGTCCTCGCGGGCGAGGAGCCCGGCCGCCGCTGGGACCAGCCGGTCCCGCTGGTCGACGTGCTGCGGGCCGCCTCCTCCGAGGTGGAGCAGTACGAGCGCATCGAGATGTCCGGCGTCCCCGAGGCCGAGATCCACGGCCGCGCGGTCACCGACCTGGTGCACCTGCTGGCCGAGCTGCTGGAGAACGCCACTACCTTCTCCTCGCCGCAGACCAAGGTCCGGGTCACCGCGACCCGGCTGCCCGACGGCCGGATCATGGTGGAGATCCACGACAAGGGCATCGGCCTGACCGCCGAGGACTTCGCGGACATCAACCACAAGCTCGCCAACCCGCCCACCGTGGACGTGGCGATCTCCCAGCGCATGGGCCTGTTCGTGGTCGGCCGGCTCGCGGACCGGCACGGTGTCCGCGTCCAGCTGCGCCCCTCGGGCGAGCAGGCGGGCACCACCTCGCTGGTCATGCTCCCGGACGCCATCACCCACGGCGGCAGCGCCGAACAGGGCGTGGGCGGCGACGAGTTCACCGTTCCGCAGATCATCCCCGAGCAGCAGTTCCAGGAGCAGCGGGGCCAGGGCGCGGACGGCCGGCCGTCGCTGCGCACGGCCGCCGAACTCGGCTTCGACGACAGCCGCTACGCCGAGGTCCCCGACGACATCCGGGAACTGGACCCGGTCGGCCGCTCGCTCAAGCGCGAGGGGCGCCGCGCCACCCTGGAGTCCCCGCCGCAGGAGGGTCCGCCGGCCGCCGCCCACCCGGAGGAGTCCACCGGGCAGCAGCAGCCGTACGGCACCGGCCCGGCGCCGTACCCGCAGCAGCAGCCCGGCTACGACCAGCCCGCCGCGTACGCCCCGGACCAGCAGACGTACGACCAGCAGACGTACGAGCAGCAGGGGTACGACCAGCAGCAGCCGTACGAGCAGCAGGCGTACTACGCGCCCGACGGCGCCCCGGCGCAGAACGGCGGCTACCCGGCCGACGCGTACGCCGGGTACCAGGAGCAGCAGGCGTACCCGCAGCAGCCCTACCAGGACGACTGGCCGCAGCCGGACGGCTACCCGAACGGCTATCCGGAGCAGTACGCTCCACAGGCGGAGGCGGACGCCGCGCAGACCGCCGAGGCGCCCGGGGCCGAGTCCACGGGCTTCGGCCTGCCGGAGCCGGACGCGGGGGCGGGACACGCACTGACGGACGCCGGACTGCCGCGCCGCGGTTCCACCGCGGGCACCGTGAACGGCTCGGGGCCCGTGTCCCAGGCACCGGCCCCGGACGCGGAGAGCAACGGCAACGGCGGTGGCAGCGGCTGGCGTTCGGCGAACGACGAGCGGTGGCAGCAGGCCTCGCAGCTCAAGAAGCCCAAGGCGGGCGGGGTCACCTCCTCCGGTCTGCCGCGGCGGGTGCCCAAGGCCAACCTGGTCGAGGGCACCGCGGAATCGACCCCGCAGGGCGGCCCACAGGTCTCCCGCGCCCCCGAGGACGTCCGGGGCAGGTTGAGCAACCTGCGCCAGGGCGTGCAGCGGGGACGCAGCGCGGGCAGTGAAAAGAACGGCCAGGCCACAAGGAATGAACACAGTGGTCCTGACAGCACCTACAACCAGGAGCGTTAGTGTGAGCCCGATGAGCCAGGCGGCACAGAACCTGAACTGGTTGATCACCAACTTCGTGGACAACACCCCCGGGGTGTCCCACACCGTGGTGGTCTCCGCCGACGGACTCCTTCTGGCGATGTCCGAAGGCTTTCCCCGCGACCGTGCCGACCAGCTCGCGGCCGTCGCCTCCGGTCTGACCTCGCTGACCGCCGGTGCCTCGCGCATCTTCGAGGGCGGCAGCGTGAACCAGACGGTTGTGGAGATGGAGCGGGGATTCCTCTTCATCATGTCCATCTCCGACGGATCGTCCCTTGCCGTCCTCGCCCACCCGGAAGCGGACATCGGTCTCGTCGGGTACGAAATGGCCCTTCTCGTGGACCGCGCGGGAACGGTCCTCACCCCGGATCTCCGTGCGGAGCTCCAGGGAAGCCTTCTCAACTGAAGGACGTACGGTGCGTATCGGTGTCCCGGGGCCGTAAGGTTTCGGGACGCGGCTTCCCCTCTGTGGGGTGCCCGGCGCAGTCGGAGGAGGAGTAAGAGTGGCAACACACCCAGGTGGTTCGGCTTCGGGCAACTGGTCGTACGGTCCCGCCCAGGGACACGGCAACGGCCCGGTCGACCCGTACGCCTACCCCTCCGCTCCGCAGCACCGGCAGCCCTACGCCCCGCAGGGCCCCGGCCCTTCGCCGTACGACCAGCCGCCGGCGCCGCGCATCCAGCCGGTGCAGCCGCAGCGGTACTCCCCCGAGCCGATGCCCGCACCGGCGTCGCAGAACAACCCTCTGGTCCGCCCGTACGCCATGACGGGCGGCCGCACCAGGCCGCGTTACCAGCTCGCCATCGAGGCCCTGGTGCACACCACCGCGCAACCGCACCAGATGCAGGGCCAGTTGCCCGAGCATCAGCGGATCTGCCATCTGTGCCGCGAGATCAAGTCGGTGGCCGAGATCTCGGCCCTCCTGACGATCCCTCTCGGCGTGGCCAGGATTCTCGTCGCCGACTTGGCGGAGGCGGGCCTGGTCGCCATCCATCAGCCCGGCGGCGACGAGAACGCCGGCGGCCAGCCAGACGTGACACTGCTCGAAAGGGTGCTCAGTGGACTTCGCAAGCTCTAGCGGAGGGCCGGTTTCTCCAAGTCGCTCCACCACTTCCGCGAAGATCGTGGTGGCGGGCGGCTTCGGCGTGGGCAAGACCACGTTCGTCGGCGCCGTTTCGGAGATCAACCCGCTGCGCACAGAGGCCGTCATGACATCCGCGTCGGCGGGCATCGACGACCTCACCCACACCGGGGACAAGACCACCACGACGGTGGCCATGGACTTCGGCCGCATCACCCTGGACCAGGACCTGATCCTCTACCTGTTCGGCACGCCCGGCCAGGACCGGTTCTGGTTCATGTGGGACGACCTGGTGCGCGGCGCCATCGGCGCGGTCGTCCTGGTCGACACCCGCAGGCTCGCCGACTGCTTCCCGGCGGTCGACTACTTCGAGAACAGCGGACTGCCGTTCGTCATCGCCCTCAACGGCTTCGACGGCCAGCAGCCCTACAACCCGGACGAGGTCCGCGAGGCCCTTCAGATCGGTCCCGACACCCCGATCATCACCACCGACGCCCGCCACCGCGCGGACGCCAAGTCGGCGCTGATCACGCTGGTCGAGCACGCGCTGATGGCCCGCCTGCGGTAACCCGCCCCGGACATGCCGAAGGGCCCCTCTCCGCAAAGGAGAGGGGCCCTTCGGCGATCTTCGGCAGGTCTCCGGGCGGCCGGCGGCCGGTCCTAGCCGCGCCAGCTGTGCGGGGCGTGGAAGCCGTTCTCGCGCTCCAGGCGCCGCCAGCGGGCCTTGTGCCGGTCGTGCCGGGTCAGGGAGGTGTCCGCGGGGCGGGCCGCCGCGCGGGCCAGGAGTATGGCCGTCAGGGCGGCGACTTCCTCGGGCTCGGCGTGGCCCTTCTCGACGCGGATGTCAGGCATGTCCATGGGTGTCAGTCTCCGTGGCTGAGGGGTCCGCGGGGTGACCGCGGTAAGTCCGCCGGGTTACGGGGGTCGCCGCGCTACTGCGGCGGGTTGCCGTGCTTGCGGGAGGGCAGGTCGGCGTGCTTGGTGTGCAGCATCGCGAGGGACTTGGCCAGCACTTCCCGGGTCTCGGCCGGGTCGATCACGTCGTCGACGAGACCGCGCTCGGCGGCGTAGTACGGGTGCATCAGCTCGGCCTTGTACTCCTTGACCATGCGCGCGCGCATGGCCTCGGGGTCGGGCGCGTCGGCGATCTGGCGGCGGAAGATGACGTTGGCCGCGCCCTCGGCTCCCATCACCGCGATCTCGTTGGTCGGCCAGGCGTACGTCAGGTCGGCGCCGATCGACTGGGAGTCCATCACGATGTACGCACCTCCGTACGCCTTGCGCAGGATCAGCGAGATCCGCGGCACCGTGGCGTTGCAGTAGGCGTACAGCAGCTTCGCGCCGTGCCGGATGATCCCGCCGTGCTCCTGGTCGACACCCGGCAGGAAGCCCGGAACGTCCAGCAGGGTGACGATCGGAATGTTAAAAGCGTCACACATCTGGACGAAGCGCGCAGCTTTTTCACTGGCCTCGATGTCCAGCACACCGGCCAGCACCTGGGGCTGGTTGGCGACG